>JAWOJH010000124.1:0-27728 GCA_046481725.1 Methyloceanibacter sp. | reverse complement strand
GCTGTTCGCCGCCGGAGAGCGTGCCGCCGCGCTGATCGCGGCGCTGCTTCAACACGGGGAACAGGGTGCAGACCGTCTCCAGGTCCCGGTCGAAACCTGCCCTGTCGCCGGCAATGATCGACCCCATTTGGAGATTTTCCATCACCGTCATGCGCGGGAAGATCCGCCGCCCTTCCGGCGACTGGGCGATGCCGAGCCTGGCGATCTCATGCGTGGGCAGCGCGGTGATGTCCTTGCCGTCGAACCGGATGCGGCCATGGGTGGCGCGGGGGCGGCCGAACACCGTCATCATCGTCGTGGTCTTGCCCGCGCCGTTGGCGCCGATCAGGGCGACGATCTCATGCGGGTAGATGTCGAGGCTTATGCCGTGCAGCGCCGGAATGCGGCCGTGGCAGGCCGTCACCCGGTCAAGCTTGAGCAGCGGCGCGGTCATGGGCGGAGCTCGTCCCGCAATTCGGGCAGTTCCTCGTCGGGTACGCCGAGATAGGCGGCGATCACATGCGGATCGTTGCGCACTTCCTCCGCCGTGCCGTCGGCGATCTTCTTGCCGTAGTCGAGCACCACGACATGGTCGGAAATCCGCATCACCACGCTCATATTGTGCTCGATCAAGAGGATGGCGATGCCGTCTTCCTCGCGGATCGACTCGAGCAAAGCGTTCAGCCCTTCGCTCTCTCGCGCGTTCAGTCCGGCGGCGGGCTCGTCGAGACAGAGCAGCAGCGGCCGCGTGCACATGGCCCGCGCGATCTCGAGCTTGCGCTGCTCGCCATAAGGGAGCTCGCCGGCCGGCTCGTCGGCGCGCGACAGGAGGTCCACCCGCTCCAGCCAATGACGGGCGAACTCGATCGCGTCCGCCTCGGCCTGAGGGAAGCCGCCAATGCCGAGGATCGCCCCGAAGGTGAACCCCGAGGCGCGCATCAGCACGTTGTGCTGGGCCACCATCAGGTTCTCCAGCGCCGTCATGCCCGGAAATAGGCGGATGTTCTGGAAGGTGCGGGCAACCTTGGCGTGCCAGTTGATGTCGTGGTCGTCGAGCCGCTCCAGCCGGAACTCAGCGCCATCCGGCTGGCGCAGCACCATGGTGCCGACGGTCGGCTTGTAGAAGCCGGTGATGCAGTTGAACACCGTGGTCTTGCCGGCGCCATTCGGACCGATCAGCGCGGTGATTTCGCGCCTTCCCGCCTTGAAGGAGAGGTCGTCCACCGCGGTGAGGCCGCCGAAGCGCATGCTGAGATGCTCGACCTTGAGCAGCGGATCCTTCCGCCAGGGCCTCATGCCCGGCCCTCCTTGACCAGATCGGCGCCGATCGGCCGCGCCTCGTCGAGCGAGACGGACGGCGTGCGCGTGGCGATGAGGCCGCGCGGCCGCCAGACCATGATGCCGACCATGGCCACGCCGAACAGCAGCATCCGGTAGAGCGAGGGATCGAAGCCCGCGCCGAAGATGCTCTGGAGGCCGTGCGTGTGACGCAGCGCCTCGAAGCCGCCGATCATGACGATGGCGGCAATCGCCACGCCGAGCTGGCTGCCCATGCCCCCCAGCACGACGATGGCGAGGATGATCGCGGATTCGATGAAGGTGAAACTTTCCGGGCTGACGAAGCCCTGGCGCGTGGCGAAGAAGGCGCCGGCCAATCCGCCGAACATCGCGCCGATGGCAAAGGCGGAAAGCTTGGTCGTGGTGGTGTTGATGCCGAGCGAGCGGCAGGCGATCTGGTCCTCGCGCATCGCCTCCCAGGCGCGGCCGACCGGCAGCCGCCGCAATCTCAGGGTCACCAGGTTGGTGGTGAGCGCCAGCACCAGGATCAGGTAATACAGAAAGAGGATCCCGTGCAGCGGATCGAAGCTGAGCCCGAACACGGCGCTGAAACTGTCTTCGGCGGTGGGCGAGAAGGGCAGGCCGAAAAAGCTCGGTTTGGGAATGTCGGAAATCCCGTTCGGCCCGTTGGTCACCTCGGTCCAGTTGAGCAGGACGATGCGGATGATCTCGCCGAAGGCGAGGGTGACGATCGCGAGATAGTCGCCGCGCAGCCGCAACACTGGAAAGCCGAGAATGATGCCCCACAGCGCCGCGGCGGCGCCGGCGATCGGCAGGCAGAGCCAAAACCCCAGCCCGAAATGCGTGGCGAGCAGCGCGAACGTATAGGCGCCGACCGCGTAGAAGGCGACATAGCCGAGATCGAGCAGCCCGGCGAGTCCGACCACGATGTTCAGGCCCCAGCCGAGCATGATGTAGGTCAAGACCAGGATCGACAGGTCGAACAGGTAGCGCAGCGGCAGGTTGAGGCCGAACGCCTTGTTGAGCAGATAGGCGCAGATTGGAAACAGCACGGCGAAGGCGATGCCGCCGATGGTCAGGATGCGCGCATAAGGCAGATCCGGAAAGTAGCCGACGATGAGGCGGCGCAGCACGCCGGCGCTCACCAGGATCAGAACCGCCTGCGCGACGAGTTGCGCGCCCGCATTGCGCATCGATAAACCGGCGGCGAACAAGGTCGCGCCGAATAATGCGGTGCCGCCGAGCACGATGATGTCGCTCCGGTCGAACGGCTCGCTGGTGAACAGCTTGGCGAAGGGCCGGGTGATCGGATAGTCGGCGTTCCACACGAACATATTGAGCAGGAACCGGCCCAGCATGACGACGCCGACCGCGTAGGCGAGAAGCTCGGGACGCGGCTCGAGCGTGAGGCCCGCCACGCCGTCGACCGTGCGAAAGCCGAGCAGCAGGCTGAACAGGGCGAAGGCGATGATGCCGGCGAGAAGCGAATCGACCAGGGCCGCCTGGAGCCTCTGGCTGAAGGTTGTGCCGGGCTCCGCCAAGGGCTCAGACCTTTTCCACCTCGGGACGTCCGAGCAGGCCGGTCGGGAAGAAGATCAGCACCACCGCAAGCATCGCGAAGGCGGCGACGTCCTTGTACTCGATGGTGAAATAGGCCGACCAGAAGGTCTCGATCAGGCCGATGATCAGCCCGCCCAGCATCGCTCCGGGCAAGGAACCGATGCCGCCGAACACCGCCGCGGTGAAGGCCTTAATCCCGGCGATGAAGCCGATATAGAAATCGATCACGCCGTAATAGAGCAGGTAGAGCAGTCCGGCCACGGCGGCGAGCCCGGCGCCGAGCACGAAGGTGAGCGAGATGGTGCGGTCGACATTGACGCCGGACAGCGAGGCCATCAGCCGGTCCTGCTCGCAGGCGCGCTGCGCCCGGCCGAGCGCGGTGCGGGTGATGATCAGCCAGAACACCGTCATCAGCACCAAGGTTGTCGCCACGATCAGGATTTGAATGTTGGAGAGATTGACCGCGAAATTGCCCTGCTCGTAGATCGTGTAGCCGCCGGTGATGACCGGCTGGAGCGGCTTCACCCGCGCGCCTTGCGCCACCTGCACGAAATTCTGCAACACGATCGACATGCCGATCGCCGTGATCAGCGGCGCGAGCCGGAAGGACTCGCGCAACGGCCGGTAGGCGAGCCGCTCCACCGTCCAGCCCCATACGGCGGTGAGCGACATGGCGATGATCAACACGATCAACAGCGCGAGCGGGATCGCCGTGACGCCGATCGCCATCAGCGCAAGAAAGGCGATCAGGGCGATGAAGGCGCCGATCATGAAGATGTCGCCATGGGCGAAATTGATCATGCCGATGATTCCGTAGACCATCGTGTAGCCGATGGCGATCAGGCCGTAGATCGAGCCGAGCGCGAGCCCGTTGATCAATTGCTGAAGGAAATAGGCCATTGGCCTCCGCGCGTCCCCCTGCACAGGCCGTTTCCGCCGCCGATCCCCCACGCGGCGTCAATTCAGCAAGTTAGCAAGAAGGGCCTGGGCCGCCAACGCGGCAAATTATGGCGATGGTCGGGAACGGGCGAAAATTCCCAATCAGAGCAGCAGATGCGAGCCGTCGCAGTAGGGGGGATCGCCGGTGTCCTTGCAGCCGCAGAGCAGCGCAAGCTCGGTGCGTTCGGCGGTGAACATCAGCGGCTCGATGCCGGTTCCGGCGTGCGAGCCATCGCAAAAGGGCTGTTTCTGGCTGCGGCCGCAGCGGCACCAAGCGTAGCGCCTGCCGGCTTCCAGCTCCACTTGATAGGGGTTGAGCTGCGGTCGCTCTGGCTCTGCCATGACGCCTGTCCTTGCCCAGCCGGCCTTGGCGGTCGACTCCTATTGGCTCCTTGCTTAGCCAATTCACTCTCGCGGCACAAGGAAGCGCGGCCGCATCGGCGTTAATTTGCCTGGTAGGAGTTGCTTCTAGGATGGCTTTCCCGCGAATGATTCGCCGCCACGCCGCATCGAGTCGTCCGGTCACGAAAGGGGCTTGAGTCGATGGCGCATCCGGACCATAGAGGGCGAAAGGCCGGTTTCGCGCGCGCCGCAGCGGCGTACGAGCCGTGCCGGAAGCAGCGCTTCAGTCGGGGACGGATCGGGGTCGAGGCGAGTTCAGAGGCCGCCTATGGCTGAGGTCATTTTTGCGCTTGTCTGCCTTGCGCTTGTGCTTGGCCTGGCCATGGCGCGCGTGCCGCTCTCGGTCTGGGCCCTGACCGTCGCCGGCATCACCTCGGCCGCGCAGCTCGGCCTGGGCCATGGCGAACTGCACTGGCCGGTCTTTCCCTTGTGGTCGCTGTTCGGCTGGCTGCTGGCCGGCTTGCTGTTCGCGGCGAGTTTCCCCGAGTTCAAGCGCAAATACATCACTCTGCCCGCCTACCGCGCCCTCAAACAGGCGATGCCGGCGATCTCCGACACCGAACGCGAGGCGCTCGAAGCCGGGACCGTCGGCTGGGATGCGGAGCTGTTCTCCGGCACGCCCGACTTTCTGAAGCTTCGCCGCGTGGCGCCGATCACCTTGACCGCCGAGGAACGTGCCTTTCTCGACGGACCCACGACGGAGCTCTGCAAGCAGCTCGATGACTGGAAGATCCGCCACGAACTGCACGACATCCCCGAGGACATTTGGCGCTTCGTCCGCGACAACGGCTTTCTCGGCATGCTCATTTCCAAGGAGCATGGTGGGCTCGGCTTTTCGGCTCAGGCGCAGTCGCTGGTCCTCGGCAAGATCTCCTCGCGCAGCGCTTCCGCCGTCACCATCGTCATGGTGCCGAATTCGCTCGGCCCCGGCGAGCTGATCGAGAAGTACGGCACCAAGGAGCAAAAGGCGCATTACTTGCCGAAGCTCGCGCGCGGCGAGGAAATTCCCTGCTTCGCCCTGACCGGCCCATTCTCGGGCTCCGACGCTGCCTCGATGCGCGATATCGGCGTGGTCACCAGGGGCATGCATGAAGGCCGGGAGGTGCTCGGCATCAGGCTGAACTGGGACAAACGCTACATCACGCTTGCGCCGAACGCGACCTTGCTCGGCCTCGCCTTCCGCCTGTTCGATCCCGACAATCATCTCGACCGCGGCGAGGACATCGGCATCACCTTGGCGCTCGTCCCGACCGGCCACCCCGGCGTCGAGATCGGCCGCCGCCATCTGCCGGCCGGCGCCGCCTTTCCCAACGGTCCGACCAAAGGGCACGACGTGTTCGTTCCGATGGACTGGGTGATCGGCGGCCAGGAGCGGGCAGGGCAGGGCTGGCGCATGCTGATGAGCTGCCTCGCCGCCGGGCGCTCCATTTCGCTCCCGGCGACCGCGGCCGCCGGCGCCAAGGCGATGCTGCGTTGGAGCACGGCTTACGCCCGCATCCGCAAGCAGTTCAATTTGCCGATCGGCTACATGGAGGGCGTGGAGGAGCCGCTCGCCCGCATGATCGAGTCGGCCTACGAGATCGAGGCGGCGCGCGCCGTCACCGCCGCGATGGTTTCGGCCGGAGAGAAGCCGGCGGTGATCTCCGCGCTGCTGAAATATGTCTCGACCGAACGCTTGCGCCAATGCGTCAACGACGCGCTCGACATTCACGGTGGCAAGGGGATTTGCGACGGGCCGTCGAACTACATCCAGGGCGCTTATCAGATGGTGCCGGTCGGCATCACCGTCGAAGGCGCCAATATTCTCACCCGCACCTTGATCACCTTCGCGCAAGGCGCGCTGCGCAGTCACCCGTATCTTTTCACCGAGATCGAGGCGCTCCAGGACCCGAACACCGAGCGCGGCATCGAGCGCTTCGAGCGCACGCTCGATGCGCATACCGCCTTCACCGTGTCGAACGCGGCCGGCGCGTTCTGGCACAATGTCACCTTTGGCGTCTTTGCCGGCCGGCCGCCCAATGCCGGTCTCACCCCTCATTGGTGGCGGCAGCTTTCCCGCGCCGCCCGGTCCTTCGCGCTTGTTGCCGATCTGACGGTGGCGCTGCTCGGTGGACGGCTGAAAGTGAAACAGAAGATCACCGGGCGGATGGCCGATGCGCTGGCCGAACTCTATCTCCTGTCCTGCGTGCTGAAGCGCTACGAAGACGACGGGCGTCCGAAGGAAGACCTCAAGCTGGTCGACTATTGCGCGCGAAACTGCCTCTACCGCTTCGACCAGGCGCTGCTCGGCACCTTGCGCAATTTCCCGGTGCGCTGGGCGGCCTGGCTGATGGCGCCGCTGGTGTTTCCCTTCGGTGCGCGCCGCCGTCCGGCCAGCGACAGCCAGGGCAGGGAGATCGTCCGCGCCGCGCTGGAGCCGGGCGCGTTCCGCGACCGTCTCACCAGGGACATTTTCGTTTCCGATGATCCGGGCGACCGGGCCGGGCTGCTCGACTATACGCTCGAGCGGGCCGTGGCCTGCGAGGAGGCCGAACGGAAGCTCGAACGCGCCATCCGCAAGGGCGAGGTCAGACGCTTCCATGGCCGGGACTGGATTGCCGAAGCCGAGGCGAAGGGCGTATTGACCGAGTCGGAGGCGCTCGACCTGGCGGAGCTGCGCGATCTCGTGGCCCGCGTCATCGCCGTCGACGACTTTGCTCCCGAGGAGGCAGTCCGCCGCACCGTCCCGGCAAAGTCGAACGAAGACAAGAAACCGGAAGCCGAACACATCGCCGCCGAGTAGCTGGATCATGGCCAAGACCCTTCCCGATTTGCAGGACTGGCGCTTCACAATCGATGTCGAGGGCATCGCCTGGGCGATCTTCGACCGCCAGGGCGAGAGCATGAACTCGCTCGGCCGCCGCCCCACCGAGGAACTGGGCGAGATCGTCAAGGCGGTCGAGGACGCATCGATGAGCGGCGAGGTGAAGGGCCTCGTGCTGCTGAGCGGCAAGGAGCCGAGCTTCATCGCCGGCGCCGACATCCGCGAATTCAAGGATTTCGACACCGAGGCGAAGATCGCCGAAGTGGTCAAGCAGACGCTTGAGCTGATCAATCGCATCGATCGGCTGCCGGTGACCGTGGTCGCCGCCATCCACGGCTATTGTCTTGGCGGCGGACTCGAACTGGCGCTGGCCTGCGACTGGCGCATCGCCGACCGCGAGGAGGGCACCCGGCTCGGATTCCCGGAGGTCAAGCTCGGCATCTTCCCGGGGCTGAACGGCACGGTGCGGGCGATCGAAGCCGCCGGGCCGCTGGACGCGATGACCGCGATGCTCACCGGGCGCATGCTGAGGCCCACCGCCGCGAAGGCCATGGGCCTCGTCGATCAGCTCGTGGCCACGCGCCACACTCTCCGCTGGGCCGCGCGCAAGGCGGTGCTGCAAAAGCGCCGCTCCAAGGGCGCGCCCTGGTGGAAGCGGCTGATGCTGAAACAGCCGATCCGCTCCGTGCTCGCCAAGCAGATGCGAACGAAGACCGCGGCGAAGGTGCGCGAGGAGCACTACCCGGCGCCGTTCCGCCTGATTGATCTGTTCGAGCGCTATGGCGACGATCCCGTGCGCATGAAGATCGCCGAGACCGAGATGTTCACGCCGCTGATGGCGAGTGAAACCTCCCGCAATCTGCGCCGCGTGTTCAAGCTTTCGGAGATGCTGAAGGACGAGGCGCCGAAGGACGGCTTCAAGCCGCGCAAGGTGCATGTCATCGGTGCCGGCACCATGGGCGGCGACATCGCGGCCTGGTGCGTGGTGCAGGGCATGCAGGCAAGTCTTCAGGATCTGGACGAAGCTCAGATTAAAAAGGCGCTCGCCCGCGCCAAGACCCTGCTTCAGCGGCATCTCCGCACGCCGGTCGCCATCGAGACCGCCACGGCGCGACTGATCGCCGACCCTGACGGCAAGCACATCAAGCATGCCGACGTGGTGATCGAGGCGATCGTCGAGAAGCTCGACGTCAAGCAGAACCTGTTTCAGAAACTGGAGCGGGAGGTGAAGCCGGGCGCGGTGCTCGCCACCAATACCTCTTCGCTCCGCCTCGAAGACATCGCCGAAAAACTCGACGATCCGGGCCGGCTGGTCGGCTTGCATTTCTTCAATCCCGTGGCCCAGCTGCCGCTGGTCGAGGTGGTGCGGGGCGAAGCAACGCGCGACGAGGAGGTGGGCAAGGCTTGCGCCTTCGTCACCGCGATCAACAAGCTGCCGCTGATCGTCAAGAGCGTGCCGGGCTTCCTCGTCAACCGCGTTCTCGCGCCCTACATGATGGAGGCGGTGCGGCGCTACCAGATGGGCGAGCCGCGCGAAAAGATCGATCAGGCCGCGCTCAAATTCGGCATGCCGATGGGGCCGCTCGAGCTGATGGACATGGTCGGGCTGGATATCGCCAATCACGTGGGCAACGAGCTCAACCTGGCGCCTCGGGACGGCAATGTGCTCGCGACCTTGGTGCAGCAGGGCAAGCTCGGCAAAAAGACCGGTGAGGGCTTCTATGTCTGGGAGCAGGGCAAGCCGAAGCGCGAGGAGGCGAGCTACGACGCCGCCGAGCTGGAGCGTCTCGGCCGCGAGCTGGTCGCGCCGATGCTCGACGAGGCTGACCGTGCGTTGCAGGAAGGGGTCGTGGCCAGCGCCGACCATGTCGATGCCGGCGTGATCTTCGGCACGGGCTTCGCGCCGTTCCGCGGCGGCCCGCTGCATTATCGGCGCATGCAGGATGAGGCGGCGCGAGCCGCCGCAGCTTGACGGATAGAGACGGGGAGCTCGCGACAACCATGGCTGAAGCTTCGATGCGGCGCGTAGCGGTGCTCGGGGGATCGCGCATCCCCTTCTGCCGCTCGCACACGGCCTATGCCGAACTCACCAATCTCGACATGCTGACTGGCGCGCTGGGCGGCCTGGTCGACCGTTTCGCGCTGCATGGCGCCCATATCGACGAGGTGGTGGGCGGCGCCGTCGTGACCCATGCCAAGGATTGGAACCTCGCCCGCGAGGCGGTGATCGGCAGCGCGCTGGCGGCGACCACGCCTGGCATCACCATGATGCAGGCCTGCGGCACGAGCCTGCAAGGCGCGCTCGGCCTGGCCGCCAAGATCGCCACCGGACAGATCGAATCCGGCATCGCGCTTGGCACCGATACCACCAGCGACGCGCCGGTGGTGTTCCAGCGGCGATTCGCGCAGCGGCTGGTCAGAGCCTCGCGCGCCAGGGGCTTCGGCCAGAAGGCGTCCGCCTTCAAAGGCTTTCTGCCTGGCGAGCTGGCGCCGCAGCCACCCTCGACCGCCGAGCCGCGCACCGGCCTCGGCATGGGCGAGCATTGCGAGCTGATGGCCAAGGAATGGGGCATTAGCCGCGAGGCGCAGGATCTGTTGGCCTACGAGAGCCATTTGAAGGCCGCGGCAGCCTATGACGAGGGCTTCATGGACGATCTCGTCGTGCCCTGTGCCGGGGTTTTCCGGGACAATAATATCCGCGAGGACATTTCGCTGGAGAAAATGGCCGAGTTGAAGCCGGCCTTCGACCGCTCCGGCTCCGGCACCATCACCGCGGCCAATTCCAGCCCGCTGACCGACGGCGCCGCCACCGTGCTCCTCGCCTCCGAGGACTGGGCCGCGAATCGGGGCATCCCGGTCCAGGCCTACCTGACGATGGGCCGCACTTCTGCCGTAGATTTTGTGCAAGGAGAAGGACTTCTGATGGCGCCGACGGTCGCCGTGAGCGAACTTCTCGATCGGGCCGGCCTGGCGCTTCAGGACTTTGATTTTTATGAGATTCACGAGGCATTTGCGGCCCAGGTGCTGGCGACTTTGATGGCGTGGGAATCCGAGGACTATTGCCGCCGCCGTCTGGGGCGGAGCACCGCCCTTGGCCCGATCGACCGGGCCAAGCTGAACGTCAAGGGCTCGTCAATAGCTTTCGGGCATCCTTTTGCCGCAACTGGAGCACGAATCCTGGCAGTTTTGGCCAAGCTCCTGCATAATCGGGGTGGCCAGAGGGGTCTGATATCGGTTTGCACGGCAGGCGGCATGGGTGTCGCCGCCGTCCTGGAAGGGTTGGGACCCAGAATTTCGACGGCCGGTTAGCCGGCCCCAAAGCAATGAGCGCGCCATCGAGGCGCGCCGTAGGGCGCAACAGAGGCCTCGTTTTTGAGGCAGGTCAGGGACAGGGGGCAAGAGACGTGGTTGCCATGGCGTGGTCTGCGCCATTGGCGCGATTTTACGGAGGTCCTTAAGATGAGGCATCAGGCGTTCGCTGTGTCGATCGGGTTTGCGACCGCGATCCTTCTTGCTTCTGCCGGCCAGTCCCATGCGGCCCCGGCCGATCCAACCGGCTACTGGATGAAGCCGGATGCTGAGCGCGAATCAAAGATCCATGTTTTCAAATGCGGCAGCGGCAAGAAGCAGCTCTGCGCCACCATCGCCTGGCTCAAGGATCCTAACGATAGAAGCGGGCGCCCCCTTCAAGACATCCGCAATCAGAACCCCTCGCTGCGCGGCCGTTCGATCGCCGGCCTGCAGATTTTCTCCGGACTGACGCCGACCGCAGCCGGCACCTGGACCGGCAAGATTTACAATCCCGAGGACGGGCAGACCTACACCGCCACGCTCACAGTCCTGTCGCGCTCCAAGATCCTGCTGAAAGGCTGCAAGGCTTGGCTGCTTTGCGGTGAGCGGCACTGGCTCAGGACCCCGCCGCCCGAGCAGTCAAAGCCTGCGGTGCCGGTCGAGGGTACCGAGCAGATCGAAGCGTCGGTGACACCGGCGGTTCCGGCTAAGCCGACCGCCCTGGCTGCGGCGCCCAATGCCGCGGCGGAGGCCCCAGGCCTACCGGACCGCGCACCGGCGCCACCTGAGATGCAGGCCGTGGCGGTGTCCCAGACGCCTGTCATGCCGCAGCCCGAGGTCATGGCCGTGACGCCGGCCTCATTGGTGACCGAAGCGACCGCGGCACCTGCAGCCGAATATAATTGGAAGCGTGGCTATGGCTTCCTCAGCCTGCCGGGCGCGCCCGATACCACCCAGCAACTCTCCGGCGAGAACGTCTCCAGCCTGATGGTGATGGCGGAGCCGATCGAAACGGACACGGGAGCGGGTACAGACGAGCAAGCCGAGACCACGGCCGCTGTGCCCCCAACTCCAGTCCCGCCGCAGAAGCCTGCGGCCAAGCCGGTGGTCGCCACCGCGGCCGCGAGCGGCAATCCCACGCCGAAGCAACTCGCGCCGAAGCAGGCCGCGCCCAGGCCCGCCGCGCAGGCCGCACCCGCGCCGCAGGATGGCGATCCGGCTCAGGCCAACGCCGATCCTGCCAATGCCGCGCCTGTGCACGCAGCGACCGCCGAAGCCGCCATGGCGGAGGAGGGTCCGCTCACGCGCCGGCAGAAGCGGCTGCTCAGGCGGCAGCAGCAACAGGCCGAGCCTTTCCTGCCCTGGCTGCGATAAATCTGCGGGTCGCCCTGCGCCGACCTGTTTCAGGATCCGCGCTTCGCTTGCGTACCGTGACTGGCGCGCAGCTCCCTCTTGGAGAGCTTGCCGATCATGGTCTTCGGCAGTTCGTCGCGGAACTCGATTTCCGCCGGTAGCTCGATCTTCGCCAGCTTTCCCCTGAGAAAGTCGAGCAGTTCCGTTGCGGTCGCCGTCTTGCCGTCCTTCAGCTTGATGAAGGCTTTCGGAGCCTCGCCCCGATAGGCGTCGGGGACGCCGATCACGGTGACCTCGCCCACTGCCTCATGCTCATAGAGCGCGTCTTCGATCCGCCGCGGATAGACCTTGAAGCCCGAGGCGTTGATCATGTCCTTGATGCGATCGACGATGAAGATGTAGCCCTCGTCGTCCATATAGCCGACATCGCCGGAGCGGAAGAAGCGACCGGTGAAGGACTTCTCGGTCTCCTCCGGCTTGTTCCAGTAGCCGGGCATCACCTGCGGCCCGGCGATGCAGATTTCCCCGGGCTCGCCGCGCGGCATTTCCCGGGCGGGATCCTCGAGCGAACGGATCGAGACTTCCGTGCCGGGCAGGGGCAGGCCGATCGAGCCCTCCCGCACGGCGTTGGCCGGATTGCAGCACGCCACCGGCGAGGTTTCGCTCAAGCCATAGCCTTCGACCAAGCCGCAGCCGCAAATCTCCTCGAAGCCGCGCTTCACCTCGATCGGCAGCGCAGCGCCGCCCGAGATGCAATATTCGAGCGAGCTCAAATCGAAATTGCCGATATGCGGATGCCGCAGCATGGCGTTGAACAGGGTCGGCACCCCCGGCATCATGGTCGGCCGCAGCTTGCCGATCAGCTTCAGAGTCTGGATCAGCTCGAATTTTGGCAGCAGGATCATCTCCATGCCGCCGGCAATGCCGAGATTCATCACCGTCGTCATGGCGAAGACGTGGAACAAGGGAAGGATGCCGACGATCCGGTCCTGTTCGGTCATTTGCCGGTTCTGCCAGGCGCGCACCTGGCGGACGTTGATGGTGAGGTTCGCGTGCGTGAGCATCGCCCCCTTGGGGGTGCCGGTGGTCCCGCCGGTATATTGCAGCACGGCGATGGCGTCGGTGGCGAGCGCCGGCCGCTCGTAACGTCCATCATTGGCGAGGAGCTTCGCCTCCGGGACGATCTTGTCCTTCGCCGGCGAGGTTTTCGGATCGGCCAGCTTGGTGCGCTGCAACAGCTTGAATCCGACCGATTTGAGGGCGGGAAGCAGCGTAGGGAAATTCGCCACCACCGCCTTCTCCAGCGCGCCGCGCTCCAGCATCGCCTCGACTTTCTCGAAGGTGAGCGCGAGATCGAGCGTCACCATGATCCTGGTGCCGCTGTCGCGGATTTGGAACTCGATCTCTTCCAGGCTGTAGAGCGGGTTGAAATTGACGACGGTTCCGCCGGCCTTCAGCACCCCGTAATAGAAGATCACGAAAGTCGGCGTGTTCGGCAGAAACAGGCCGACCTTGACACCCGGGCCCACGCCGAGCCCGCGCAACCCCTTGGCGGCCCGGTCGGAAAGCTCGCCGATCTCGGCAAAGCTCAGGCGCTTTCCCAGGAAATAGGTGCAGGACCGGGCGGCGTAGCTGCCGACGGCCCGATCCAGCAGATCCCCGACTAGGCAAGGCTCGAACGGGGCATGCCAGTCGACCCCCTCGGGGTAGGACTTGAGCCAGGGGCGCTCCGGACCTGAGACTTCACGCGGGGACAATTTCGCCGATGCAGGATTGGGCTTCCTCGCCATGCGCTCGCTATTTAAGTTGCTTTACCGCTGTTTAACCGCAGCCGGACCGCCCTTGGGTGGCCATTGGCCGCAGGTCTCCTCGCTCACTATATAGTAACACCGGCGCGTTATGGAGGTTCGGCGTGGCCGACTCGCACCAGAGGGAATATGCTGAAACCATGGCGCGGCTAGGCGCAAAAACGCCAATTTTGTTGGCGATTAGAGCGGCGAACAGGGAATGATCGGGGCGGAACCCGGGTAGACTCGACAAGATTTTAAGTCTATTCCAATGCCCGGCTTGCCCTTGGATTAGCTATGATTTAGCCAGGGACTATAGATCGGACCCCCTCAACGGGGCAGGGAGAGCGATATGGACGAGACGGCTACCAAGATCGTTGAGATTTTGCGTAAGAACATGAAGGATCCGTCCAAGGCCGTGACGCTTGAAACGCCCCTCAGCGAACTTGAGATCGAATCGCTCGACTTGGCGGTGATCGTGTTCGACATTGAGGATACCTTTGGGATCGAAATCCCCTATAATGCGAATGAAGAGGTGGAGGCGTTCGCGACGGTAGGCTCCGTCGTTGACCGGGTGAAGGGCATCATCGCAGAGACGAAGGCTTCCGGCGCCGCGGCTTGAACCGGCCGTTCCGCTCGGGCGTCTAACCCGGCACATCGACCACGCTTGGAGTTACGGCTTAACTAGATGACACACACTAACGGGCGCAGACGCGTCGTGGTCACCGGCCACGGCGTCGTTACTCCTTTGGGCACTGGCGTTGACAAATTCTGGGCGGCACTCAAAAACGGCGAGTGCGGTATCCGCCAGGTGCAAAGTTTTTCCACCGAGGATCTCTATATCACGATCGCCGGTGAGATACCGGACTTCGAGCCCAGAGAGCGGCTGAAATCGAAGTCGCTGCTGCTCGCCGACAAATATTCGCAATATGCGGGCTGCGCGGCGCAGGAAGCCGTGGCCATGTCGAAGCTCGAGGTCCCGCTCAAGGATCCCGAGTCCTATCGCGCCGCCTGCATCATCGGCTCCGGCGTCGGCGGCCTGACCACCCTCGAATTCTCCTACAAGATGTTGTTCAAGGAGAACAAGCGCGCCACCCACCCCTTGACCCTGCTGAAGGCCATCGGCAGTTCCGCCTCGGCCCATGTCAGTATCGAATATGCCGTCAAGGGACCGACCTTCGGCGTGGTAAGCGCCTGTTCGACGGCGACGCACGCCATCGGCTTGACATACCGCATGATCCGGGAGGGATTGGTCGATCTCGGCCTCGCCGGCGCCGCCGAAGCTTCACTCAACTGGGGCGCGACCCGCGCCTGGCAGGCGATGCGCGTGCTGAGCCCGGACGGGCTCTGGCCCTTCGCCAAGAACCGCAACGGCACCGTGCTCGCCGAGGGCGCCGGCATTCTCATGCTTGAGGAACTGGAGCACGCCAAGGCCCGTGGCGCGCCGATCTTCGCCGAGCTGATGGGCTACGGCATGACCGCCGACGCGGCTGACATGGTCAACCCATCGATCGACGGGGCGTCGACCGCCATGCAGATGGCGCTCGACGATGCGGGCCTGGCGCCGGTGGACATCGACTACGTGAACGCCCACGGTACCGCCACGGCCGTCAACGACGTGAACGAGACCCGAGCCATCAAGCGCGTGTTCGGCAATGCGGCCGGCAAGTTGTCGATCTCGTCGACCAAGTCAATGCACGGCCATTGTCTCGGCGCTGGCGGCGGCATCGAGGCTGTCGCCGTGGTCAAGGCGATCGGCGAGGGGTTCATTCCGCCGACGATCGGCCTCCACGAGCCCGACCCGGAATGCGACCTCGATTACACGCCGAATGTCGGCAAGAAGCGCGAGGTCAACTTCGCCATGTCGAACTCGTTCGCCTTTGGCGGCCTCAACGCGGTCCTGGTCCTGGGTCCGCCCCCGGCGTAAGCCCCCCGAACTCTCGCATTTCGATTTTTCGCCGGCCCGCCGCCTCGCGGCCGGATGGTCAGTTCGCCATGGCCACCGGCACCGCGATCGCGCCGCCGACTGCACCGACTCCGGCCCCGATCGGGCCCCAGCGCAAAGCCGGTGACGCCGCCGACCGCGGCCCCGCTGGCCACTTTCTGCGTCATGGTGCAGCCCATGCTGCCGCCCATGAGCAAGGCCAGGCTCAACAACGCATACATATGCCTCACGGCAATTGTCCCCCAACTCCGTGCTGCCCAAGACTATGTCGGAGAATTGCTAACGCGGGGTAACCATCGCGGCGGACAAGACCTGGCGAGGGGCGGCGAATGCTGGTGCTAGATTAGGCCAAGCCCGCGGAAGCTCGCATGGCCCTGCTTGCCGACGATGATGTGGTCGTGCACCAAAACGCCCAGGGGCTCGGCCGCGGCCACGATCTGCTTGGTCATCTCGATATCGGCGCGGGATGGGGTCGGGTCGCCGGAAGGGTGATTGTGCACCAGCACGATCGCCGTGGCCGACAGCTCCAGCGCCCGCTTCACCACCTCGCGCACATAGACCGGCGTGTGGTCGACCGTTCCGGTCTGCTGCACTTCGTCGGCGATGATCTGGTTACGCTTATCAAGGAACAAGATGCGGAACTGCTCCTTGCTGGCAAAACCCATCGAAGCCCGGCAATAGTCGAGCACCTGCGACCAGGAGGAGAGCACCGGGCGTTCCAGCACCTCGCCCCGCATCAGCCTGAGGGCGGCCGCGCGCACCAGCTTCACTTCGGTGATCGCCGCCTCGCCGATGCCGGGGATCTCCCGCAACAGCTCCTCCGGAGCGTTGAGGGCCTCGGCGAAGGTACCGAAACGGGCGATCAGCGCCTTGGCGAGCGGCTTGGTATCGCGCCTGGGTGCGGCGCGAAACAGGATCAGCTCCAGGAGCTCGTAGTCGGGGAGGGCGTCCGCGCCGCCCTCGCGGAAGCGTCGCCTTAGCCTCTCGCGATGGCCGAGATAATGTGGCTTGCCAGCATCCTTGAAGCCTATTCAGCCTTCGCTCGGTTGCTGTCGATAGGGAGGCCGGTCGAGGCCCCGCGGCGAGAGGGTGAACACCTCGCAGCCCGATTCCGTCACCCCGACCGTATGTTCGAACTGCGCCGAAAGCGACCGGTCGCGGGTGACCGCCGTCCAGCCGTCCGACAGAATCTTCACATGCGGCTTGCCGAGATTGATCATCGGCTCGATGGTGAACAGCATGCCGGGCTTGAGCGGTAGCCCTTCGCCCGGCTCGCCGTAGTGCAGAATGTTCGGCCGGTCGTGGAACACGCGCCCGAGCCCATGGCCGCAGAAATCGCGGACTACGCTGCAGCGCTCGCTCTCGGCATAGGTCTGGATGGCATGGCCGATATCGCCGGTGGTGGCGCCCGGCCTGACCGCGGCGACCCCCCGCATCAGGGCATTATAGGTGACCTCGAGCAGCCGGTCGGCCGCGCGGGAGATATTCCCCACCGCATACATGCGGCTGGAATCGCCATGCCAGCCGTCGACGATCAAGGTCACGTCGACATTGAGGATGTCGCCTTCCTTCAGCGCCCGGGGGCTGGGAATGCCGTGGCAGACCACGTGGTTCAGCGAAGTGCAAATTGACTTCGGAAAGCCGCGATAGTTCAGCGGGGCGGGGACCGCGCCGTGATCCATGGCGAAGGCGAACACGAGCTGGTCGAGCGCCTCGGTGGTGACGCCAGGCTTGACCTCCTCGACCAAGAGGTCGAGCGCTTCCGCCACGAGGCGGCCAGCTTTCGCCATGCCGGCGAAGGCCTCGGCGCCATGCAGCTTGATCTTGGTGTCGCGCGCCTGCGCGCGGGCAAATTCGAGATTGGACATCATGGCAGATTATGTGGAACTGAGGCTCAATTAGGGGGAAATCTCCGATTGTGCAACGGGTAGCCCGGCATTCTCGTCATTGCCCGGCTTGACCGGACAGCTTAGTGACCCCAGCCTTACCTTATCGCGAGCACGGGTAGTGCTGAATCACCCGCTTTCGCGGGCGACGACATGCGTGGGAAGATCGCCGATGTTCCAGTCAGAGACGGTGACCGCCGCCCTTGTCGTGATCGGCGAAGAGATTCTCTCGGGCCGCACTCACGACGCCAACATCTCTTATATCGCCGTCTATCTGACCCGGATCGGCATTCAGTTGCGGGAGGTCAGGGTGGTGCCGGACGTCGAAGCCGAGATCGTCGCCGCCGTGAACGCGCTTCGCCGGCGCTTCACCTATGTTTTCACCACCGGCGGCATCGGCCCGACCCATGACGACGTGACCACCGACGCCATCGCCAAGGCCTTCGGTGTCGAGGTGGTGCAGGACTCGGAGGCGGTCGCGGCCATGCGCAAGCGCTTCAGCGAGGCCGAGCTGACGCCGGCGAGGCTGCGCATGGCACGCATCCCCAAAGGGGCTGGCCTGATCGACAACGCGATCTCGAGGGCGCCGGGCTTTATGGTGGGTAATGTGATCGTGCTGGCCGGCGTGCCGCGCATCATGCAGGTGATGCTCGACGCCGTGAGCCCGCGCCTTGCCAAGGGGCGCCCGATGCAGTCGCACTCGGTTCGCATCGACGCACCGGAGGGCGACGTCGCGCCGGGCCTGGCCGGGCTGCAAGCGGCGCATCCCGACGTGCAGATAGGCAGCTATCCGTTCTTCGACGGCAAGCAGCTTGGGACCTATGCCGTGCTCCGCGCGACCGACGCCGCCAAGCTCGATGCGGCCGAAAAAGCTCTGTGGATATTTATCTCCGAAGCGGGCTTTGCCGCCGCCGCCAGCGACGACTGAGCAAGTTTTAACAAAAACCGCGAATCACTTCGGGCTCTCCCGCGGGAGCTGCCCGATCGGCGCATCGCTCTCGCTTGGCCTGTCAGGGTGCGCGACGCAACGTCCTTGGCGCGCGAGCAGATGTACATCGCTGCGAACACATGCCGTGTCGCGCAAGTGGTGTCGCATGCACTCCGCGCTACGCGTACGACAACGCTCGCTGTGAGACGCGAAGATTTGGCGCGCGACCGCGCGGGAGCGCCCTCGACACGCCTTGCATGAGCGCGGAAGAAGCCGTGGGGCAAGCCGCGAAATGCCTGCCTTGGCGCGCCTATAACCGATTGTTTTGGAAGGAGAAATTAAAAAGGCGCGGGGACATGCCCCGCGCCTCTTGAGTCGAAGAGATGCTATCTCTTCTTTTTCGCCGTCTTGCGACGGGCTGAACCCGTCTTCTTCGCCGTCGACTTCTTCGCGGCGGCGGTCTTACGCTTCGCAGGCTTCTTCTTCTTCGCTGCTGCCATGATATCCCTCCTTCGGGCTTGGCTGGCTGTCAAAAGTTCACTCTAGCTACATCCACTCGTCGAACCGCACGTATCGCATTTGAGACACGTGCCGTTACGGACGAGGGTAAAGTTCCCACATTCAGCACACGCTTCCCCTTCATAACCCTTAACGCGCGCTTCGGCCACAAGATCTGTTGCGCCACGTTCAGCGAGCGCTTCGACGGCACGGGCGACATGCTCGGCCGTCTCGGGTGAAGGAGCGTGAGTTGACGCGGGGGCAAAGCTTGTGGTGCGCGGCTGCGCGTCGTCACTGACTTCCGTCTGCAACGCACGCGCATGAGCACCAGTGCTCTGCGCTTTGCTCGGCGCAAGAAGCTTCCGCTCACCAAGGCGACCACGCGTGAAGCCTGGCGAGACGAGAGCTTCGGTGGAACGCTTGCCTTCGCCAGCGTCACCTGAGCCGAGTGTAGTGCTGCCGATCTCACTTGGATCAACATGAGCAAGCTCGTAGCGCCCAAGATAAGAAACTGCAAGCTCTCTGAAGAGGTAGTCAAGGATCGAGGTCGCGTTCTTGATGGCCTCATTGCCCCGCACCGGCCCTGCCGGCTCGAAGCGAGTGAAGGTGAAAGCATCGACGAACTCTTCCAGCGGAACGCCATACTGCAAACCGACGGACACCGCGATCGCAAAGTTGTTCATGAGCGAGCGGAAGGCGGCGCCTTCCTTATGCATGTCGATAAAGATCTCGCCCAGACGGCCGTCTGCATACTCTCCAGTCCTTAAATAGACCTTATGACCGCCGACGACTGCTTTCTGCGTATATCCCTTACGCCGATCAGGCAAGCGTTCTCGTTCGGCGGCCGCCCGCATGCGCTCGACAACGCGCTCGACGATGCGCTCGGCAACCACCGAGGCGCGCTGCGCTTGCGGCTGATTGGAAGCGATCGCGGCGAGCACTTCGTCCTGCTCGTCCTCTTCGTCGGCGAGCAGCTGCGCATTGAGCGGCTGCGACAGTTTAGAGCCGTCGCGATAGAGCGCATTGGCCTTGAGCGCGAGGCGCCAGGAGAGGAGATAGGCCTGCTTGCAGTCCTCGATGCTCGCGTCGTTCGGCATATTGATGGTCTTGGAGATGGCGCCGGAGATGAAGGGCTGCGCCGCCGCCATCATGCGGATATGGCTCTCCACCGACAGGAACCGCTTGCCCTTGCGGCCGCACGGGGAGGCGCAGTCGAACACCGGCAGATGGTCTGGATTGAGGCCCGGCGCCCCTTCGAGGGTCATCGCCCCGCAGGCATATTCGTTGGCCGCCTCGATCTCCCGCTTGCCGAAACCGATCTCAGCCAGGAGGTCGAAATCGGGTTGATCGATCCGCTCCGGCGAGAGGCCCAGCGTGCCGGTGAGGAAATCCTCGCCCAGCGTCCATTTGTTGAACACGAATTTGATGTCGAAGGCCGCCGCCACCGCCTTCTCCAGCGCGGCGGTCTTCTCTGGGGTGAAGCCTTTGGCGGCCAGTGTCTCCGGGTTGACCCCAGGCGCGCCGGTCAGCGTGCCGCGGCCGACCGCATATTCGACGATGCGATTGATGGTCTCCTCGGGATAGCCGAGGCCCTTCAGCGCCTCGGGCACCATGCAATTGATGATCTTGAAATAGCCGCCGCCGGCGAGCTTCTTAAACTTCACCAGGGCGAAGTCGGGCTCGATCCCGGTCGTATCGCAATCCATCACTAGGCCGATCGTGCCGGTCGGCGCGATCACCGTGGCTTGCGCGTTGCGATAGCCATAGGCCTTGCCGAGTTCGAGCGCCTTCTCCCAGGCATGCACCGCATGCGCGAGCAGCTTCGGCTCGGGGCAGGAGGCGTGATCGAGCGGCACGGGCGCCGTGGCGAGACTCTCATATCCCTCTTTCTCGCCACGGGCCGCGCGCGCATGGTTGCGTATGACTCTGAGCATGGCCTCGCGGTTCGCGCCGTACCCGGGGAAGGGGCGAAGCTCCCGGGCCATTTCCGCGCTGGTCGCGTAGGCGACGCCGGTCATGATGGCGGTGAGCGCGCCGCAGAGTGCGCGGCCCGCCGCCGAATCGTAGGGAATGCCGGAGGCCATCAGCAGCCCGCCGATATTGGCGTAGCCGAGCCCCAGCGTCCGGTACTCGTAGGAGAGCTGAGCGATGCGGCGCGAGGGGAACTGCGCCATCGTCACCGCGATTTCGAGCACCACGGTCCAGAGCTTGATCGCATGCTCATAGGCCTCGATGGCGAAGCTGCCGTCCGCCTGGCGGAAGGCCATCAGATTGAGCGAGGCGAGATTGCAGGCCGTGTCGTCCAGGAACATATATTCGGAGCACGGGTTCGACGCCTTGATCTCGCCGGCCGCGGGGCTGGTGTGCCAGTCATTGATGGTGGTGTGGAACTGGATGCCCGGATCGGCCGAAGCCCACGCGGCATAGCTGACCTGCTCGAACAGGCCCTGCGCCTTCACCGTCTTGGCCACCTTGCCGGACTTGCGATAGGTCAGGTTCCAGTCGCCGTCGGCTTCCACCGCGCGCAGGAAATCGTCGGTGACCCGCACCGAATTATTGGAATTCTGCCCCGAGACCGTGCGGTAGGCCTCCGAATCCCAGTCCGTGTCGTAGGTCTGGAATTTGATCGAGCTGTAACCCTGGCGGGCGAACTGGATCATGCGGCGGACATAGCTGTCGGGCACCTTTGCCCTGCGCGCGGCCCTGACCTCGCGCTTCAGCGCCGGATTGCGCTTGGGATCGAAGCAATCGTCGCCGTCGCCCTCGCAATTGACGCAAGCCTTGAGGATGGCATTCAGCCGCTCGGAGAGCACCTTGGAGCCGGTGACCAGCGCCGCCACCTTCTGCTCCTCGATCACCTTCCAGTTGATGTAGTCCTCGACATCCGGATGATCGATATCGACCACCACCATCTTGGCTGCCCGCCGCGTGGTGCCGCCGGACTTGATGGCGCCCGCCGCCCGGTCGCCGATCTTGAGGAAGCTCATCAGGCCGGAGGACTTGCCCCCGCCGGAAAGCGGCTCATTCTCGCCGCGGAGACTCGAGAAATTGGTGCCGGTGCCCGAGCCATATTTAAAGAGCCTGGCCTCCCGCACCCAGAGATCCATGATCCCGCCCTCATTGACCAGGTCGTCGCCGATCGACTGGATGAAGCAGGCATGCGGCTGGGGGTGCTCATAGGCCGAGGTCGAGGCCCTCACCTCGCCGGTCTGGAAGTCCACATAATAATGGCCCTGGCTCGGGCCATCGATGCCATAGGCCCAATGGAGGCCGGTATTGAACCATTGCGGGCTGTTCGGTGCGCCCATTTGCATGGCGAGCATGTAGCGGAGTTCGTCGAAGAAGGCCTGCGCGTCCTCTTCGCTGGTGAAATAGCCGCCTTTCCAGCCCCAATAGGTCCAGGTCCCGGCCAGCCGGTCGAACACCTGCCGCGCGTCGGTCTCGCTGCCGAAACGCTCGTCTTCGGGGAGGGCGGCGATCGCCGCCTCATCCGGAACCGACCGCCACAACCAGGAGGGGACGGAGGTTTCCTCGACCCGCTTCAGCCTGGCTGGGACCCCCGCCTTGCGGAAATATTTCTGCGCCAGGATGTCGGCCGCGACCTGGCTCCATTGCGCCGGGACATGGAGGCGCGCGAGCGAAAACACCACCGAGCCGTCCGGATTGCGGATCTCGCTCGCGCTTTCCCGGAAGGAAATGGCGTCATAGGGCGATTTGCCCGCCTCGGTGAATTTCCGTTCGATTCGCATTTTTCTCTTATCCCCCTAAGAGTTTGTCCCCCGCACACTGGCGCAGCGCGCAACGGTCGAAGCTGAGCCGATTCGTGTCGACCATCAACATCTATGCACCAACTCCCTAACTTACCACTAAACCCTGTGGGGCACCACGAGAACTAGCCGTCGGCAACCTGGGGACAACATGTGGAAATCCTGTTGGAAAAAGACAAGCTGGGCGCCGTCCGGTGCCCCCGAATGACGGCTCCGCCGGGGGTTTTTGACGATCTGTTTACGGGGCCTCCCTAGGGTCGTGGGCGAAGCCGGCATGAGGGGCCAGGTCGCATGCTTCGCCACCGCGCCTTCGGGCGCCATCTTGATACACTGACCGTCGCCGTCGTCGACAATCGCCGGCCGATCCTGTCGCTGATGCGCGCCATGCTGGCTGCGATCGGCACTGGCCGGATCGATATCTATGCCAGCCCCACCGAAGCCCTCGATGCGATGGCCAAGACCGCGCCCGACATCGTCATCGCCGGGGCGTCGATGCAGCCCATCTCCGGCCCGGCGCTGGTCATGTCCATGCGTCGTGCCGAATCCGGTCCGCTGTCGCTGGTGCCGGCCATGATCATGAGCGTCCACGCCACGCCGGCCTTGATCGAGGCGGCGCTCAAGGCTGGCGCGCAACAGGTGTTCGTGCTGCCGGCCACGGCCAGCACCCTCTATCGCCGGTTGGATTGGTTGATCCACGACGACCGCCCCTTCGAACTGCGCGGCGAGCATTATGTGGTGGCCGGCATGGAGGAGCGTCTGTCGATCAGCTTCCCGCGCCCGGTCTGTGCTCCCTCCGACCCGAGTCTCCCGCCCGCGTCAGCGGCTACTGGCCGCTAGCCGAACGTCGCGAAACGGCGCTCATCGGGCGGCGCCGGGCGCCCTGGACAGGGGACCCCCCTTCGGCCCATAGTCCCGGCGCAAGAACAAAAAGCGCCGATCGCAACTCCCATGGGAATCTTCACTGAGCTCTTTGCCTGGTGGACCGGCAACACCATCGGCACGCGCCTCTACACCTGGCGGAAGGGCGAGCGCGTCGGCGAGGACGGTCTCGGCAATGTTTATTATCGCGAGCGCAATGGCGATCGCCGTTGGGTGATCTACAAGACGCTCGCCGAGCCGTCGCAAGTGCCGCCGGCGTGGCACGCCTGGCTGCACCGCACCGTCGATGTGCCTCCGACCGAGGAGACCTATCAGCCGCGGCCCTGGGAGAAGGCGCACCGCCCCAACCTTACCGGCACCTATGAGGCTTATCGCCCGCCGGGCTCGACCTTGCGGCCGGGCGCGCCGAAGCCGCCTTCGGACTACGAGCCGTGGCAGCCGAAATGACGCAAGACACCTTTTCCGAAACCGATCTGCCGAAAGCCGTGCAGCGCTGGTCGGCCTCCGACTATGCCAAGAACGGACGCTTCGTGCAGGAAATGGCCGGGCAGGTGTTCAGCATGCTGGCGCCTAAGCCGGGCGAGCGGATTCTCGATCTCGGCTGCGGCGACGGCGCGCTCACGGCGGAAATCAAGGCCGCCGGCGCCGACGTGCTCGGAGTCGATCTGAGCGACGAATTGCTGGCCGTGGCCCGCATGAAGGGCTTGCGGGTGCGGAAGCTTGACGGCCATCAGCTGGATTTCGTCTCGGAGTTCGATGCGGTGTTCTCCAACGCCGCGCTGGATTGGATGCTGAAGCCCAACCTGGTTATCGCCGGCGTCCACCGTGCGCTCCGCGCCAATGGCCGCTTCGTCGCCGAACTCGGCGGTCATGGCAATGTCGCCGCGCTGGCCACCGCCATGCGCGCGGTCAGTCAGAGCCGCAATGGCGATCCCGCGCTGCTCACCCCGTGGTTCTTTCCGACCGTCGAGGAATATGCCGAGCTGCTCGCTCAGGGCGGCTTTACCGTTCACCAGATCGCGCTGGTGTCGCGCCCCACGCCCCTGAAAACCGGCCTTGAGGGCTGGCTCAAGACCTTCGGCCGGTCGTTCTTCGACCAGTTTTCCGAACCGGAAAAAACCGAGGCTCTGCGCGAGGCGGCCGATCTGCTCAGGCCGTCCCTGTGCGACAAAAGCGGCATGTGGACCGCGGACCATGTCCGGCTCCGCTTTCACGCCGAGCGCGGGGCCTGAGCCGGTGCGCCACACCCATGCCCAAATCATGGACGAGGCGTTGGCGATCGAAGGAGCGCACCGGAGCGACAGTCTTGAGGCCCGTTCACAAGGTGTGCGGCATGATTCAACGAAATAGCGGGCGCGCGGGCGGCCTGGCCGGCGCGGTCTTCCCTGCGTTGGCGCTGGCCGTGGCTGTAGCGGGCTTGAGCCTGGGCAGCGCCCGGGCCGAGATCATCAAGAACCCCATCGCCGTGTTCGCCGCCCTCGACAAGGTGACGGGCCGCATTTCGCATCTCGAAATACCGTTGAATCAGACCGTGGAGTTCGGCGCGCTCAAGGTGACGCCGCGAGTCTGCGATTCCCGTCCGCCCACCGAGGCGCCGAACACGACCTCATTCGTCGAGGTCGACGAGGTGAAACTCACCGGTGAGGTGCAGCGCATCTTCACTGGCTGGATGTTTGCCGAAAGCCCTGGCCTTCACGCCGTCGAGCACCCGGTGTTCGATGTCTGGCTGACCAACTGCAAGACCGCGTCCGCGGGCGCATCCTCGGGCAGCAATGCGAACGCGCCGCCGGCGGAAGCGCCTGCGCCCGCCGCCGAGCCCGCACCACCGCCTCCCGCGCCGCCTGAGGAAGCCGCGGCGCCGGCGGAGGAGGAGTTTGAGCCGCTGCCCTGGGCCACGGAACCGCCCAGCGCCGCCTCGAGCAATCGCTGAAACTCATCGCGGCTCACCTCGATCGCGCCGAACCGGGCGAGATGGCCGGTAACGAACTGCGTGTCGAGCAACGTAAATCCGCCATGTCTCAGCCGTGCCACCAGATGGACGAGGGCGATCTTGCTGGCATCGCGCGCCCGCGAAAACATGCTCTCGCCGAAGAAGGCGCGGCCGAGATGCACGCCGTAAAGCCCGCCGGTCAGCGCCCCGTCCTGCCACACCTCGACGGTATGGCAATGGCCGAGCGCGAACAATTCGCGATAGAGGCTCCTGATCCGGCCGTTGATCCAGGTCGAGCGCCGTCCCGAGCGCGGCGCCGCGCAGCCCTCGATCACCGCCTCGAAATTCCGGTCGATCGTCACTTGGAAATCGCCGGCGCGAATGGTGCGGGCAAGCCGTTTCGGCACATGCATGCGGTCGAGCGGCAAGATGCCTCGCCGCTCCGGCTCGATCCAATAAAGCGCGTTGTCCTCGGCGCTTTCGGCCATCGGGAAGATGCCGCAGGCATAGGCTTTGAGCAGCACCTGCGGGGTGATCTCGATCATGACATCGTCGATGGAAGTCATGGACCTAGCCGCGCGTGGCCTGCTTCGCTAAATGGGTCTCCAGCCAGTGGATATCGTAATTGCCGTCAACGATATCCGGCTCGGAAATCAGCGAGCTGAACAGGGGGATGGTGGTCTCGATACCATCCACCACGAACTCCCCCAGCGCCCGCTTCAGCCGCATCAGGCACTCGTTGCGGGTGCGGGCGTGCACGATCAGCTTGCCGATCAAGCTGTCATAATAGGGCGGAATGGTATAGCCGGCGTAAGCGCCGGAATCGACCCGGACGCCCAAGCCCCCAGGCGGGTGGAAATGGGTAATGGTGCCCGGCGAGGGCCGGAAGGTGTGCGGGTTCTCGGCGTTGATCCGGCATTCGATGGCGTGGCCGTTGAAGCGCACGTCCTCCTGGCGGAGCGACAAGGGCGCGCCGGCCGCGGTCCTGATCTGCTCGATCACGAGGTCGAGCCCAGTGATCATCTCGGTGATCGTATGCTCGACCTGGAGCCGGGTATTCATCTCGATGAAGTAGAACTCGCTGTTCTCGTACAGGAACTCCACGGTGCCGACGCCGCGATAACTCAAGGTCCGCATCGCCTCCGCCACGATCTCGCCGATGCGGACCCGCTCGCTCTCGTTGAGGGCGGGGGAGAGAGCCTCTTCCCAGAGCTTCTGGTGGCGCCGTTGCAGCGAGCAGTCTCGCTCGCCGAGATGGATGGCGTTGCCCTGGCCATCGGCCAGCACCTGCACCTCGATATGGCGGGGATGAGCGAGGTATTTTTCCAGATAGACCGTATCGTCGCCGAAAGCGGCCCGCGCCTCGTTGCGCGCGGCGACCAGCGCCGGTTCGAGCTCGCTCTCGAACAGAGCGAGCTTCATGCCGCGTCCGCCGCCGCCGGCCGCCGCCTTGACCAGCACCGGGAAGCCGATGTCGCGCGCGAGGGCCCGCGCCTCGTCGAAATCCGTCACCGGTCCCGAGCCCGGGACTACGGGGATGCCGAGCGAGAGTGCCGCGTCCTTGGCCAGAATCTTGTCGCCCATCAACCTGACATGCTCGGCGGTGGGGCCGATGAAGGTGATTGCGTGCTCTTCCAGGATTTCGGCGAAGCGCGCATTCTCCGCTAGGAAACCGTAGCCGGGATGCACCGCGTCGGCGCCGGTGATTTCGCAGGCCGCGACGATGGCCGGGATATTGAGATAGCTGTCCTTGGCCGGGGGCGCGCCGATGCAGACGCTCTCGTCGGCGAGGCGCACATGCATGGCGTCGGCGTCCGCGGTGGAATGCACCGCGACGGTGGCGATGCCGAGCTCCTTGCAGGCCCGTTCGATGCGAAGCGCAATCTCTCCCCGGTTGGCTATCAGGATCTTGTCAAACATCGCGACCCGGTTAGCGTTGCTCGATCACCGCCAGCGGCTCGCCATATTCGACCGGCTGGCCATCCTCGACCAGGATGGCGATGACGGTGCCGGCGCGGGGAGAGGGGATCTGGTTCATGGTCTTCATGGCTTCGATGATGAGCAAGGTCTGGCCGGCGGCCACCTTCGCGCCGATCTCGACGAAGGGCGGGGCGCCGGGTTCGGGCGAGCGATAGGCGGTGCCGACCATGGGGGAGCTCACCGTGCCCGGATGCACGATGAATTCCTCGCGCGCCGGCGCCCGCGTCATGTCGCGCTCCAGCGGATCGGCGGCGAGGGCCGTATGCATCACCTTGCCTCCGCGCGCGACCCTGACTCTGCGGCCTTCATGCTCGATTTCGATCTCGGTCAGGCCGGTCTCGTCGAGCAGCGCCGCGAGTTCGCGGATCAAATCCTTGTCGAAGTTGCCCCCTTGTTGCGTCATGGGCGGCGTTCTCTCCCTTTCACTTCGACCGCTGCTGGGCGGCGATCGTGGCGGCGAGGGCCTCGATCGCAAGCTCGTAGCCCGTCGCGCCGAACCCGC
>JAWOJH010000037.1:0-5276 GCA_046481725.1 Methyloceanibacter sp. | reverse complement strand
AGGACAAGGACCTGCGCTTCACCTGGGTGCAGAATGCGCCCACCGGCATCTCGCCTGAACGTCTGCTCGGCAAGACCGACGCCGAAATTTTGCCGCCGGAGGCCGCCGAACAACTCATGGCCGCCAAACGCAAAGTCATGGAGACCGGTGACACGGAAGAACTCGAGACCAGTTTCGAGCTATTCGCACGCAAGCGCTCCTTCTACGTTTTGATCGAGGCGCTGCGGGACGACCAGGGCAAGGTGCTTGGCACGACTTCGGTTGCGGTCGATATCAGCGAGCGCAAGACCAACGAAGACCAGCTGCGCCTCCTGCTGCGGGAGCTCACCCATCGCTGCAAAAATCTGCTCGCCGTGATTCATGCCATCGCGCGGCAGACCGCCTCGCGCACGCGCTCGGTGGAGGACTTTCTCGACCGGTTCAGCGCGCGGCTCGTCGCTATCGGCGCATCGCACGATCTGCTGATCGCCGACGATTGGCACGGCGCGTCCTTGCGCATGCTGGTCGAGCAGCAACTCGGCGAGCATGCCGAGAGCTTCGGCGACAAGATCGATATCGAGGGTGAAGACGTGATGCTGAAGCCCGAAGCGGTCCAGAATATCGGCCTGGCCTTGCATGAGCTCGCCGCCAACGCGGAGAAATACGGCTCGCTGTCCGACCCGCAGGGCCAAGTCAGCATCAAGTGGCAGTTCTGCGAGGAGGCTTCCAAGCTGAAGCTCGTCTGGGAGGAGAGCGGCGGACCCAAGGTCAGGCCGCCGGACCGCTCCGGTTTCGGCCGGGCGATGATCGAGAACGTGGTGGGCAGGGCGCTCGAAGGCGATGTGCGGCTGTCGTTCCCGCCCAAGGGCGTGCGCTGCGTGATCGAGATCCCCTCGAGTCAGGTCACTTCGCGCGGCTGATGCCGCGGTGACCTTCCGGCAGATTTCGTGGCACCATCACCGTCAGGCCTTTGCGCAGCAGCGAGATCTCGACCGGCGTCTCGCCGGTGAGTCTTCCGTCGGCATCGACCGGGCGCGCTCTCCTCGTGCGCAGCGTGACTTTGCGCGCGGTGTGCCGGTCGAGCACGTTCGGCTTCATCAAGCCGAAGCGGAGATGGGTGAGGCAGGCGAAGAGCTGCCAGAACGTCCCCGGGTAAACCACATAGAGATCGAGCAGACCGTCGTCGATCGCGGCGTCCTCGGCGACGGTCAAGCCGCCGCCATGATAGCGGCCATTGCCGACGCTCACCTGATAAACGGGGGCGGACCATGATGGAGTGTCGTCGATATCCAGCTCGACGATGAACGGCCGCAGATCGCGCGCCGCGCGCAACAGCGAGATGGCATAGGCGAACATCCGCCAGCGGCGCTTCAGATGTTTGCTCTGCGTTTCGATGACCTGCGAAGCGACGCCCACGCTCGCGACGTTGAGGTAGGGTTTGCCGTTGGCGAGGCCCAGGTCGATCTCGTGTTCGCGCCCATCGAGCGCGGTCTTCGCGGCTTCGACCGGATCGCCGGACAAGCCAAGTGTGCGGGCGAAATCGTTGGCAGTGCCGAGCGGCAAGACTGCCACGGGCTTTTTCAGCTCGAGCAGCACCGGGAGTGCTTTCGACAGCGTCCCGTCACCCCCGCCGATGACGATGCGGTCCGCCGCCGTGCCTTTGGTCTCGAGGATGCGTTTCAGGTCTTGCTTTTGCTTCGCCACCATCACCTCGGCGCGACCGTGCCGGGCGAACCAAGCCTCGATCCCCGGCAAGCCCTCCGGCGCCCGCGAAGCGTTTGGATTGACGACGACGAGCAGGCGTAGCTCTCTGGCACTCACCGCGCGGACTCTCCTTAACAGGGAAACTCGGCGAGGTAACGCCCGGCGCCCAATCCGGTTCGTCAACCCGTCGTGATCTGGCGTGCGCTTGAGTTGAATTGCAGCCGGGCCACAAATGCTTAGATTCAGAAAAGACCAAGGGCTTGGTGCGAAGCTGAAGGAGAACCCGTGATAACGCGACGCGAATGGGCGCTGGGTGCGCTTGCCTTAACCGCCATTGCCGGCGCCGGCTTCGGCGCGATCCGGTGGCGTCAAGCGACCGCCGGAGCCGCCGCTGAAGGCCGGTTTGAAATCACCCGCACGCCCGAGCAATGGCGCCAGCTTCTCACGCCGGAACAATATGCCGTGCTGCGCGAGGAGGGCACGGAACGGCCGTTCACCAGCCCGCTCAACGACGAGAAACGCAAAGGCGTGTTCGCCTGCGCCGGCTGCGATCTGCCGGTGTTCGCTTCCGAGACCAAGTTCGACTCCGGCACCGGCTGGCCGAGCTTTTATGCGCCGATCGACGGCGCGATCGGCACCGGCAAGGACTGGACCTTCGGCCTCCTCCGGGACGAGGTGCATTGCCGCCGCTGCGGCGGGCATCTCGGCCATGTGTTTGACGACGGGCCAGAGCCCACCGGCTTGCGCTATTGCATCAACGGCGTGGCGCTGAAATTCATCCCCGCCTAGGCCGCTTTGGGCCTCATCGAAAATTTAAAACCCGCCTGGAACCTTTTCGCGGAGGCGGGGTTCTAGGCTGTCGGTGGGGGTCAGTGTCGCGTTCCCCGCCGGCCGTGCTACGGGGGTGAAGGGGTCGGGTCCGACCCTTTCGCTCATCTCTGCGCTATTTCCCGCAATCGACGTGCTCGATCAGGCAGCCTTCCGCGTCGAACGTGACGCTGCAGCCCCGCCCTTCGTAGTGCTCCGTGGTGCTCTTGCGCCACTCGTTGCATACCCGATCGCGATCCGCGGCCGGAACGGCAACGCGGCCCCAGGGGCCGTTCACGAATACCCCGCCGGGCCCGACAAAGACATTGGCCCAAGGCGTGCGCACGTCGACCTCCGCCACGGCAGGAACCGCGAACAGGCCGCCGAGCAGCAACATTGCCAGAGAGAGCGTTCTTGTCATCGTGATACTCCGTGCTCGTTTCGGTGCCTTTGCCCTGATATAGGCGCATCCCGGGGCGAGACCTTGCGCTGGCGCAAGATGCCGCAGGCCTGCCGGTTCCCGTCATAGCAAGGTCAAACTCACCGCGCAGCGTTCCGGCCCCATCAAAGCGAGGGTACCCCATGCCGGACGAAAGCGCCGCCAATCCGCAAATCCTGATGAGCCAGCTGCTGTTCGGCAAACAGCTGACCTACTGCCTGTCCGGCGTGGCCTGGCTCGGCGTGGCCGATCAGATGAGCGTCACGCCGATGCCGATCGAGGAGATCGCCGCCAAGACCGGCGCGCACGCCCCCTCGCTCTATCGCGTCATGCGCTTGCTTGCCGCCATGGGCGTATTCAAGGAAGAACGGGGCAAACGCTTCGCGCTGACTCAAGCCGGCGAATTGCTGAAGTCGGACGCGCCCGGCACCTTGCGCTACTTCGCCATGATGTTCGGCGACGAGTGGACCACGCGCGCCTACGAGCATTTTGCCGATTGCCTGCGCACCGGCCAGGACGGCGTGACCCAGGCTTACGGCAAGCCGGTGTTCGATCTGCTCGCCGAGCGCCCGGATCTCTCGGATACGTTTCAGGCGGCGATGACCAGCTCTTCGAGCATGGCCGGGAAAGTGATCTCAGCCGCCTACGACTTCGGCGGGATCGAGCGCCTTGCCGATGTCGGCGGCGGCCACGGTGCGCTGCTGGCCGCGATCCTGCGCCGCAATCCTAAAACGCACGGCGTCCTGTTCGACCGGCCCGAGATCGTCGCCGGCGTGCCCGACGACCAGTTTGCCGGCTGCGAAGACCGGGTTGAGATTGAGGGCGGCAGCTTCTTCGAGCGCGTGCCCGAGGGCTGCGACGCCTACATCATGAAGCACATCATCCACGATTGGAGCGACGAGCATTGCCGCACCATTCTCGAGCTGATGCGCGAAAAGCTCCCCAAGCATGGCCGGGTGCTGGTCTGCGACATGGTGGTGAGCGGCGAACCCGGGCCGACGCCCGCCAAGCTGCTCGACATCGAGATGCTGGTGATGACGATCGGCGGCAAGGAGCGGACCGAGGAGGAGTTCAGCGAGCTGTTCGCCTCGGCGGGCCTGCGGCTGAACCGCATCGTGCCGACCGAGCGGCCGATCTGCGTGATCGAGGCGGTGCCGGACTAGCAAGCCTCATTGCGGCGCGGCGATTTCCTTCCAGAGCTCGTTCGGATAGCCGCGCGCATCGACGGTGAAGATTTGCCGGGCGATGGCGGGCTTCGGGCCGCGGCAGGTCCAGTCGTAAATCATCGGGTTCTCGTGCCCGATCACCGAGAGCGGGATGACATCGGCGTTGGGCTTGCCGGTGCAGTACTCGCGCATCGCCGCGCTGGGCTTCATCTCCTGATTGGCCTTGCCGCAGATCGGACTGTTGCCCTGCAAGCAGCCGAACACCTTGCCGGCCATGCACCGCCAGACCACGGCGCGCGCGCGGTCCACCTTGGATCTCTTCTGCGCCTTCAATTCGTCCGGGCTGTAGAGCGCGGGGATCATCCAGTCGGGAACCTTGGGCCCGGCATAGGGCGCATCCGGCGCGTCGGCGTTGCCCACCGCCGCGCAATAGGCGCCGGCGTCGGTGAACTCGCTGTCCGCGGCGGTGGCGGGCGTGAGCGGGAGCAGGGCCGTCAGGCCCAGCACAGACAAGGCAACGCGCATCGCGAACAACCCCTCGGCGTGGTTTGCGGCTCGGATGAAACGCCGCGCGCATGTTTAAGCGCGGCGCCGAGGCAACCTAGCGCGAGGCGTGCCCGAATGTCTCTCGGCAATGGTGTCGCGGCGCTACCAGCGACGATATTTGCGATAGGCGTATTTCCGGCGCGGGTAATAGCCGTAAGAGCGGCGCGGATAATATCCGTAATAGCGCGGATAATAGCCGCCGTAATAATAGCGCCGGTATGGGTAATAGCCGTAGCGCGGCCCGACATAGATGCCGACGCCGGGGCCCCAGCCCCAGCCGCCCCAGCCGACGCCGACGCGGACGCCGGCGGACGCGGACGACGGGGAAAACGACACGATGATCAGCGCGGCTGCGCCAACCAGGAAAGGCAGAAGCTTCTTCATGACCCGCTCCTTCGCGAGACAATTCTTGGATGCCCCATTCTAGCAGGTTCCGGCCCCGGCGGCACGGTCGAGCAGAAGCTTCCTTTCCCGCGCGTTACGGGCCAGGCTCGCCGCCCGCGCGAACTCGGCCCGGGCTTCCTCGAACCGGCCCAGCTTCTCCAGGAAATCGCCGCGCACGCTCGGCAGCAAATGATAGTCCTTGAGCAGCTTCTCTTCGCTCAGCCGGTCGACCAGGGCGAGACCGGCTTCGG
>JAWOJH010000014.1:0-7820 GCA_046481725.1 Methyloceanibacter sp. | reverse complement strand
CGATAAGCCGGAGATTTGCAGTGGTTTTCCCGGCTTCGAGAAATGCCCAATTGCGCTCCTGAAAGGACCCCCCATAAGGGCGGCCAATGACGATCAAGTCGTCACCTCTTCCAACTGCCCTTGGCGCCCAGGCTCTGAGCAGCTTGGTATCCATACTTTTCCTTCCAATGTGTGCAATCAGGCCGTCCAAGAAGAAGCGACAAGCCTTGATATCACGCGGTAGCCCCTCTGCGATCTGCGGTATTTGAATGCGTTGACGCAACGGGGTGAGATTCTGAGGAGGCCCCTGCGTAGTCATCAAAACAAGCACAATGGGGAAGTCGGCTGGATCGGCTTCTATATCGCCGTTGACAATCTTTCTCAGTTTGCGGCGGCTCATCGGGTCAACCCGAATTTCACGAAAGCCTGGATGCTTTGTGGTTGTCGCTCGCCACAGGAGGCTCAGAAAAAACAATCGCAAGCGTGCCGAGTTTGCTCCAGGAATTGTGATCAGCTCAAATTCGCCAAGTTGCCTGCGGTGAGCCGACTCGGATATTGGGAAGAAACGCCAACAAAGACCCTGGCGTCGGATTTGGTTCGCCGCGAAAGAGTCGTACTGAGCGAGTTTGCGTTCTCCCGCATCGGTCACAAGGTGATCATCGTACCAGCCGGTGTGGCGCAGGTTTGGCTTCCTCCCACGCTCTCCCCACTCAATACGACTCACCTTGTCTAGGTTTTTGTGGCAAAAGGCTCGTGGAATCAGGTGCGATCTGACGAACTTGCCTGTTGCGCCGGTGAGTGCGCAGGTCCCCACGTTCGGCCGCGTCGCCGTCAATACACCCGCTCTTTGGGCTGGATGTAGGCGATCTCGTTGGAGAGCGTGAAGGAGTGCACCGGGCGGAAGTCGAGGCGCACCTTGTGCGTGCCGTAGTCAGCCCAGGACAAAGTGTGCTTCATCCAATTGGTGTCGTCCCGCTTGGGAAAGTCCTCGCGAGCATGGGCGCCCCTGGACTCCTCGCGGGCGAGCGCGCCTTGCACGGTCACGGCGGCTTGCGAGATCAGATTGTCGAATTCGAGCGTCTCGATCAGGTCGGTGTTCCAGATCAGCGAGCGGTCCGAGACCTTGATGTCGGCGGAATCGTCCCACACGGTCTTGATCGCCTTCACGCCCTCCTCGAGCACCTGCTTGGTGCGGAACACGGCGCAGTCACGCTGCATAGTCTTCTGCATGCGCAATCTCAGCTCGGCGGTTGGCATGCCGCCGTCGGCATAGCGGAATCGGTCGAGCCGCTCGATGGCCTTCTCGCCCGCACCTTTGGGCAGGTCGGGGATGGCGCCGTCCTTTTGGATCAATTCGGCGCAGCGATGCGCGGCGGCGCGGCCGAACACGACGAGATCGATCAGCGAATTGGAGCCGAGGCGGTTCGCGCCGTGCACCGAAACGCAAGCCGCTTCGCCGAGCGCCATCAGGCCCGGCACCGTCGCATCGGGATCGCCGTCCCTGGGGGAGATCGCCTCGGCATGCATGTTGGTGGGGATGCCGCCCATATTGTAGTGGCAGGTGGGGATGATCGGGATCGGGCTTTTGCGCACATCGACGCCGGCGAAGATGCGGGCAAGCTCGGTGATGCCCGGCAGTCGCTGCTCGATGATCTCGGGCGGCAAGTGGTCGAGATGGAGATGCATGAAGTCCTTCTCGGCGCCATGGCCACGGCCTTCCCGAATCTCGATGGTGATGGCGCGGGAAACCACGTCGCGCGAGGCGAGGTCCTTGGCCGAGGGCGCGTAACGCTCCATGAATTTTTCGCCGTCGGCATTGCGCAGGAACCCGCCTTCGCCGCGCGCCCCTTCGGTGATGAGTACGCCCGCGCCATAGACGCCGGTCGGATGAAATTGCACGAACTCCATGTCCTGGAGCGGCAGACCGGCGCGCAGCACCATGGCATTGCCGTCGCCGGTGCAGATATGCGCGCTGGTGCAGGAGAAATAGGTGCGGCCATAGCCGCCGGTGGCGAGGATGGTCTGATGCGCGCGGAACCGGTGCAAAGTGCCGTCCTGCATCGACAGCGCGATCACGCCGCGGCAGCGGCCTTCATCGTCCATGATCAGGTCGATCGCGAAATATTCGATGAAGAATTCCGCCGAGTGGCGGAGCGCCTGGCCGTACATGGTGTGAAGCATGGCGTGGCCGGTGCGGTCGGCGGCGGCGCAGGTCCGCTTGGCCTGGCCCTTGCCGAATTCGGTGGTCATGCCGCCGAAGGCGCGTTGCAGGATCTTGCCGTCGTCGGTGCGGGAGAACGGCACGCCCCAATGCTCGAGCTCGTAGACCGCTTCGGGGGCGTTGCGGCAGAGATATTCGATGGCGTCCTGATCGCCGAGCCAGTCGGAGCCCTTCACCGTGTCGTACATATGCCAGCGCCAATCGTCGGGGCCCATGTTGCCGAGCGCCGCGGCGATGCCGCCTTGCGCGGCGACGGTGTGGGAGCGGGTCGGGAACACCTTGGTGATGCAGGCGGTGCGCAGGCCCGCCTCGCTGCAGCCGACCACCGCGCGTAAGCCGGATCCGCCGGCGCCGACCACCACCACATCATAGGCGTGATCGATGATCGGATAGGCGCGACCGCTCACCTGAACCGCATTGTGGGGCGGAGCGTCGTTCGGGGTGGCATCTTGGGGCATGAACTAGGATCCGAAACTGATCTTCAAGATGGCGACGGCGGAGGCGAGGCCCAAGCCGGCAGCATAGAAGGTGGCGAGCAGAATGGCGGCGACCTTGGTACCGCCATGGACATAGTCCTCGATGATCTCCTTCAGCCCGATCCGCATATGGATGGCGGCGTTGATCACCAGGGCGAGCATCAGGATCGCGACCACCGGCTGGGCGAGATAGGCCCGCACCTCGGTATAGGGGGCGCCGATATTGGCGACGATCGAAAGAATGAGAAAGATCACGAGCGGGATATTGGCGAGTGCGGTCACGCGCTGGCGCCAGAAGGTCTCGGTACCGGCGCGGGCCGAGCCCAGTCCGCGAACGCGTTTTAGAGCCGTTGCCATGGCTAGAACGCTCCCTTGAGCCAATAACCGAACCCCCACAGCAGGACGGTGAGAACGATCGAGCCGACGATCGTCGCCCAGGCGAACAGCTCGATGCTGACCTTGTCGAGACCGGCCCCAGTGTCCCAGATGAGATGGCGAATGCCGCCAAGCATGTGGTGAATCAGCGACCAGCTGAACAGGAACAGCAGCAAACGGCCGGAAATGCTGCCGAAAAATGCCGAGACTTGCGCATAGGCCTCGGGGCCGATGCTGATCGCGACCAGCCACCAAACCAGCAGCAGAAAGCCGACGGCGTTGCCGAAGCCCGAGATGCGATGGGCGATCGACATCATCATGGTAAGCATCGGCCGGTAAATCTGTAAGTGCGGAGAGAGCGGCCGCTCAGCCCCCGATTTGGCTTGGCTCATGGGTTTTCGGTCAAGTGTTGCCCAGACGAGCCCTGTCATAACGCATGAGGCGGGGCCGGGGCAATCAACCGGTTTGCGGCCTTTTTGCGCTTGAGGCCTATCAACAATTGGACTTTCCTGCCGGGCCGAAGTCGGCAGAAGCTCAAAAACGTGGGTGGCCGGGACAAGCCCGGCCATGACGAGTCTTGATGGGCGATGACCCGAACCGGCTAAGGCTCGATGACGCCGCACGCGATGCGGCCGCCGGCATGGCCTGCCGGATCGGATTTATAGTCGTCGGCACCTTCGTGCAGCACCAGAGCCGTGCCGTCATCGTCGAGCAGGGCGTTCTCGCCGCTCAGGCTGACGAGCGCATTGAGCATCTCGACGGTCAGCTTGCCGCTCTCGGGAACGTGGATGTTCGGCATGTCGCCGGCGTGCGGCCCCTCCGCGTCAAGAAAGCCATGCTTGCTGTCGTCGGGATTGAAATGGCCGCCCGCGGACTCGAATTTGGGCGGTTCGCATTTGCCGGTCGTATGAATGTGAAAGCCGTGCACGCCTGGAGGCGCCGCGGTCAAGGTGAGCGTGATCAGTGTGCCGCTAGGGGTCGCGACCAGCGTCGCCTTGCCCAGTTCCTTGCCATCGGGGTCTTTCAGCACGGCGCTTGCCTGGTCGGCGGCGTAGGCGGGGGAAACTAGAAACAGCGCGCCGGTCAGGACGGCTGCCAGCGCAATCGTTTGAGGTCGCATACGTGTCACTCCTGGTGCAATTCGTGTCGTAACGGCATCCACTCTAAGCAAGGGCCGCCGCTACGGCTAACAGCGCGAGAAGACCCGTAATCGCAGGGAGGGCCCAAGTCGCGCCCGGCAGCTTCCATTTGCGAACCTCGCGCTGGCCATTGTTGGTTAGCATCTTCGTCCCAGCCCACTGTTACAGTCTGGACAATCGCGAAACGTCGCGGCTGCCTCACTGTTCCGGCCGGGGGCGAAATTTCTGCTAATGGAAGCCCGGCGCGCGGGGGGAGCGGCCGGGCTTCCAAATTCAGGAACTCAAAACGGGATCGGCGCATGCCGTGGGACGGGGGGGTCACCTTTCGGGGAGGCCGCGCCGATCCTGAAGCAAGAACGCCCAGCCCAGGTCATGGTTCCCGCCTCAGCGGGGGACTGCAACCCAATAGTCCATGTCGAGCACGACGCCCTCCTCATGGCTGCCGTCGGTCTTCAGCCCAGGGAAATCGGCGCAGGCGCGGTCCTTCACCGCGAAGGTACGCAAACGGAGCGCTCCCATGTCCGTCCGTCCCGGCAGTTCGGCTTTGTCCAAGACTTCGCTCCAGGCATAGATCGTGTCGCCGGCGAAGGAGGGCGCCACGTGGCGCGCGCCATTTAGCCCGAGAATGTGGAAGGCATTGGCGAGGCCGTTGAAGCTCAAAGCGCGAGCGATCGAGATGACATGGCCGCCATAGACGAGCCGCCGCCCGAAGCGGCCCTTGCCCTCGACATGCTGGTTGAAATGCACCCGCGCCGTGTTCTGGAACAGGCGGGTGGCAAGCTGATGCTCAGCCTCCTCGATGGTCTGGCCGTCGACATGGTCGATCTTGTCGCCTGTCGCGTAGTCGTCCCAGCGCCGGGGAGAGCCCGCCAGCGCATAGTCGTAGTCCGAAAGATCGAGTGGGGGCAGGGCCGAGCCAAGGCTCGCGGGATCGACGCTCACGGCGAGTTCCGGAACAACCGGGTCCGGCGCCGGCGCATCGAGATCGCGCTTATTCACCATTACCCAGCGCGCGTAAGAGAGCACCTTTTGGCCGCGCTGATTGCGGCCGGTGGAACGGACATAAACGGTGCCGCTTTTGCGGTTGGAATTCTCCTTGACGCCGATCACCTCCGAGATCGAGGCCAGCGTGTCGCCCGGATAGACCGGTGCGAGGAAGCGGAACTCGGCATAGCCGAGATTGGCGATGGCGTTGCGCGAGATATCCGGCACGGTCTTGCCGATGACGATGTGGAAGGTGAGCAAGTCGTCGATCGGCGAGCGCGGATAGCCGATTCTCTGGGCAAAGGCATCCGACGACTGCACGGCGAAGCGGGGCCCGTACAGCGCGGTGAACAGGCTCGCATCGCCCACCGTTACGGTGCGCGGGGTGGCGTGCACGATCTCCTGACCGAGCTTGAAATCCTCGAAATAGTTGCCGGTGACGGTCTTATCGATCTGTGGCGTCTTGGTGTCGTTCATTCGTTCCACCGGAAAAGCCTGAGTTGGCGCGGACCATAATTTGCGAACCGCGGCCTGTCACCCTGCAAGAGGGGTAAATCAATCGGCAGGCGCGGGCGCTTCGCGGTGTGGCTCCCGGCTGCGCGGGAAGAGGAGGCGCTGATAGAACCAGCCAATGCCGATCAGCACGGCGCCCAAGCCAAGGAAGGAGAGGGCGCGGTAGATGCCGGTGAGATCCGACATATCGACCAAGAACACCTTGAGCACGGTGAGCATCACGACGGCAGCCGAAGCCATGCGCAAGGGCGGCGACCGGAACCAAGTCCCGACGGCGAGCAGGGCGACGCCGAAAGCGAGCCACACCGCCGAATAGGTGTATTGCTCGGCGCCGGAGGTCGCGCCCTCGGTCAGCACTGGGCCGTGATAGAGCGTGCGCACTTGCAGCGTGAGATAAGCGAGCGCAATGGCCACGGCGATGAACGCAGCCACCGCGCTATACTCGCGCGGGCGGATGTCGCGCGTGACATAAGCGAGCACGGCGGCAAGCACGGCCGGGATGCCATAGCCGAGCAGCACCAGATTGGCGAAGGGGCCGCCGACCGGCCTGCCATTGAGCAGCGGATTGGCGTCGAAGGCGAGACCCGTCACGGCGAGATAGAGCACGATCGCCGCTATCGCCCGCGCGCCCCAATCATGCACGATGCTGCCGCTCTTCACCCTTAGCCGCTCAAGCCCGATCAGCACGCCGAGCAGGAGCGAGATGATGAGCCCCAATTCCGCCAGGTTGCCGCCGCCGAGATAGGGGTCGCCGGTAACGAAGTGACGAACCTCGAGCACGATGAGCAGTACGGTGAAGAGAATGGCGGCAGCGTCGACCACTCTCGCCGGCACATCGTCTCCATGGCGCCGCAACAGATAGCCGCCGAGCCAAAAGGACAGTGCAGGCACGCCATAGCCGTAAAGCAGCCAGTTGAAGATCGGCCGCATGCCCAAGGCGTCGCCAACGATGCGCTGGCCCCAGGCAATGCGGCAAAACACGCCCAGGGTGACGGCGGCAGCCAGCCAGCGCAGCGCCGGCCATGGGCGCTTTTCGGCTATCCAGGCGATGCCGGGCACCATCAGCGCCAGCGCCACGGTGAGCCAGCCCTTTTCGAGCGCAAAGCTTAGCGCAAGCGCGAGGGCGGCAATGACGCCGGTGGCAAAAATGGTGCCGGCGGCTTGGACGCCTGGCCGGTCGCCGCGGCGTCCGAGAATTTCGGTCGCGAAGGCGAAGGCTGCGGCGAGAACGAGGGCTGCGCCGGCAAAGGGGATCGAGCGGTCGAAGCCTGCAATGCGCCAATAGAGCGCGATCAGGATCACGAGCGGGGCGAGGACGGCAGAGGCGCTCCAGAGGATCGAGATCAGCGGATTGGTGCCGCGTCCTTGGACGAGAGATCCCGACAGTCCAAACAGCAGGGCGAAGCCCGCGCCGAGCGCTAGCGGCGCGCCGAACAGGAAGCGATCCGGTTGCCAGGGGCTCTCAGGCCCGGTGCCCAGCGGTAGACCGAACTCACTCGGGTCGAGGTCGAGCGACCAATGCGCAAAAACCAGAGCGACAATGAGCGCCGCAGCGGGAACGGCTGCGGCCGCGGCGTCGGTATGCCAGGCGATGGCCACGGTTGCGACCGCGAGCGCGACGAACAGGATAAGTGCGAGGTGGTCATGGCCGGTGGCCACCACCAGCAGCGCGGCAGCGACGAGATAGGCGGCCAGCGCGCCCGACGACACGAGATCGATCTCGCCGACCGCGGTGTCGGGTCCGAACAGGAGGCCGGAAACGATAAGGAGGGCCGCCAGCGTAAATCCGGCGGCGAGATGAAAGGCGTGCGGCGCGACTGCGTGCACCTCACCGATGCCGGGCAGCGCCCAAAGCACGCTGGCGGCGACGGCGGAGATGGCGAGCCAGCGCCAGAGCTTGACTCTGGCAAGCGCAAATGCGGCGGCGGTGACCACCGCGAGATAGAGATACAAAGCCCAATAGCTCGGGGTTTCGGTTGCGACGATCAGCGGCGTCAGGAAGGCGCCGATCAAGCCCAGTCCGGCAAGGGCGGGTCCGTGCAGCAGCGCCGCCGCCAGAGTGCCGAGCGCGACGATGCCGAGCAGAAGCAGGGCGGCGACCGGGCCGATGAAGCCGTAAAGCGCGTAGGCCGC
>JAWOJH010000184.1:0-12807 GCA_046481725.1 Methyloceanibacter sp. | reverse complement strand
GTTGTCAGTCAAGGCGCGTTTGGCGTTGACGGAAATCAAGCGACCTACCAAGACTTTGCAAGCTTGAGGGGGATCAAGGCGCCCGGCGAGGCACGGGGAGACCGTGACGGCGGCCACAAGGAGATCGAAGCGATGCAGGCGGCCGACCTCATGTCCAAGAATGTCATTACGGTGCCGGAAGACGCCACCGTGCAGGAGGCGGCTGCGCTCATGATCCGGCACGGCATCAGCGCGCTGCCGGTGCTGGACCCGTCCGGTAAGCTCGCCGGCATAGTCAGCGAAGGCGATCTCATGCGCCGGGCCGAACTCGGCACCGAGCGGGAACGGTCCTGGTGGCTCGAATTGTTGACTTCCGACAGCACGCTCGCCTCCGACTATGTCAAGGCGCATGGGCATAAGGTCTCCGACGTTATGACGCGCAAGCTGATCACGGCGACGCCGGAAACGCGCCTCAACGAGATCGCGCTCTTGCTGGAGGAGCATGGCATCAAGCGGGTGCCGGTCCTCGACAAGGGCAAGCTGGCCGGCATTGTCTCGCGCGCTAATCTGCTACAGGCGCTGGCTGGCTTGAAACTCGAGGCGCCAGCTCACCGCGCGGGCAAGGACACCGAAATTCGCGAAGAAATTTTAGAGCGGCTGCGCGGCGCGCCCTGGCGCCCCTGGCTCCTCAACGTCACCGTAAAGGACGGAGTCGCCAGCCTTTGGGGTATCGCCAATGGCGCGGAGGAAAAGGCGGCGGCCGGGGTGGCGGCGGAGAATGCCCCCGGCGTCGTCGCGGTGAACAACCGCATCATCGTACGTCCGCGCAATTGGGCCGGCGCGAAGCCCTATTTCTCGGAGTGAGGCGAGGCTGCCGGCGGCGCGCCGCTGTTCCGCGAGGCGGGTGGAGAGGCTAGAATTCGCCATGCACGGACCCGTCGCGTCGCGCCCGGGAACAGGCCGCCCAGATCGTTCTTCCGGCGGCCTCGCCGGCTCGCAGGTAACGCTGACCGACTATTGGACCGCGGCGGCGGCTTCGGCCGTCCTCGCCCTGTTACCCTGGGGGCTTTACCCTTGGATGCAGGGTCTGGGTTCCTTCCTGATCTTCATCCCGGCCATCCTGTTCGCCGCCGGCCGTGGCGGCCTGGGCCCAGGGCTGTTGGCGACCGTGCTCGGCCTCGGCTTCTGCCTGCTGATCCTCGGCATCGATTCCCTGAGCTATCAGGATCTGCTGATCGCCGTCATCTTCATCATTGTCGGCTGCGGGATTTCCTGGTTCGGCGAGGAGCTGCGCCGTACGCGCATCCGCGACCGCCGACACGCCGAGGACTTGCAGGCGCGCGAAGCGCATCTGCGATCGATCCTCGATACCGTGCCCGATGCGACCGTGGTGATCGACGGGAAGGGGATCGTCCAATCGTTCAGCGCCGCCGCGGAACGACTGTTCGGCCACAAGGAGGCGGAGGTCGCCGGCAAGAACGTCTCGCTGCTGATGCCGGAGCCTTATCGCGGCGAGCATGACCGCTACATCGCCCGCTACCTCACCACCGGCGAGAAGCGCATCATCGGCATCGACCGAGTGGTCACCGGCCAGCGCAAGGACGGCTCGACCTTTCCCATGAAGCTGGAAGTCGGCGAAATGCGCACTGGCGAGCATCGCTTCTTCACCGGCTTCATTCGCGACCTCACCGAGCGGCAGATGACCGAGGATCAGTTGCATGAGCTCCAGACCGAGCTTGCCCGCCTGTCGCGGCTGACCGCGATGGGCGAGATGGCCTCCACCCTAGCGCACGAGATCAACCAGCCGCTCTCGGCGATTTCCAACTATCTGCAAGGCTGCAACCGTCTGCTGGAGCCGGTCGAGCACCAGAACATCCCGAAAATTCGCGACGCTCTCGCCGAAGCCACGAAGCAGACTCTGCGTGCGGGGCAGATCATCCGTCAGCTCCGCGAATTCGTCGCGCGCGGCGAAACCGAGAAGCGGCCGGAAAATCTCAGCAAGCTGGTCGAGGAAGCGAGCGCACTGGCTCTGGTGGGCGTCAAAGAGTCGGGGGTCAAGACGCTGTTCCGCTTCGCCAGCCACACCGACTCGGTGCTGGTCGAGAAGGTTCAGGTCCAGCAGGTGTTGCTCAATCTGATGCGGAATGCCATCGAAGCCATGCAGGACTGCGAGCCCCGCGAATTGCTGGTCGCGACTTCGGCAATCGATGGCGACATGCTCGAGGTCAGCGTCGCCGATACCGGCCACGGCGTGTCCGTCGATATCGCCGATCGCCTGTTCGAGCCTTTCGTCACCACCAAGCCTGCCGGCATGGGCGTAGGGCTTTCCATCTCCAAACGCATCGTCGAGGCGCATGGCGGGAAGATGTGGGCCGAGGCCAATCCTGGCGGCGGCACCATCTTCCGCTTCACCTTGCAGGCGGCGCCGGAGGGAGTCGCGGCGGATGTCCGATAGCGCGATCGTGCACATTGTCGACGACGACGACGCAGTACGGCAATCGCTCGCCTTCCTGCTGGGCTCCGCCGGCCATGCAGTGCGGCTTTACGATTCCGCCGCGAGCTTTCTGAGCGACCTCTCTGCCGCAACGGGCGGCTGCCTCATCACCGATATTCGCATGCCGGGGATGAACGGCATTGAGCTATTGCAGGCATTGAAGGGCAAGGCTTGCGCCATTCCCGCCATCGTCATCACCGGCCATGGCGACGTGCCGCTCGCGGTCGAGGCGATGAAGGCCGGCGCGGTCGATTTCATCGAAAAGCCGTTCGACGACGAGGCGATCCTCCGCGCCGTCGAGGCAGCGCTCGAACGCAGCGCCGGGGGGCAGGGGCGAGAGGAGCCGGCCATCGCCGCGCGGCTGGCCTCTTTGTCGGAGCGCGAACGCCAGGTGCTCCAAGGCCTGGTCGCCGGACAAGCCAACAAGACCATCGCCTACGATCTGGGCATCAGCCCGCGCACCGTCGAAGTGTACCGCGCCAATCTGATGGCCAAGATGGAAGCGAGAAGCCTGTCCGAGCTGATCCGAATGGCGATCCTCGCTCAAGTCGCGCCGGCGCGGCGCCGTGCTCCCTAAGATTCGCCTGGCAACGCGGGTGTGCGGTTTTTGACCTGGCTCAATGCGCCAGGCCCCGCCTGGCCTAATCTCCGCCCGTCTGGGGCAGCCGCGAGTCTTGCAGCATGCGTTTGCGGGAAATGGTTGGGGCCGGAGCCGGCACCATTCTGATTGCCGTCAGGGATGGGGAGCTGGCGGATTCGCTGCGCTTCTCGCTCGAGCTCGAAGGCTTCGGCGTGAGACTTTACGACGAGTTCTCGCTGCTGGACGCCGTCGCCGGCATCCCCGGCCGGGGCTGTCTCGTAATCGATCAGGCGGTCTTTGCACGCTTGGCCGATGGCGGACCTCTCCCGGTGGGCCGCGACCTCCCGGTGGTACTGATGGTGGGACAGAACACCGAGCGCGTGGCCGCCAGGGCCAGGGCAGCGGGCGTGAGCAAGGTGGTGGAAACGCCGCTCTTCGGCGGGGCGCTGAGCGACGCAATCAAGGCTGCGCTCGAGGACTGGGCCTCACGCGCCGCGCCGCGCCGCTCCTGAGCCGATCGCTGGACCGGCACGCGACGAGCCGGCTTTGCAACTCCGTATTTTCCCTTAGGGAGCCGCCACGAGTTTTCGCGCCGCCTCGCGGAGCGCAGATTTGCGTCAGACGAGAGCCGAGTCCCAGGAGGATCGCAGCATGCTGACGCAAAGCGCCGCCCCCGCCCAGTCGCCCCGCCCGCAGCCGCCCTTCGCCTTCCCGGCCGGCCGCATATCTTCGTCGCCCGAGATGCGCGCGCCCATCGGGGTGGTTATGAGCTTCGGCCGCAACGCCGAAATCTACGCAGAGGGCGAGAGTTCGGGCTATGTCTACAAGGTGATTTCCGGCGTGGTCCGCGTCTCCAAGCTGCTTCCAGACGGGCGCCGGCAGATCAGCGCCTTCCATCTGCCGGGCGAAATGTTCGGCTTCGAGGCCGGCGAGCTGCATCATGCCTCGGCCGAAGCCGTGGTGCCGGTCAAACTCGTCGCCTTTAAATGGGACGGACTACTCGGCGTCGCCGAGCAACCCATCAGCGTGGTGCGCGAGCTGTTGAGCCTGGCCGTGATCGGACTGCGGCACACCCAGGACCTGCTGTTGCTGCTCGGCCGCAAAAGTGCGCTCGAACGGCTGGCCGCATTCCTCCTGGAGATGGATCGGCGCACCGGCTCCACCCACAAGCTCGACCTGGCCATGCCCCGCCACGACATCGCCGACTATCTCGGGCTCACCCTGGAGACGGTCTCGCGCATGTTCGCCGAGTTGAAGGAACTCGGCGCGATCAAGCTCGAATCGGCGCGGCGGGTGCACCTGCTCAACCTGGACCGGCTGAAGGCGATGGGCGCTTAATTTGCCGCGGGTCGCGCGGGATCGGATTGCGGGTCTCGACACTTATCTCTGTGCCGCGATAGAAGGCGGCATCTGGCAATTGCGCGGCGAGGAAAACCATGGTTTTGCACGTTGTCCTGAGCCTTGTCGGCTTGGTTCTGCTTGGCGCGCCGCCCGCCTTGGCGGCGCCGGCGACCACCCTGCCGGACCCCGCCTACGGCCAAAGCCTGGCGGAAAGGCTCTGCTCGAATTGCCATCTGGTCGGGATCGGCCAAAAGCGGGCCAATGTCGATGTTCCGAGCTTTGCCGAGATCGCCAACCAAGCGGGCCAGACCGAGGGCTCGATCATGGGCAAGATCGTGCTGCCCAAGCACCCGATGCCGACGATCCCCCTCACCGCGAGCGAGCTTGCCGATCTCGCCGCCTATACAATGACGTTGCGCGACAAGGACGCGGCGCAGGAGCCATGAAAAAGAAGAAGATCTGCTATGTCATCGCCGACGGCGGCCGCGCGCGCTTCGTGATGCGCGACGAGCAGGGCGCTTTCCGGACGATTTCCAGCTTCGTGTCCACCGAGCTGCATGCCAAATCCAGCGATCTCGGGCGCGACCGCCCGGCGCGGGTGATGGAGAGCGCGAGCCCCGGCCGGTCCGCGATCGAGCCACGCCGCGACCTGAAAGAGGCGGCCAAGCAGGATTTCGTCAAGCTCGTGGCGGAGCAGATCGATGAAGAGCATGGCCGCGGCCAGTTCGACAGCCTGGTGCTGGTCGCGCCGCCCGGCGTGCTGACCGAGCTCCGCAATAGTCTCAGTAAGCCGATGACCGAGCTCGTGGTCGACGGCCTGCAAAAGGATCTGACTAAGGTCCCCGATCACGATCTGACCGGGCATCTCGCGACCGCCCGCTAGCCGGCGCGGACGAGGTCATCTCGGCGAGCCTTGCCGGCAGCGTGAGCGTCACCTTGCGGATCGAGGTGTCCTCTGGGTCGGGCGAGATCTTGAAGCCGAGGGCGCGGCACATATCGAGCATGCGCTCATTGCTGGCGAGCACATCGCCGACGAGCTCGCGCAAGCCTTCCTTCTCCGCATAGGCGATCAGATGCTGCATCAGCGCCCAACCGATGCCCGTGCCCTTGAGGTCGCTGCGCACGATGATGGCATATTCGCCGGTGGTGTAATCGGGATCGGCGGCAAGTCTGGCGACGCCGAGCAGATCCTTCTGATCCCTGCCCAGCGCCACGAACGCCATGGCACGGGAATAATCGATCTGCGTGAAGCGGGCGACGAACTTGTGGGAGAATTCCTTGCGCGGCGTCAGAAACCGGAAGCGGATATCCTCCGGCGAGAGCTTGTCGACGAAGTCGCCATAGAGATGCTCGTCGGCGGGCCGGATCGGGCGAATGAAGACGCGGTCGCCATTGTCGGTCGGCGCCCAGCGCTCCCATTGGTCGGGATAGGGCCTGATGGCGAGCCGCGGATTGGGTCCCTCTTTCTCCACGTCCGCCGGCTCGATGCGAATCCGTGCATCGAGCGCGATTACGCCCATTTCGTCGGCCAGGAGCGGGTTGATGTCGAGTTCCTTGACGGCCGGGCAATCGACGATGAGCCGCGAGAGACGCACCAAGGTTTCGGCGATCTCGGCAAGGTTCGCACCCGGCTGGTCGCGATAGCCTTCCAGCAGCCGGTAGACGCGAGTCTGCTCCATCAGATCGTAGGCGAGTTCGAGATCGAGCGGGGGCAGGGCCACGGCCGTATCGCGAATAATCTCCGTCGCCGTCCCGCCGGTCCCGAACATGATCAGCGGCCCGAACAGCCGGTCTTCGTAGACGCCCAGCAGAAGTTCTAGCGCCTTGGGTCTCAGCACCATCGGTTGCACGGTGAAACCCTGTAGCCGCGCCTTGGGAACGAGCTCCCGCGCGCGCTGCTGCATGCGTTCGGCGGCGTGCCGGGCCTCGCGCGGCGAATGCAGGCCCAGCCTGACACCGCCGACGTCCGATTTGTGCGAGATGTCGTCCGATAGGATCTTGATCACCACCGAGGGCGCCTGCTCGAGCAGCGACGCGGCGATCCGCTCCACTTCCTCCGGCGTCTTGGCCACCCGGGTGGGAACGGTGGGAATGCCGAAGGCCGACAGCACCGCCTTCGCCTCGACCTCGTTGAGCAGCGACCGGCCAGAGGCAGCCGCGGTCCGCATGATGGCGCGAGCGGCCTCGTCGGCGACCCGCATCCGCTCCGGCTCGAAGCGCGGCGTTTGCATCAAGGCTTCCTGCGCCAGCGTGTATTGCCAGAGATAGAAGAAGCCTTTGATGGCGTCGGTCGGCGATTCGTAGGTCGGTATCGAAGCCTCGCGGAATTTGCGGCGCGCCTCCGCCACCGCGTCTGCACCGAGCCAATTGGTGAGGATCGGCGGCAGACGATCCGGGTTTGGCGCCCGGCCGGCGGCATCGATCACCGCTTGCGCGGCGTCGGTCGACGAGGCGAGCGCGGTGGGGCAGTTCATCACCAGGATCGCGTCGGCCGCGCAGTCCACCAGCACGGCGTCGAGCGCGGCCGCATAGCGGTCCGGCTTGGCGTCGCCGATCAGGTCGATCGGATTGGCCCGCGACCAATTTGCAGGCAGCGCTTGGTCGAGCACGGCGATCACGCTGCCGGGAAGGGGCGCGAGCCGCCCCCCGGAGCGTAGCAAATCGTCGACCGCGAGCACGCCTGCGCCCCCGCCATTGGTAATGATCAGGAGTTCGTTCCCCGCCACCGGCTTGACCGAGGTCAGCGTCTCGGCCGCGGTGAACAGCTCCTCCAGCTCTTCGACGCGGACCAGTCCGGCACGGCGAAACGCGGCGCCGACCGCGGCATCGCTACCGGCAAGCGCGCCGGTATGCGTCGCCGCGGCCTTCGCCGACTCTGCGTAGCGCCCCGATTTGATCACGATGACCGGTTTGGCGCGCGCCGCCGACCGCGCCGCCGACATAAATTTCCGCGCCGCCGGGATGGTCTCGAGATAGAGCAGGATCGCGCCTGTGGCGACATCCGCGGCGAGAAAATCGAGCAGGTCGCCGACATCGACATCCGCCATGTCACCCATCGAGACGACATAGGAGAAGCCGATCCCGCGCGCGGCCGCCCAATCGAGAATGCCGGTCACCAGCGCGCCGGATTGCGACAAGAAGGCAAGCTTGCCGGGCGTCGGCCGGTTGAGCCCGAAATTGGCGTTGAGGCCGATCTCCGGCACGGCAATGCCGAGACAATTGGGCCCGATGATACGGAGGCAGTAGGGACGCGCCGCGTCGAGCGCGGCCTGTTTCAGGTCCTCCGACAGGCCGGCAGTGATGACGACGGCGGCCCGCGTTCCCTTTATGCCGAGCTCTGCGATCAGCCCCGGCACGGTGGCCGGCGGCGTGGCGATCACCGCCAGCTCCGGCGCCTGGGGCAGGGCGGCGACATTCGCGTAGCACTTGCGTCCGGCGATCCTCGACCGGCCCGGATTGACCAAATAGATCTCGCCGGCGAAACCTGCGCCGAGAATGTTCTCGGTCAGCTTGCTGCCGACCGATCCGGGCTGCGCGCTGGCGCCGATCACCGCGACCGAACGCGGCCGAAGGGCGTGGTCGAGATTACGAACTGTCATGGCCAGTCAAGCTCATCGGCTCCTCCGGCCCTTCCTAGGGTTTCTCCCTGATGCTTTTGTGACGAGGTTGCGCCAAACGGGGCGGTCCAGGCCTTGAGAAAAGTCAATCTTTCGCCACTAGCTCGCAAAGGGTCACCGAATCGTCAAGGTTCGGGGCCTCTTGGCGATTGTTTCCGAGGGTTTCGATCGGCATGACGGCGGTTCCATCGGCTCGCGGCACGGGCCGGCGCACGGCTTTCGACAGACTGAAAGCGGCGCTGGCCACGCCCATCCGCGCCATGCGGCTGCGCTATTTGCCGCTGCTGATGATCTACTATGCCTATGGCGCGCTCGGCCTGGTCGCCATCGCCGAGGCGTTCTGGATCAAAGAGGCCCTGACCTTCACGCCGGCGCAACTCGCGGCCATCGCCGTATGGCTGACCCTGCCCTGGACCATCAAGATGGTGTTCGGTCAGCTCGCCGATTCCGTGCCGATCCTGGGCTCGCAGCGCCGTGCCTATGTGTTCATCGGCGCGAGCCTGGTTGCCGCGGGGCTGCTGGTTCTCGCCGGTGCGGCCGGCGGCTGGATTACCTTCGCCGGCAAGAACGCGCTCTACGTCACTGCCCAGCTCATGATCGTCATCGGCGTCGTGCTCCAGGACGTGATCGCCGACGCCATGACCACCGAGGTGGTCGATCGAGCCTATCCCGACGGCACGCCGCGGCCGAAGGCCGAGGTCGAACGCGAACTCGGCCTCGTACAGGTGCTGGGCCGGCTGGCGCTATGGACGGGCATTCTGTCTGTCGCCGGTCTTTCCGGCTGGCTGGCGCAGATCTTCAGCTACGAGACCATCTTTCTGCTGGGCCTCGTCGTGCCGGCCATCTCGGTCACGGGAGCCTTGCTGGTCCGGCTCGACGGCACCGCGCCGAAGCCCATCGACTGGCGCATTCTCGGCGGCGGGCTCGTCTTCGGCGCGGTGGTGCTGGCGATCGGCCTTGGCGGCCTGCCGATGGGGCAGGAGCTCGTCTTCGTCATCTCGCTGACCGTCATCGCCTTGATGCTTCACCGCATCGGCCAAGACCTCGATGAGGTGCATCGCAAGCGCATGTTCTATGCCGCGATCGTCATTTTCCTTTTTCGGGCAAGCCCCGGCGTGGGGGAGGGCTATCGCTGGTTCACCATCGACATGCTCGGCTTCGACGAGGCGTTCTACGGCACCTTGGCGCAGATCGGCGCCGGCTTGAGTCTCGCCGGCGCCTGGCTGTTCTCCGATGTGATCACCCGGCAGCCGATCGCCAAGGTGCTGCTCTGGCTCACCATCATCGGCACGATCCTGTCGCTGCCGAGCATCGGGCTGGCGCTTCGCGTGGATCAGTGGACCGAGGCTACGTTCGGATTCGGGGCGCGCACCATCGCCCTGGTCGACACCACCGTCACCTCGCCCTTCGCCGAATTGTCGATGATCCCTGCGCTCACCCTCGTCGCCATCAATGCGCCGGCCGGACGGCGCGCCACTTGGTTCGCGCTGATGGCCTCGCTGATGAACGTGGCTCTGGTGGCGGGACAGCTTCAGACCAAATATCTCAACCTTTTCTTTGAGATCGACCGGGGCTCCTATGACAGCCTGGCGGCATTGACCATTGCCGCGGTAACCATCGGCTTCATCGTGCCGGTGGCAGGTATCCTTGCCTTCGGCAAGCGCGCCACCTGATCCCCAAGCCTGGCCCCCGATCCTCCTGGGAATATATGGCAATCCTATTGCCACGCTTGCCATTGCTATTTCTTCCCGTCCGACATGGAGTGCGGTTTCAGTTGAATCCGCGCTGCCAAAGCCCTCAAGCAATGAGATATGGAAGCGTTGGGAGCCCCTTTGGGAACGATTCGGCAAAATATTCGAAGCTCCCGTGTCGAGCCCAATATAATGGGGCTGAAGCCCTCAATAGTGGGTTGAAGCCCTCCGGTTGTGGAGACGATTGAGCGTGCTGCAAAAGCTTTGGTACGAGCGGCCGGTGCGCACCCAACTCCTGTTGGCTGTCGGCATCATCAATCTCCTCGCCGCGCTCTTCGCCGGCGTGGTCTCGATCATGAACACCCGGACGGCCACCAAGATCGAAATAGAGGCCTCGCTCGAAGTCGCGCAGCGCTTCGTCGCCGCGACCCTGAAAGAGCTGGCGGTGCAGGGCAAACTTACCGAGCTCAACCATGAACTTCCCCTGCAGCTCAAGCATTTGCGCCATGTTCGCATCATGTACATGGACCAGATGGGCAAACTCGCGGTGGTCTCCCCGCCGCCTCAGGAAGGGCAGGAGGCGCGGGGTAATGTCCCGAGGTGGTTCGCCAGATTGGTGCGGCCGCAATTGGCCGGCAGGGCGGTACGGGTGGTCGCGCAGGAGGGGACGGAGCCGGTCATCATCGTCGGCGAGCCCGCCGACGAGATTGCCGAGGCGTGGCACGATTTCTCCTCGCTCGCGATCGTCTGGCTCGTGCTCAACGGCTTCATCCTGGCAATCCTCTATCTCGTGCTGGGACGGGTGCTCGATCCGCTCGGGCATCTGTCGAGGGGCATGCTCAATCTCGAGGACGGTCATTACGCCACGCGGCTCGACCTGCCGAAAGTGAAAGAGCTTGCCGTCATCACCGAGCGGTTCAATACGCTTGCCGGAGCGCTCGACTCCGCGCGCGACGAGAACAGCCGCCTCTACCGCCAGCTCATCAATGTGCAGGAGGAGGAAAGGCGCGCGATCGCCAACGAACTGCATGACGAGGCCGGGCCCTGCCTGTTCGGAATCACCGCCAACGCGTCGTCCATTCAGATCCTCGCCGATCAGCAATCCGGCGGACGCGCCGCGGAGATCAACCGGCGCGTCGGCGAGATCCTTTCCATTGCCGAGCGATTGAAACTCCTAAATCGCGCACTGCTCAAGAAACTCAGGCCTGGTCCGCTGGGCAGGGTTAGTCTCGCCGAGTTGCTCGACGAACTGATCGCCGGATTCCAGAAGCGCCATCCCGAAACGCATATCCAGGCGTCGTTCGGCAAGCTCGCAGATTCCTATAGCGAAGCGATCGACCTCACCCTCTATCGCTGCGTCCAGGAGGGCATCACCAATGCCGTTCGCCATGGCGGAGCGCATTCTCTCACGATCAACCTCGCCGAGACCCCCGAGGCTTCGCGCGGCAAGCGGCCCAGTGCCAGGCTGGCGCTCAGCCTCAGCGACGACGGTACGGGAATTGCACCGGCCACGCCCAAGGGCTTTGGACTGACCGCGATGACCGAACGGGTGCGGTCGCTGGGTGGCAGATGCGTGATCGAGAGCGCCCCGTCGCAGGGGACAACCATTCATGTTGAGATTCCGATCGGGCGTCCGAGCGCGAGCGCGGAGCCAGCGCCTGAACTTGCCGGGGGGGTGTCGTGACTCGCGTGCTCGTCATTGACGACCATCCGATCGTGCTTCAGGGCTGCCGGCAGTTGCTCGAAGACGTCGGCGTCGAGCAGATCGTCCAGGCGCAAAGTCTCGCCGACGGCTTTCGCCTCTATCGCACGCAGAAACCCGATGTGATCATTGTCGATCTCGCCATGCGCACCGGCGCACTTGGCGGCCTCTCCTTCATCCGGCGCTTGCGGCTGCACGATCAGCGCACCCCGATCCTCGTGTTCACCATGCATTCGGACCCGGTGATCGTCAGCCGCGCGCTCGAAGTCGGCGCCACCGGCTATGTGCTGAAGGACACGTCCTCCGAGGAAGTGGTGAAGGCGTTCCAGAAGGTGCGCGAGAATCGACCCTATCTCAGCCACGACCTCGCCTCCGAGGTGGCCTTCATGGAGGCAAGGGGCACCACCAATCCCTTGCGCCGCATGACGGTGCGAGAATTGCAGACCCTGGCGCTCGTGGCCGAGGGCAAGCCTTATGGGGTGATCGCCGAGCATCTCCACGTCAGCTACAAGACCGTCGCCAACACCTGCACGCAGCTCAAGGCGAAGCTCGGCGTGCGCACCTTGCCCGAGCTGATGCGGATTGCCATTCAGCACCTTCCATCCGCCTCCGGAAAGACGCCGCGCGAGTGGCCATAGCGGCGGCCAGGACCTATGCCGGCGCCTGCAAGGCCTTAACCAAATAATTGGAGCTGCCGGGAGCGCTGCACACAAAATATGCAGATCTTCGATGTGGCGCGCAGCCGTCGGCGGCGGGGATTGCGATGCAGCGCAGCGTAGAAAGGGCATTTGGCAGAATTCGTTGCCATGAGCACTTTTCACTTGCAATGCCAGTACATTTGGCAATTATGAGCCAACAGCTTGGCAATGAGTGGCATGTCCGTTTCCATCGCTGATTTCGATAACGCCGCATACTACTCTACGTTAGGCTGTAATTCTTCGTGAGGTGTCACCGCGTGATGTGTTCATCGGAGGACCCGCCGCCAAATGCGGGCGCGAGGCGGTTTTTTTGCTTCGGCGCTTTCGGGCAGCCTCCCATATCCACAGTGGCGGTTTGCAAACTTGAGTGACGGTTTGCAAACTTGCAAGGGCCCGGTGCTCTCTTGGCATTTCGCTAAAGGAAGAAACGCGCCTCGGCATACAGAATAGCTCAGCTTTCGTTCGGTGAACTAAGTAGCTAGGGAGAGGAGAACGATATGAAAATGAAGTTTGGTGTTCTGGCCGGAACCATCGTCGCGGTGACGATGGCCTTCTCCGGTCAGGCAATGGCTGACTCCGATGCGGAGCAGCTTGCACGTATGGCCGATCCCGACCAGTGGCCAGCCCCCGGTCGCGATTTCGCCATGACGCGTCACAGCACTCTGTCGGACATCAATACCAAGAACATCAACAAGCTGCAGATGG
>JAWOJH010000145.1:0-2582 GCA_046481725.1 Methyloceanibacter sp. | reverse complement strand
CAGTTGCTGGACACGCCGCTAATAGAGCCTACGTTAAAGCCGCATTCCGCGTCACTGTAGTTCGTATCCCAATAGCGGATGTCTGCAGACCAGCGCTCCATGAAGCCGAGGGTGAGGCCGGCGTTCCAGTAGGTGTAATCGGGATTGATGGCTTCGTACGACTGATATCCGATCAAGCCGCTGATGCTGGGCGAGAAGAAGTTAAAGAGTTTCCCATTGAACGCGTAGCTCACCGAGCCCTCTGTCGCGTTCGAAGTGACGCCCAAACCAAAATTATCCGGCGACCAATAGTTGTTGACTCCGAGGGTCCATGCCCCGCCGGCCCAGCTTACGCCGGTCTTCAACTCGAAATAGTCGATGCTATTAAAACCCGGAAAGGTGTAGTAGAGGCCGCCGATATCAAAGGTCAAGTTTTTCCACGTGGGCGCGATGCCGGCATAGTAGTCGATCTCGATGCCGTCGCCGAAGTCGGTGTTCGATCCCCAGATGCCGGCATAGAACATGCCGTACGCGGCGTCGAACGAAGCCTGCACTGCCGGATTCTCATCCGAATTGGAAATGCCACGAAAGATATAATCGGTTGTGAGTGTCGCCGTACCCGACAGTTCAAGCTTATTCTGGGCTTGCGCCGGCACGGCCAGCCCTATAACCAACGCCGCACCCAAAACGCACGACTTGATGATTCCCACTTCCCTGCTGCGCCGAGTCATTTCTCAGTCTCCTGATTTGTCGCTGTCCCCTGCGATCGAATTCTTCAGCATCAGGATGATCGCCCCGCCCCCGAATCGTTGCCTGCGGTGCAGCGTTCCCCCTGAGTTCTCTGTCACAATATGCCGACCCCTAAGCGAAGCAACGGAAAAGCCGGGTTTTCTCAAAACAACTCAGGTGGTGTGACTATTCTGCAATGGTTCAAGCGCTTTGATGCCGCATTGGGCTTCCGCCTCTTGCTTGCGCCGAACGATACTCAGAAGAACCGCCTAGAGCACAGGCAATTGCCCAAATCGGAGGCCGAGAGCGATCGGGCCGTCAATTCACTGGGTTGGCGGCGGTCCCTCGCCTGCCGCCTGCGGCTCTGTCGGCTTGGCCTTGTTGCGGCTTGGAGGCTCACTTAGAGTGGGTTTTTGGTTTCAGTAGCAAAGAATCGCTTGGCGATTCGGTTAACGGCTCCCCGGCAACGCGTCATGACTAAAGATCAGGACCCCGGCACTGTGCTCGTGACCGGCGCCGGGCGGCGGCTCGGCCGAGCCATCGCCCTCGATCTTGCGAATCGGGGATGGCGGGTGGCGGTCCACTATGGCGCCTCCGCGGAAGCCGCCAGCGCGCTGGTGGCCGAGATTTTGGCCAAAGGCGGAAAGGCCGCGGCGTTGCCGGCCGAACTTTCCCGGCTCGATACCCTGGCACCGCTGGTCGAGGCCTGCGCCAAGACTGTGGGCCCCCCGACCTGCCTGATTAACAACGCCGCCCGGTTCGACCGGGACACGGTCGCGACCCTGACAGCGGAGAGCTGGGAGGCGCATCTCGACGTGAATCTCCGAGCGCCGGTGTTCTTGACCCAGGCCTTCGCCGCATCCTTGCCCGCAGGCGCGACGGGAAACGTGGTCAATCTGATCGACCAGAAGGTGTTACGGCTCAATCCAGACTATTTCTCGTACACGATCGCCAAGGCCGCGCTCTGGACCGCGACTCGAACCATGGCCCAGGCGCTCGCCCCCCGGATCCGGGTCAATGCGGTGGCTCCAGGTCCGGTGATCAAGGCCCGCGGCCAAAGCGAGGCCGAATTCGAGGGGGAGTTCCGCTCGACCTTGCTCAAACGCAAGGTCAGCCCCGAAGAGGTCGTCGCCGCGATCCGCTTCCTGATCGATAGTCCCTCCATCACCGGCCAGATGATCGCCCTGGACGGCGGTCAGCATCTGGCCTTCGAAAGCCGCGAGGCGGGTTAGGCTGCGCAACCAGCCAATGTGCGAGCACGGAGGCCTTGAAGGCGGTCACGCTTAGACCTTACCTTCGGCTTAGACCCGCGGGCATTCCTGGCCGCGAAAGCTCCGTGATCCCATGCCCTTAGAGAACCCCGATCGCGCACCTGCCTCGCTGCTTTCGCGCGCCCGCGAGGCTTTGCTCGGGGCCGAGACAGGTGCGCCCGTGATCGCCCGCCAGGCCAAGACAGCGCCCGCCGGACCCGGCGTCTACCGCATGATCGATGCCGCCGGCGAAGTGCTCTATGTCGGCAAAGCGCGGCACCTCAAGAAGCGGGTGCAAAGCTATGCCCGGGGCACCGGACACAATAATCGCATCGCGCGGATGATCGCCGACACCGCCGGCATGGAATTCGTCACCACCGCGACCGAGATCGAAGCCCTGCTGCTCGAGGCGAATCTGATCAAGCGGCTGAAGCCCCGCTATAATGTGGTGCTCCGGGATGACAAATCCTTCCCCTTCATCCTGATCGCGCGCGATCACCCGGTACCGCAAATTCTGAAGCATCGCGGTGCGCGAAACCGCAAAGGCGATTATTTTGGTCCGTTCGCCTCGGCCGGCGCGGTCGGACGGACCATCAACACGCTCCAGCGCGCCTTTCTGCTGCG
>JAWOJH010000024.1:0-8565 GCA_046481725.1 Methyloceanibacter sp. | reverse complement strand
CCGGGGGACCTAAATGATCGCATGGTCAAGGTGCAAACAACGCTGGTTGCGTGCCCGGGATTTGAACCTACGCACACTCCCTCACGAATTTCGCGAAACCGGTTCAAACGCTACCTAAATGCAGCCTAGTTCATTCAGCATTCCAAGGGGGCAACTAGGTTTCTGAATTAACTGGTTTTATAGACGCTCGGCAAAATTACCTTCTCCCCTTGTGGGAGAGGGCGTTCCGCCGCGATCCCCCGGATCCGCGCGCCTCTTTTGCGCTACCGCGCTTCGCGCTGCTTGAGCGCGGGGGCGCCGGCGGAACGTTCCGGCCCCGCCGCGGGTTAAGCCCCTGACACTTCCCCCGCTTTCGGCCCGGCGCTGCGCCCGGCCCCAACCATAAGAGGACGACAAGATGGCAACCGCCAATCAAGCCTATCGTCAAGCCGCCAATTCCCCCGCTGGCCGCGAGGCCGCCGAGACCGCCAAATCCGCCGCCGACACCGCGCGGGCGATGGGCGAGTCGGTGGGTGAGTTCGCCTCCGACATGTCGCGCGAGGCCGGCAAGCAGTTCGGCCGCGCCCAGGACATGGCGGTCGATGCCTATGACGAGGCGCATGCGGCCATGCGGCGCAATCCGCTGACCGCGGTGCTGATCGCGCTCGGGGTCGGCTTCCTGTTCGGCATTGTGTCGGGCGGCCGCCGCTAGCCACCCGCATCGTTCGGTCGCAGCTTCTACCAGCCGGCATTGCCACGGCTTGCCGGCTGGACTATATGCGCGTGGCATAACCGGCTGGGATCGAAGGACAAAGACCCGTGCTGTTGACCTTGTTGAAGGCCAAGCTCCACCGCGCCACGGTGACGGGCGCCGATCTGGATTACGAAGGCTCGATCGCCATCGACCGCGACCTGCGATGCTGCGGGCCTGCTGCCGCATGAGCAGGTCGATGTGTTCAACATCAATACCGGCGGCCGCTTCACCACCTATGCGATCGAGGCCGCGCGCGGCTCGCGGGCGATCTGCGTCAACGGCGCCGCGGCGCGGCTGGTGCAGCCGGGCGACAAGGTGATCGTGGTCGCCTATTGCCAGCTTCCGGCTGAGGAGGCGCGCAACTATCATCCGACCGTGGTGGTGTTGGGCGAGGGCAACGCGGTTCTGCGCGTGGTGTAGCTACTCGTATCTGAGCGCGTCGATCGGGTTCATCTGCGCCGCGCGCCGCGCCGGGTAATAGCCGAAAAAGATTCCGACCAATCCCGCCGACGCCAGCGCGATCAGCACCAAAGCGGGCGACAGCGCGATCGGCCAATTGCCCCAGACCGACATGGCGAGCGCGGCACCGCCGCCGATCAGCAGCCCGATCAGCCCGCCCAGCAGGCAGAGCGTCACCGCCTCGATCAAAAATTGCGAGAGAATGTCGCGCCGGCGCGCGCCCACCGCCATGCGCAGGCCGATCTCGCGCGTTCGCTCGGTCACCGACACCAGCATGATGTTCATAATGCCGATGCCGCCCACCACCAGCGAGATGACGGCGGTGGCGCCGAGCAGCACGCTCAGAATGCTCTGCGTCTCGGTGCGCGTCCGGATGAAGTCGGCCATGTCGCGCACGCGGAAATCGTCCGGCGCGCCGGCGCGCAGGCGCCGCCTTTCGCGCAAGATCGTCTCGATCTCCGCCTGGGTATCGGCCATCTCCTCGGCCGAGGCGACCTGGACCATGATGGTGCGGAGATTGTCGGGCACGGTCTGCTCGGCGCCGAACAGCCGCCGCCGGGCGGTGGTGATGGGCACCAGCGCAACGTCGTCCTGATCCGAGCCCCAGCCGGATTGCCCCTTCACCGCCAGCACCCCGATCACGTTGAACGGCACGTTCATGATCCGGATTTGCTCGCCGACGCCGGAGGCGGCGCCGAACAGCTCGCGCGCGGCGGTGGCGCCGAGGATCGTCACCTTGGCGCCGGAGCGAAGCTCGGCCTCGCTGAAATTGCGGCCTTCGATCAGCCCCCAGTCGCGCACGTCGAGATAGTCCTCGTTGACGCCGCTGACTTGCGTGGTCCAGTTGCTGCCACCGAACACCAGCGGGGCGGAGCCTTGAATGACGCCGGCCGCCGCCGCCACCGCGGGAACGCTGGTGCGGATCAGGTTGAGGTCCCGCTCGGACAGGGCCGCCGCTGTGCCTTCGCCGGCGCGGCGGCCGCCGGAGGTGAACGACCCCGGCGAGATGATCAAGAGATTGGTGCCGAGCGCGGCGATCCGCGCCTCGATCGCCTGGCTGGCGCCGCTCGCCACCGACACCATGACGATCACCGAGGCCACGCCGATGATCACGCCGAGCATGGCGAGGAAGCTCCGCAGCGCGTTCACGCGGAGCGCCGCGACGGCGATCTTGCAGGAGGCGAGGAGAGTCATGCCGCGTCCTCGACGACCTGCCCGTCGCGAAAGGTGAGCCTGCGCCTCGCTCGCTTGGCGATGTCCGGTTCGTGGGTGACGATGATCAAGGTGATGCCGGTCGCGTTCAGCGCCTCGAACAGGCCGATGATCTCTTCGGTGGTGTGGCTGTCGAGCGCGCCGGTCGGCTCGTCCGCCAGCAAGATATGCGGGTCGTTGACGAGCGCGCGGGCGATCGCCACGCGCTGCTGCTGGCCGCCGGAGAGTTCGGAGGGCTGGTGGCCCGCACGATCGGCCAGGCCGACGCGTTCCAGGCAGGCTCGCGCTTTGGCGCGCGCGTCACGGTGGCCGCGCGGCGAGTAGAGCAGGGGGAGCGCCACATTGTCGAGCGCGCTGGTCCGCGCCAGAAGGTTGAAGGTCTGGAATACGAAACCGACCGTCTCGTTGCGGTAGCGGGCGAGTTGATCGGCGCCGAGCCGTCCGAGTTCGCGCCCTTCGACTTCGAGCGAACCGGAGGTCGGCGTGTCGAGGGCGCCGATCAGATTCATGAAGGTCGATTTGCCGGAGCCGGAAGCGCCGGTCACGGCGAGATATTCGCCGCGCGGGATCTCCACGCTGACACCTTGCAGCGCGCCGATCGTACTGCCGCCGAGCCGATAGGTCTTGACCAGATCGCGGGCGACGATCTGCGCGCCGGTGTCGCTGCTTGGCAAAGCCTTGGCGCGCGACTTGCGTGCCCTCACGGCGTCGCCTCACGCACGCGCACGACCACGTTGGCGCCCTCGGGCAAGCCCTCGACGATCTCGGTGACGTTGCCGTCGGTCAGGCCGAGCCGTACCTCGTGCGGCCAGAACGCCCCATCGGCATAAGTCCAGATCGTGGCCCGGCGGGGGCCGCCCGGCCGCTGCCGCGCCATCTCCTCGAATTTCTTGTATTTTTCCGGGGAGAGCTCGTTGCGGAGCACCTTCGCGATGCGCAGCCGCGCCTGCTCGCGCATATCTTCTTGCGAGGCGCCCAAGACCGGCGGCCCGGCATTGCGGATCGCGGCGAACTCGGCATCGAGCCCGGCGCGAATATTGTTCACCTCGTCCTCGCTCAGGTCGAGCTGGTCCTTGAGCCTGGCGATCAGGCGGGCGCCGCGATCGCCCGAAGCGAGCACCGAGCCGGTCGCCCAGGCGTCGCGCGCCAGCGCCGCCTGCGCCGGCCCGCGCGGCTGGAAGCGCAGCGCCTCGCTCGGCACCACAACCACGTTCTTGTTTTCTCCGGTGACGATCTGGACATTGGCGGTCATGCCCGGCAGCAGCCTGCCCAAGGGATTCTCGGCGGCGATCACCACACTATAAGTGACGACATTGTTCAGCGCCTCCGGCGCGAGCCTGATCTGCTCCACCGTGCCTTTGAATGTCACGTCGGGATAGGCGTCGACGGTAAAGCTCACCGGATTGTCGCTCGTCACTTGGCCGATATCGGCCTCGTCGACTTGGGCGTCGATCTGCACCTGCGACAGGTCCTGGGCGATCATGAACAGCTTGGGTGCGGTCATGCTGGCCGCGACCGTCTGCCCGGGCTCGACGGTGCGCTCGATCACCACCCCGTCGATCGGCGAACGGATATAGGTACGCTCGAGATCGATGCGGGCGCTGTCGAGGGTCGCCTGACGCTGCTCCACGGTAGCCCTGGCATTCTCGACTTGCGCCTTGGCGATGGCAAGTTCGGCGATGGCGCCCTCGTGCGCCGCCTTGGCCGCGTCGAGCGGCGCCTGCGCCCCGACGCCCTTGCGCACAAGTTCGTCGGCGCGGCGCAGATCGATCTCCGCCTTGCGCAGATTGGCCTCGGCGCGCTCGACCGCCGCATCCTGGAGGTTGACATTCGCCTTGGCGATGGCCAGCCCGGCTTCCTCCTCGCGCACCTTGCTTTCGAAGGTTGAAGGCTCGATGCGGGCGAGCACGTCGCCCTGTTTCACCTCGGAGGAGAAATCCGCATTGACCTCGCCGATATTGCCGGAGAGCTGCGAACCGATCTCCACCGTACCGAGCGCACGCACCGCGCCGGAGGTCGACACGATCCGGCGCACATCTGCGCGCGTGGCGGCGGCGGTCTGAATGTCGAGTTGCGGGGTGGTGCGATGCTGCCAGTAATAATAGCCGCCACCGGCCGCCAAGCCGGCCAGCAAAAGGCCCATGAACCAACGCGTTCCCATCGACTTCCGTGCCCGTGTGCTGAAGCCTCGCTCTTAGCACGAAGCGGTGCGACCGGACCCTTACAAAACGGCAATGATGTGAACGAAGATTGCTGGCAAGACCCTGATGTAACCGAGTGTTGCTAGAGACCGAAAGGGTAGGTCTCGTCCGGGCCGTGCGGATGCGCTTCCGCGTGCGCGGCGACGGCGCGCGTCTCGGCGAACCAGATCCAAGCGTCGAATTGCCGGGACAGCTCCGCCTGGAAATAGTGCGACAGCAACTCGCTCTCCGGCCGGTAAATCACGCCGATCGCCCGCTCCAGCAGCGGCTCGGCCAGCGCCTCGCGAATATGCGCCTGCTGCTCAGGGCCGGTCTCCAGGAAGAATGCCGCGATCCCGGCGTCGCGGCAGCGGCCTTCATAGGAATCGTCGCGGGCCGGACGCACGCGCTTGATCTCCATCGGCCCGTCCCAGTTGGATGCGGCCGCGACCGTGCCGCGATCCGTGCCGAAGCCGATCAGCGCCGCGTCCTCGCCGAAGCGCCCCCGCGCCAGCTGGCCGATATTGTGCTCGCCCCTGACCTGGCCCATCTCGGTGAACGCGGCATCGCCGATATGCGAATTGTGCGCCCACACCACCGCCTTGGACTCCGGACCGCGATGCTCCAGGAGCCGCGCCAGCGTGTCGAACATATGCTGGTCGCGCAGGTTCCACGACACGGCGTCGCCGTAATACATGACCCGGTAATATTGCTCAGCCGCCGAAACGATCCGCGCATTCTGCTCGGCATCGAAGAAGCCTTCGCCATCGTTTCGCAGATAGTCGAGGCGCCGCTGCAACAGATCGAGCAGCGCGTCCGTCACCGGCTTCTCGCACAGCGCATAGCCGCGCGACAGCGCCATGCGGCCGTAGCGGACCGGATCGGCGCGCCAGGGGGCGAGGCAGCCATAGCGTTCGCGCGCGATCGCCGAGGCGGCCTGGTCGACCCTGTCGAGATAGGCTAGCACCGCCTGGATCGAGGCGCTGAGACTATAGATATCGAGGCCGTAGAAGCCGCATTTCCGTTCGGGCTCGCGGATCGTTTCGTTGATTGCTTTCAGCCGTTTGAGAAAGGACGCGACCTCGCCGTTGCGCCACATCCAGGTCGGAAAGCGAGTGAAGGGGGCGCGCGGCACTTTCGGCCGCTTCAGTCCGCGCAGATAGGCATCGTACACCGCCGCATCCGGCCAGTCCGCCTCCACCGCGACGATGTTGAAGCCGTGCTGCGTGACCAGGAGCTCGGTGATCGCCGCGCGCGCGTCGTAGAATTCGGCGGTGCCATGCGTGGCCTCGCCCAGCAGCACGACGCGCCGGTCCGCGAAGCGCTCGGCCAGCGCCGCGAGTTCGCCGAGATCGCCGAACGGCTCGGCGGCATCGGCGATCAGGCTGCTCAGCCTGCCGCGCGTCGCCTTGGCGCGATGCGCCGGCACGAGCAGGCCGCCGGCGAAGCCCGAACTTTCGGCATCGATCTCCGTCTCGCGCTTGGCCTTGTCGGGATCGACCCAGCCCTCGGCGCCGATCAGCGGTACGAACGTGACCGCGCCGTGATCCTCTTCCTCGAAATTGTCTTCGTCGATCCGCCGCACGCGATAAAGCGTCTGATGCGTGCCGCGGCCGACCGGGATGACGAGGCGCCCGCCGACCGTGAGCTGCTGTTTCAGCGTGTCGGGAATCTTCGGCCCGCCGGCGGAAACCAGGATGGCGTTGAACGGCGATTGCTGTGGCAGGCCGAGCGTGCCGTCGGCGAAAATGATCTCGACGTTGTCGTAGCCGAGCCGCTCCACCCGCTCTCGAGCCCGATCTGCCAGTTCCTTGTGCCGCTCGATGGCGTAGACCTTGTCGGCGATGCGGCCGAGCACCGACGCGGCATAGCCTGAGCCGGCGCCGCCTTCGAGCACCTTGTCGGTCGGCTCGAGCTCCAGCAGCTCAACCATGCGGGCGACGATATAAGGCTGGGAGATGGTCTGGCCGGCCTCGATAGGCAGCGCGGAGTCCTCATAAGCGAACTCCTTGAGCGGGTCCGGCACGAAGGCTTCGCGCGGCACCTTGCCCATGGCGGCCAGCACCAGCGGGTCGCGCAGGCCGCGCGCCAGCAAATGCCGCTGCACCATGATCTCGCGGTCGCTTGCGTGCCGGTCGTCGCGGTCGAGCAGCGTGGCTAGGGGGGCGATCATGACTGCTAAACTACGCCAAAGCCAGTGCGTTCGGCCTTGATATGAATCAGGAAAGTCAGCCGCCGGGAATTCCCGGCGTAGAGCTACCGGATTTCCCAGACCACCCGCACCCGCACCTCGACGGAAGCCGTTCCGGCCTCGATTGGCACCGCCTCCTTGGCCATGTCCATGCGCGCCGCGGCCGGAACGGCGCGCGGGTAATAGGCGCTGTCCTCTTCGCTGATCGAGAAGATCGGCCCGAGCGTCACGCCGGCCGCCTCGGCATAGAGCTTGGCGTTGCCGGTGACATTGTGGAGCGCGAGCTTGCGCGCCTCGTCCTTGAGCGCCTCCGGCTCCTTGACGCCGAACTCGATCGAGTCGATCTGGTTCGAGCCGAGCGTCACCACCGTGTCGAGGATCTCGCCGAGTCTCTTGATGTCGTCGAGCGTGATGCGGACCTGATTGTTGACCCGGTAGCCGACCACCACCGGCGGCGCGGGCTTGTCGTAGGGCCGTTGCTCGAACACCGGGCCGACCGAGAAATTGACGGTCTGAATATGCTTGGGCTCGATGCCCGCCTCTTTCAGCGCCGCCACAACCTTGGCCATGGCCTCGGTGTTCCGATCCAGCGCCTCGCGCGCGGTCTTCGCCTCGGTGGTCACGCCGGTCGAGATATCGACCTTGTCCGGCGTGGTCTTGATCGCGCCGGTGGCGGACAGCGAGATGGTGCGCTTCTGCGGTGCCTCATGGGCGAGCGCGGGTGTCTGTGCGATTGCAAAGGCGAGAAGGGCAAACCAGGCGAGAGGATGTTTCAGGGAGGGGGAGGGCATAGATGACATTCCAGAGTTGCCAGCCGTAAGCGAGCATTGCCCGGGGGATGCAGCGAGCGCAAATTAACTTCCGGCAATTCGCGCCGAGCCCGAACTCTGCTATGAGGCGGAGGTGGCGAAACTGGGGCCCGTAGCTCAATTGGTTAGAGCCGACGGCTCATAACCGTCTGGTTGGAGGTTCGAGCCCTCCCGGGCCCACCAATCTCTAGGCAATGTGCTGAAATCAAGAGGATTTTCGGTAGATCACCCGCACCGCGCTCGGTGTTGGTCACGTCCGACAAACAGTCACAGATACCGCATCAGGACGACTTCGGCCTCGGGACCGAAGCAGGTAGTCGATGCCGCTTGAGTGGTCCGCTTAGTGTCGATTTTGTTGATTTAGTCGGGCTTGCTCGCCGGCGGTGGCCGTGATTCCGTTTCCTGTGATTTGCGAGGAGGGCGGGGCGATGGTGGGGACCTAGGTTGCACCGGTTGCACCGGTTGCACCGGAGCGGCTGTTTTACGACTTCTGCCTCTGCTGCCCGTTTCCTTGATCTGAACGATGCTCGGCAGAGGTTGAAGCCGTTCTATTGCTCGATTGGCCGGCCCTCGATCGATCCGGAGCTGATGATCCGGATGCTCATTGTCGGCTATTGCCTCGCCATCCGCTCGGAACGGCGGCTGTGTGAGGAGGTTCATCTCAACCTGGCCTATCGCTGGTTCTGCCGCTTAGGCCTTGATCGCAAGGTTCCCGATCACTCCACATTCTCGCTCAACCGCCACGGTCGGTTCCGTCAAAGCAACATTCTACGCCATCTCTTTGAGACCGTGGTGCGCCGCTGCATGGCCGAAGGCCTGGTGGGTGGCGAAGGGTTTGCCGTCGATGCCAGCCTGATCGCGGCCGATGCCAACAAGCAGCGCTCGGTGCCGGCTCATGAATGGAGCCTCGAGGACCTTCCGCCGGATGTATGGCCTGAAAAGATCGACGAAGAGCCGGCACGAAAAGTGGATGGCTTAGGC
>JAWOJH010000117.1:0-2846 GCA_046481725.1 Methyloceanibacter sp. | reverse complement strand
ATTAAGGAAGCCGTTGAAAGGATAAAGCCGGAGTTGAAAGCTGCCAGCGTAGCGGCTCACAAATTGAAGGATGCGCTCGCCGACGTGGACGATGAGGACTACCAACATTTCGACCGCATCGTGGAGCTTGGTTACGTGGTTGACGCTGTTGGTGGCCTGTGCGGCCCGCACTTGCTCCTGCTGACTGAAATAGCGGACGCCCTCTACACCATCGAGGAAGGGCGCGAAGGGCCAAAGCGCCGGGAAGGCAGCAAGCATTAAATAGACCGGGTGGGGGGGAGTGATATTGCGGCGCGGGTTGCAATCGGGTTGCAGTTCCTCATATGTTGCCATGCGGGTGGTAAGCAACTAATTGATTTTCCTAGCCGGAGACGTGGCCGAGAGGCTGAAGGCGGCGGTTTGCTAAACCGTTATACGGTCAAAAGCCGTATCGAGGGTTCGAATCCCTCCGTCTCCGCCAGTTTTCAGGCGCCCCGGACCAGGGCGGTGCGGCCGCCGAGTCGCGGCACTCTTCACCCACCCAATTGCTTGTTGACGCTCGGTGGAGGCCACTCGCGCGGGGGAGAGGTCTTCACTCCTCCCGCGCCGGACAGCCGGCAAACTATTCCGCCGCAGTGAGCGTCGCTGGCGGCGGGGCCCCATTCAATTTTCCCACGCCCGGGGACAAGCCGATCGGCGTTTGCACCGGGGCTTCCGCCGGGACGCTGGCGGCCAAGGGATTGTCGTTCGCAGCCTCGCCTATCGAGCTGAAACTCGCCTTGAGGCACGCCCCCCGATCGATCTGTATATCGCGGCAAGTCACCGTGCCTTCGACCTGGCTGGTCGGGCTCAAATGCAGGAACTCCTCGACGACAACGTTGTCTTTGATCTTGCCGTGAATATCGGCCTCGATCGCCTTCACGCTGCCGTTGATGGCACCCGACACGCCTACCAGGACCGATCGAGCCGTAACATCTCCTTCCACAATACCGTTTACGACCAAAGTGTTGGGAGCTGAGATCGAGCCCTTGAACAGTACTCCTTCGCCAATAAAGCCTGAATTGGGCTCATTCTCGACGCTTTCATTACCGGCCATCACACATTTCCTCCCCGTTGTCTCCGACAGTGTCTGGGTTCCACCGTGCGCAAGCTTCAGAATGGCTTGGATCGGCCATTCCAATCTTCGACAATTGGGCTTATCCACGCTATCCACAGGTATTCAGGATTAGTGCACGGGAAAGTAGTGCAATTCACCTGGCCTGGGGTTAGCCGGCGGCCCATCTTGGCATCTGGTTTCGCTTTGGAATCAGCTATGCTGAAGGGAGAGCCAACGCGACCTCGGAGCGGCATTTTAGCTGAGGGGAGGGGCCGGTTGGCCGCGCCTCTCGTCACAATGCGGCCTCAACAGGGAGGAAGATGACCGCCATGCCGCAGCCTGCCAGCCGAACGGATCCGCGTTTAGACCCGGTCTTCCTCGAGCGGGAGCGGAACCGGTTTGGCGCCCGCGCGCTGGCGTTCCTGGTCTTGCTCAACGGCGCGGCCGCGTTGATCCTGCTTGCGATCCTGGCAAGGGCGCCGACATCGTCGGTCGATTCCAAAACTGCGGCGGCGATGCTGTTCTTCAGCGGCGGGGCTGTCGCCGCGCTGCTGAGTTCGTTCCTGGCCTATATCAACCGGACGGTGGCCATGGAGGCGCCGCATCGCGGCAATTTGCGGGCGTCGCTGCAAGGTCTGGCGATCGCCGTGGTGATCGGCAGCGGTGCGGCGTTTGTGACCGGGATGAATATGGTGGCGGGCGCAGCGGCGTCGAAGTCGAGCTCGCACCCCAAAGGGTCCAAAGAGCAGCGCTCGCCAGCCGAGAAACCGAGCGAGCGGGTCAAGCTCGATCAGGCAGAACGGCAGCCGGCTATTCCGGCGAGCGAGACCCGTCCCGGCCACGTCAGATCGCGGCTTAGGGCGGCCCCGTAATCTGCTTCGTGAAGTCCTGCCAGATGGCCTGGAGATCGGCGGTGAGCTCGCTCATGCGTTCACCGACGACGGTCCAGTTCACCATGCGGCCTCCCTGGAGCGGATCCGCCCGGGAATCGGCCACATAGGCAGTGCCGACCGTGAGCAGCACGCCGATAATAACGCCAAAAAGAAATCGCATCCCCGCAGCCCCCTTCAGAGCTCGCCTATCATAGGCCTCCAGGCCGGGAAGAGGAAGTTGTGAAGCTGGCAAAGCGGGCAGGGGTTTGTGCCGCCATTTGTCGCGCGGATGCCGCCTGACGCGACTGGCCGATGCGTGGCGGCCGAGAGTTGGTGTCGGCAGCCATCAAGGGCGGGGGACTTGGAGGCCGCGGAAGCGGGCGGTCATCCATGCCGTACCGAAATCCACGAGGTCAGCGGCCCCGATTAGCTCGCTTGGCGCTTGGACGACCCGGCCCTGCCGCGCCCGGCCGGCGGCGAGATACTCTCGCAGGATGATCGCGAAATAATCCTCGCCGGGCCAGTCCACGATGCCGTGCTCGTCGTCCAGGCATTCCACCGCGCGGGTTTCCCCACCGTGCGGGCCCTGGCAGCGATAATGGCGGCGGACCCGCCGCTTGTTGGGCACGTCGGCAAGATATTCCGCGTAGTGCAGCACGTTGGCGGTATCCAAATTCGCGCCCAGCCTGAGAATCCGCCCGCCGTTCCGGCAGAACCGGTCGAGCGGCGCGCTGGGTCCGAAATAATCGTGCCAGGGCGCGTCTTCGAGCAGCGCCTCCGCCAGGCGGCCACGCGCGCCGAAGCGGCCGCTAGGATTGTCCGTCACCAAAGTGCCCGGGCGCGTGCGGAAGACTTCGGCGAAATTGCCGACCTCGTGAAAGACCGGCGCGGTGGCGGGA
>JAWOJH010000030.1:0-10752 GCA_046481725.1 Methyloceanibacter sp. | reverse complement strand
GTCGACAAGGCCGCCGAAATCTCAAGCAAGGAGTTCGAGGTGCTGGCTTGGGAAATCGCCAACGCCAAGGCGAAGGAATTGGGCTGGATAGTCAACTCCAGCTAGTGCCGCTGCGACCCTGCTCCTCCGCACACGTCGCGCCTTTGCTTCCCCTTCCCAGACGATCTACCACTTCCCGGTATTCGGCATCGAGGCCCAGGGCTCCTGCTTCGGCAGCGGCTTGCCCTTTTGCAGAAATTCGATCGAGATATTGTCCGGCGAGCGGATGAAGGCCATGTAGCCATCGCGCGGCGGCCGGTTGATGGTGACGCCGGCCTGCATCAGCCGCTCACAAGTCTCGTAGATGTTGTCGACCTCGTAGGCGAGGTGGCCAAAGTTGCGTCCCTCGCCATATTCCTCCGGATCCCAATTATGGGTCAACTCGACCTGCGCATCCTCGTCGCCCGGCGACGCGAGATAGACGAGCGTGAACCGTCCTTGCGGGCTCTCCATGCGCCGCACTTCCTTCAGCCCGAGTTTGTTGCAGTAGAAGTCGAGCGATTGATCGAGGTCGGAAACGCGAACCATCGTGTGCAGATATTTCATCGCTGCCGTCTCCTTGCGCGCCTGCCCCGCAGAGGCGCTCCCTTAGCGCGGAGCGCTCCCCTGTGGCAAGCGCGTCACGCTCGGCTTCTTTTTCATCAAAAAAGCGGCTGTTTGGCGCGCGATCGTTGCAGCAGGTTCACAGCGCGCCGCCGAGGCCGCAAATGCCACGCGCGAAGCCTAATTTCTCTCGCTAGCAGAAATATTTGCGCCTCCTGAGCGGGGCATCGCTCTGCTTCGCGGCGAAAACTGCACGCCACGACTGCTTCGCATGAGATTCGCTTGCCGATCAGAGGTTTGCGCGCGCGTCTTGCGGAAACTTCGCGAACCCGGTTGGGGCACTGTGGAGAAGGCGAAAGCTCGGGGAAAATTCAGTGGCCTCGCAAGGTGGCAATGCTATGTTGGCAAACGAGTGTTTCCAGCCGATTCGTGTGTGGGGCGTCGGTCGGCTGCGTCAGAAGTGAAGCGGGGGAATGCGGTAATGGGGGCGAAAGAACCGCCACTGGTAGAGGGCCATACCCAACGCGACGAGGAAGTCACAGTAGATGTCTTCGAAGTGTCAGGATCGATCAAGTGGTTCGATGCGTCAAAGGGTTATGGATTCATAGTTCCGGACGAAGATCTTCCCGACGTTCTCCTGCATGTGACCTGTCTGCGCCGCGATGGCTTTCAGACGGCCTACGAGGGCGCGCGGGTCGTATGCGAGGTGTTGCGCCGGCCGAAAGGTCTACAGGCGTTTCGCATTCGCGCTATGGACGATTCCACGGCAATTCATCCGTCGCAATTACCGCAGCGGACCCATGTCATCGTGATCCCGGAGAGCGACTGGGAGCGCGCGACGGTCAAATGGTTCAACCGCTTGCGCGGCTTCGGGTTCCTCACGCGCGGAGCACAAACCCTCGACATCTTCGTGCATATGGAGACGCTGCGCCGTTGCGGCTTCACCGAACTCCGGCCGGGCCAGACGCTACTGGTTCGGCATGGAAGGGGACCGAAAGGGCTGATGGCGGCGGAGCTCAAGCCGGACGGTTCGCAAGGTCCGTCCTCCCACTGACGATTGCCACGCTCGCCCAGCTCGCCCGCACCGGCGCTGCCGGGTTTTTTGCGCTCATGCTGTTGTCGCAGGCGAACGGACTGGCGGCTAGAGACGATAGGCTTGTGCTCAAAACCGAGACCGGCGACCACAGCTTCGCGGTCGAGGTCGCGCGCACGCCCCAGGAAAAGGCGATGGGCCTGATGTTCCGCCGCTCGCTGCCGGAGGATGCCGGCATGCTGTTCCTCTACGACCGTCCCCAGCAAGCCGCCATGTGGATGAAGAACACTCACATCTCGCTCGACATGGTGTTCATCGCCGAGGGCGGGCGGGTTCACCGCATCGAGACCCACACCGAACCCTTCTCCACCGCGGTCATCCCCTCGGAGGGCCCCGTGGCGGCGGTGCTTGAGCTGAATGCCGGCCAGGCCGCCAAGATTGGGCTGAAACGCGGCGACCAGGTCGTCTATCCCGGCCTGGCCGAATAGCCGCCACGCTGCCGGGGGCTCAGGTCCGCCGTTTAGCGCTCGCTTAGAATTCCGGGTTAGGAGAGGCTAGCCGCGCGCGCCGGCGCGAACTATGTATGTGGCAGCGAGCGATCGGGGCATAGCGCAGTCTGGTAGCGCACCTGCTTTGGGAGCAGGGGGTCGCAAGTTCGAATCTTGCTGCCCCGACCATCGCTCATTGGAGAAAGCCGATGACGGCCCGCATCTACAAGCCTGCCAAGAACGCCATGCAGCAAGGCATGGGGCCGCGCGACTGGGTGCTCGAATTCGAGCCGGAGAAACCGCTCCTGCTCGAGCCGCTGATGGGCTGGACCAGTTCGCAGGAGACTAAGCGGCAGGTGCGGCTCAGCTTCGCCACCAAGGAGGAGGCGGTTGCCTTCGCCACGCGTCACGGCATTGCCTTCCGCCTCGAAGAGCCGCAGAAGACGACGCTGAGACCGAAATCCTACGCCGAGAATTTCAAGTTCGGCCGCCCGGACCGCTGGACGCACTGAGCGCCATTTTCGGGTTATAGTCTCACACACCGTTTGGGGTCCCGTAGCTCAACGGATAGAGCATCTGCCTTCTAAGCAGGAGGTTGCAGGTTCGAATCCTGCCGGGATCACCATCCGCTCCTGGCCGTTCCGGCCGGACACCATTTTGGCGAGGAATATCATGCGTTTTACCATTGGGTTATTGGCGACCCTGATCTTCGGCACACACGCTGCCGCCGCTCCCAAGCTGATCTGGGAGGTCAAGGGCCTCGAGCAGCCGGAGTCGGTCGTGCAGGACCCGGCCACCGGCGTGCTCTATGTCAGCAACATCGCCGGCGCCATCATGCAGAAGGACGGCAAGGGCTTCATCGCCAAGCTGAAGTCCGACGGAACGATCATCGAGCGCGACTGGGTCAAGGGACTGAATGCGCCGACCGGCCTCGCCTTGCATGAGCGCAGCCTGTTCGTGGCGGACGTCGACGAGCTGGTCGAGATCAACGCCGCTTCCGGCGAGATCGTCAAACGCTATCCCGCCAAGGGCGCGATCTTCCTGAACGACGTCGTAGCCAGCGAGGACGGGACCATCTATGTGTCCGACACGCCGACGAACACGATCTGGCGTCTCAATCGAGGGACATTCGAGCCTTGGCTCACCAACGACACCTTGAACGGGCCGAACGGCCTCCTCGTCGAGGGTGACAGGCTCATTGTCGCCACCTTCGGCAAATTGCCGGGCGAAGGGCAGAAGCAGGAACTCGGCGGGCTCTATGCGATCGACATCGAAAAGCAGTCGGTGAGCAAGCTCGGCGACAGCGAGGCGATCGGCAATCTCGACGGCCTCCAGGCGGGCGAGCCGGGCGCATATCTCGTCAGCGATTGGGCCGCGGGTGGCCTCTATCGCGTGCCCGCCAAGGGCAAGGCCGAACGCTTGCTCAAGCTCGGCAAGGGCAGCGCCGACTTCATCTACCTTCCCGATCAGAAGCTCGCGATCATCCCGATCATGCTGAGCAACGCGCTCGTTGCCTATACTCTCGACTAGCACCTCAGCCGCGGAGGCGAGCGAATCCCGCTTCGAGGTCCGCTTTCAGGTCCTCGACATCTTCCAGGCCGATATGCAGGCGAAGCGCCGGACCTTCGGCGTTCCAGGCCGTGGCCGTGCGATAGGAACTGGGATCGAACGGCAGGATCAGGCTCTCGAAGCCGCCCCAGGAATAGCCCATGCCGAACAGGTTGAGCCCGTCCACCATGGCGGCGACCTTCTCGCGCGCTACCGGCTTCAGCACGATGGAGAACAGGCCGGACGCGCCGGTGAAATCGCGCTTCCAGATCGCGTGCCCGGGATCGGTGGGGAGGGCAGGGTGGATCACCCGCGCCACCTCCGGCCGCTCGGCCAGCCAGCGCGCCAGTTCGAGCGCGGATTTTTGATGCCGCTCAAGCCGGACGCCGAGGCTGCGCAGGCCCCGAAGCCCGAGATAGACGTCTTCTGGCCCCGGGCAGAGGCCAAGGTCCTCATGCGTGCGCTGTACGGCGCGTGAGGCCGCTTCGGTGGCGGTGATCGCGCCCAGCATCGCGTCGGCGTGGCCGACGATATATTTGGTGGCGGATTGGATCGACACGTCGGCGCCGTGCGCCAAGGCGTTGAAGTAGAGCGGCGTCGCCCAGGTATTGTCGAGAACGACCACGGCGCCGGCCGCGTGCGCGGCCTTGGCGATGGCGGGAATGTCCTGCACCTCGAAGGTCTGCGAGCCGGGCGACTCGGTGAAGACCACCCGGGTCTTGCCGGACAGCAAGCGCTCGATACCGGCGCCGATCAGCGGGTCGTAATAGGTCACCGTCACCCCGAGCCGGCTCAATACGTTGTCGCAGAACCGGCGTGCCGGTCGATAAATCGAGTCGACGATCAGCACCTCGTCGCCGGCTTTGGCGAAGGCAAGCAGCGATGTAACGATGGCGGAAAGGCCGGAGGGGGTCAGCAGAGTGCGGTGTCCGCCCTCGAGTTCGGCGATGGCCTGTTCGAGCGCCGTGACGGTCGGCGTTCCCGTTCGCCCGTAAGTGTAAGCCTGGTCGTTGGCTTCGAGCGCCGCCATGTTTGGAAACAGCACGGTCGAGCCGCGATAGATCGGCGTGTTGACGAAGCCGTGCTGGCGCGCGGGCTCCCTCCCGGTATGCGAGAGCCGAGTGGCAGGCTTCTCCTTCCCTGTGCGCTTGCTCACTAGCCGATCTCGATGGGCAGGCTTTGATCGGCGCCCCATTCCGACCAGGACCCGTCATAGACGGCGGTCTTGCGGTGGCCGATCTGGGCGAGACCGAGCGCCAGCACGCTGGCGGTAATGCCGGAGCCGCAGCTCGTCACTACGGGCTTGGAAAGGTCGACGCCTGCCTCCTCGAACATCCGCTCGATCTCGACCGCGGATTTCATCGTGCCGTCCTTGTGGAGCAGTTGCCCGAAGGGAACGTTATGGGCGCCGGGGATATGGCCAGAGCGCAGTCCGGGCCGCGGCTCCGGCGCCTTGCCGGCGAACCGCTCAGGCGCCCGCGCATCGACGATCTCCGCCGATTTGTCCTGAAGCAGCTTCTTGATGTCGGTGAGATCTCGAACCAGATCGGCGTTCCGCCTGGCGGTAAAGTGCCGCGTGGTGCGGCTGCGCGGAGGTCCGCTTTCGAGCGAGCGGCCTTCCTCTTTCCATTTCGGCAAACCGCCATTCAGCACGGTCACGTCATCCACGCCCATGACGCGGAAGGTCCACCAGACCCGGGCGGCGCTGAACAGTCCACTGGAGTCGTAGATGACGATGCGTGAGCCGTCGCCGATACCCATGCTGCGCATCCGCGAGGAGAACTTCTCGGGCGGCGGCAGCATATGCGGCAGGTCGCTCCTTGTGTCGGCGATTTCGTCGATATCGAAGAAGATCGCGCCCGGAATATGCTCCTGGAGATATTCGGCATGCGCGTCGCGCCCTTCGTCCGGCATGTGCCACGAGGCGTCGATGATGACGAGGTCGGGGGCATCGAGTTCGCGGGCGAGCTCATCGGTCTCAGTCAGCCAGGTCTTCGTCTGCGACAAAGCGGGATCTCCAGTTCCAGTTTAGACAAATACGCGCGGCGCCGCCGCCTCTCCCTGGTCGAGCCATTGCGGGACCGGCAAGCCCTTCTCGCGCAGGAACTTGGGGTTGAACAGCCGGCTTTGGTAGCGGTTGCCGTAATCACAAAGCACGGTGACGATGGTATGACCCGGGCCCATCTCGCGGGCAAGCCGGATCGCCCCGGCCACGTTGATGCCACTCGAGCCGCCGAGGCACAGGCCTTCCTCGCTCAACAGGTCGAAGATGATGGGCAGCGCCTCCTGGTCCGGGATCTGGTAGGCCTCGTCGATCTCGGCGCCGTCGAGGTTGGCGGTGATGCGGCCTTGGCCGATCCCTTCGGTGATTGAGCTGCCTTCCGCCTTCAGCACGCCGTGCTTGTAGAAATTGTAGAGCGCGGCGCCCATCGGGTCGGCGAGGCCGATCACCACGTCCGGATTCTGCGCTTTCAGGCCCATCGACACGCCTGCCAGAGTGCCGCCGGTGCCGACGGCACAGATGAACCCGTCAACCTGCCCATCGAGTTCGTTCCAGATCTCCCGGGCCGTGGTTTCGACATGGCCTTGGCGGTTGGCGACATTGTCGAACTGGTTGGCCCAGACCGCGCCATTCGGCTCGGTGGCGGCAAGCTCCTCCGCCAGCCGGCCGGAATATTTCACGTAATTATTGGGATCCTTGTAGGGGACCGCGGGCACCTCGATCAGCCCGGCGCCCGCGAGCCTAAGCATCTGTTTTTTCTCTTCGGACTGGGTCTCCGGGATGACGATGACCGTCTTCAAACCGAGCGCGTTGCCGACAAGGGCCAAGCCGATTCCGGTGTTTCCGGCGGTGCCTTCGACGACCGTCCCCCCGGGCTGCAGCCGCCCCGAATTGAGCGCATCGCGGATGATGAACAGCGCCGCCCGGTCCTTTACCGACTGGCCGGGATTCATAAATTCGGCTTTGCCGAGGATCAGGCAGCCGGTCTCCTCCGAGGCGCGCTTCAGCTTGATCAGCGGCGTGTTGCCGATCGCCTCGATGATGCCGTTGCGGTAGCGCACGGGGGCCTTCCGGTGGTCGCAGGGTCGAGACGGCAAACTAATGAGCGGCAGGAATGACCGCAAGACGCGGAAATTTCAAGAAATGACGGGCGAGGAGCAGGGTTTTTCGCTGCCGGGGGCAAAGCCTTGAGGTTTAACTCTCAAGGCCCCTGTAGCGCCTCCTGCCGGAACTTGATCAGCTCGCAGTGCTCGGCAAGCGACTTGATCTCGTCGCCTCTCAACAGCCGCGCCAAGGGATTCGCCTCAAAGCGCGCCACGCGCCGGCATTCGATCGCGGCAAGCCGCAGCGCCTCGACCGACTCTTCGAGCGACATGCCGTTCAGAGCCTCCTCCGCGGGGAGCCGTGAGGCAATATCGCGAAGCGCCGGTTCGGTCGTGACATAGGTCCAGGCGCCCCAAGCGCCGGCTGCCACGACCGCCAGCAGCGATGAGACCGAGTATCCTCATGGCGAGATCAACCTTTCCTTGGATTGCAGACCGGCCCGGGCGTCCTAAATGAAGGAACCAAACCATATAGCCGAGGGCCGCGGACCGGTGTAAGGGTCATTTCCTCGCCCTGGCAGCCGAGGAATCCACCGTGTATAGACCGCACGGTCGAAGCAGGAAGGGCGGCCTTCAAGCGGGCGTGGTGGAACTGGTAGACACGCCAGATTTAGGTTCTGGTGGCTTCGGCCGTGGGGGTTCAACTCCCTCCGCCCGCACCAACACTTCAAAGGCCGTGGGCGGTATGAGCGTTCGGATGCCGCGCCGGCAGCAGCAATGGATTGACGCCGCATGAATGTCACGGAAACGAGTGCTGAGGGCTTGCGCCGCGAACTGAAAGTGGTGATCGGCGCCGACGAGTTGGAGCAGCGGCTGTCCGCGCGGCTCGATGAGCTGAAGGGCAAGGCCCGGCTCAAAGGCTTCCGGCCGGGCCATGTGCCGAAGGAGCATCTCCGCAAGGTCTATGGCCGCTCGGTAATGGCCGAGGTCGTACAGCAGGCGGTGGCCGAGACGAGCCGAGAGGCGCTGTCGCAGCGGGAGGAGCGGCCGGCGTTCCAGCCGACCGTGGGCCTGCCCGAGGATCAGGCCGAGATCGACAAGGTCTTCGCCGGGTCCAGCGATCTCGCTTACACGCTCTCCTTCGAGGTGCTTCCCAAAATCGAGCTGATGGATTTCGGCAAGCTCGAGCTGGAACGGCCGGTCGCCGCGGTGACCGATGCCGACATTGACAGTTCGCTCGACCGCGTCCGGGCCGCCAACCTGCGTTACAAGCCGAAGGGGGGGCCCGCCGAGACCGGGGACCGACTGATCATCGATTTCGTCGGCTCTATCGATGGCCAACCGTTCGAAGGCGGCTCGACCGAAGATGCGCCGATCATTCTTGGCGCCGGGAATTTCATCCCCGGATTCGAAGAGGGTTTGACCGGTGCCGAGGCCGGCGCGGAACGGGAAGTCGAAGCAACCTTCCCCGACGACTATCCGCAAGCGAGCCTCGCCGGCAAAACGGCAAGCTTTGCCGTGAAGATTAAAGAGGTCGGAGCGCCGGAGACGCCCCCGCTCGACGATGACTTCGCCAAGAACCTCGGCCTGGAATCAGTAGAGAAGCTGCGCGAGACGGTGAAGCACCGGCTGGAGCAGGACCGGGCGGGGGCCTCCCGGCAGAAGCTGAAGCGCGCATTGCTCGACGCGCTGAACGAGGCCCACAGCTTCGACCTCCCGCCGACGCTGGTCGATAACGAGTTCCAGGCGATCTGGCAGCAGGTCACGGCCGATCTTGAGCGCTCCAAGCGAAGCTTCGAGGACGAAGGCACCACCGAGGAGAAGGCCCGCGAAGAATACCGGGACATTGCCGGACGCCGGGTCAGGCTCGGTCTGGTCCTGTCCGAGGTCGGCGCGCGGCACAAGATCAACGTCACCGACGATGAAGTGAGTCGTGCGCTGCTCGAGCGGGTGCGGCAGTTCCCAGGTCAGGAGCGGAAGGTCTACGACTATTACCGCAACAACCCCCAGCTTCTTGCCGAACTGCGGGCGCCGATCTTCGAGGACAAGACCGTCGACTACATTCTCGAGCTGGCGAAAGTGAACGAGCAAGCCGTCAGCCCGGAGGAGCTCTACGCCGACCCCGACGCGGAGCACGATCACGCACATCATGATCATGACCACCACGACCATGACCATCATCACGGCCACGATCACGGGCACGGGAAGCAAGGCAAGAAGAAAGGCTGAGCGTTAGGCAAGCATGGAGTGCGAGGTTTCCCCCCTTCCGTTTGGGCCTACGACCCCATATGTAGTAGGAACGGGCGGCGAGATTCGCACAGCCGCCAACCCTTCCGCTTACTTAGGAAAAACATGAGAGATCCCGCAGACGTCTATTTGAGCACGCTGGTGCCGATGGTGGTCGAGCAGACCAATCGCGGCGAGCGAGCCTACGACATCTACTCACGACTACTGAAGGAGCGAATCGTCTTCGTCACCGGGCCGATCGAGGACCATGTCGCCTCGCTCATCACCGCCCAACTCCTGTTCTTGGAGGCCGATAACCCCAAGAAGGAGATCTCGATGTATATCAACTCGCCTGGCGGCATCGTGACCTCGGGCATGGCGATCTACGACACGATGCAGTTCATCCGGCCGCCGGTGGCCACGCTCTGCATCGGTCAGGCGGCTTCGATGGGATCGCTGCTGCTCTGCGCCGGCGAGAAGGGTATGCGCTACGCGCTCCCCAACGCGCGCATTTTGTTGCATCAGCCATCGGGCGGCTTTCAGGGTCAGGCTTCCGACATCGAGCGCCACGCCGAGGACATCATCAAAATGAAGCGGCGGCTGAACGACATCTATGTCCACCATACCGGCCAGGACTACGAGACCATCGATCGGACGCTCGACCGCGACTATTTCATGTCGGCTGAGGACGCGCGAAATTTCGGCCTGGTCGACGAGGTTATCGCCAAGCGCCACCCGCTCGAAGAAAAGGTAGAAAAACTCTCGCCCGTCTCTTAAGCGCTGCCGGCCGGTTGCTCGAATGTTCGACGGGGCCGGCGTTAGGCCTAATCGGCGATTCTTTCGGTTCGGCGCCGTCGCGCGGGACCCAGGCACGCAGCCTGCATCGCCGGCGACTCACCTGTGGAGTTGTATTCCACGCCAGGAAAACCGGGATTAATCAATCCTTGATCAGTGCCGCCATAGCATGCTGAGATTGCTCTTCGGGCAGCTATCGCCGAGGAGGGGGCTCACACTTGCGAGGCGGCAAGACGAATCAATGGCGCCAGGGCAGAGTTCCGTCCGGGGCTGCATAGCGACTGAGAATTGGATGAACGAATGAGCAAGGTGAGCGGAACCGACTCCAAGAACACCCTCTACTGCTCCTTCTGCGGCAAGAGCCAGCACGAGGTACGCAAGCTTATCGCCGGTCCGACCGTGTTCATCTGCGATGAATGCGTCGAGCTTTGCATGGACATTATCCGCGAGGAGAACAAGTCCTCGCTGGTGAAATCGCGCGACGGCGTTCCTACCCCGATGGAAATCTGCGCGGTTCTCGACGATTACGTCATCGGCCAGGATTACGCCAAGCGCGTGCTCTCGGTCGCCGTGCACAATCACTACAAACGGCTCAACCACTCGGGCAAGAACTCCGACGTCGAGCTTGCCAAGTCGAACATTTTGCTGATCGGGCCCACCGGCTGCGGCAAGACCTTGCTCGCGCAGACACTTGCCCGCATCCTCGATGTTCCCTTCACCATGGCCGACGCCACCACGCTGACCGAGGCGGGCTATGTCGGCGAGGACGTGGAGAACATCATCCTGAAGCTGCTTCAGGCCGCCGACTACAATGTCGAGCGGGCGCAGCGCGGCATCGTCTATATCGACGAGGTCGACAAGATCAGCCGCAAGTCCGACAACCCCTCGATCACCCGCGACGTCTCGGGCGAGGGCGTGCAGCAGGCGCTGCTCAAGATCATGGAAGGCACCACCGCCTCCGTGCCGCCCCAGGGTGGCCGCAAGCATCCGCAGCAGGAGTTCCTGCAGGTCGACACGACCAACATCCTGTTCATC
>JAWOJH010000027.1:0-11981 GCA_046481725.1 Methyloceanibacter sp. | reverse complement strand
CAGCGCGCCGATCAGTCGGCCGAAGGCCTGCGCGCCTTCCGCGGCCTCCTCGATGCGCCCCTGTGCCCCCAGCCGCTCCTCGATCCAGCTGCGCACCACAGGTGCCGCCGCCACCCACATATTGAGATGCGGGTTGAGGGTGCGCGCCACGCCTTCGACCACCACCATGGTCTTTTGCAGCAGCAGCAGCTCGGGGCGCGTCTGCATGTCGAACACCTCGGTATATTGAAGGAGCTGGCCGAGCAGTTGCGCCATGGAAATCTCGCTCGCCGGCCGGTCCATGATCGGCTCGCCGATGGCCCGCAAGGCTTGCGCGAACTGCGCCACCGAATGCTTGCGCGGCACATAGCCCGCCTCGAAATGCACCTCGGCGACGCGGGTGTAGTTGCGGTTCAAGAAGCCGTAGAGGATTTCGGCGAGGAAGCGCCGCTCCTTCATGCCGAGCCGACCCATGATGCCGAAATCGACGGCGACGATGCGGCCTTGGCTATCGACGAACAAATTGCCGGGATGCATGTCGGCATGGAAGAAGCCGTCGCGCATCGCGTGGCGCAGGAAGCTCTGCATCAGCAGCGCGCCGAGCGCCTTCAGGTCGTGGCCCGCGGCGGCGAGCGCCGCGCGGTCGGCGATGGGGATGCCTTCGATCCATTCGAGCGTCAGCACCCGCCGCGCACTCCGCGTCCAATCGACTTGCGGCACGCGGAAGCCTTCGTCATTCTTGGTGTTCTCGGCGATCTCGGAGATGGCGGCGGCCTCCATGCGCAGGTCCATCTCGATGGCGACCGATTTCGCCAAAGTGTCGACCACGGCGATCGGCCGCAAGCGCCGCGACGGCGGGTGCAAGCGCTCGATCATGCGCGCGGCGAAGACATAGGAGTCGAGATCCCGCTGGAAACGCTGCTCGATGCCGGGGCGCAGCACCTTGACGGCGACGGGCTTGAGCTCACCGTCGGCGCCGCGCACCCTGGCCTTGTGCACCTGGGCGATGGACGCGGCGGCGACCGGCGGCCCGAATTCCACGAAGAGGGTGTCGATCGGCTGGCCGAGCGCTTCCTCGACCGCTTCCTTAGCTTCGACTTGCGAGAAAGGCGGCAGGCGATCCTGAAGGGTGGAGAGGTCGCGAGCAAGCTCGCGGCCGATGATGTCGTCGCGCGTGGCAAGGAACTGGCCGAGCTTGATATAGGACGGCCCGAGCGAGGTAAGTGCCTCGGACAGCCGCGTCTCGTTGCCGTCGCCTGCGCCGTTCTTGCGCAAAGGCGCGGTGACACGGGCGAACAGCGCGAGCGGCGCAGGCAGGTTGATATCGTCCGGTAGCACGCGCGCGCCGGACCAGGCGATCACCGCGCCCGCCTTGGTCAGTCGCGCCATATTGGCAATCGCAGTCACTCTAGTGCCTCATCATAGCCGCCAAGCGGAGTGGAGCGCGGCAATCCCGCCGGTGAGATTGCGATAGCAGACGCGCTCGAAGCCCGCATTCTCGATCAGACGCATGAAGCTTTTCTGATCGGGAAAGCGGCGGATGCTTTCCACCAGATAACGATACGATTCGCTGTCGCCGGCGACCAGGGCGCCAAGTGCCGGAATCGCATTGAAGGAATAGGCATTGTAAAGCGTATCGAGCAGCGGCACTTCCACGGTGGAAAATTCCAGACAGAGAAACCGGCCGCCGGGCTTAAGCACGCGAAAGGCTTCGGCCAGGGCCGCCTCGATATGCGCGACATTGCGGATGCCGAAGGCGATCGTGTAGGCATCAAAGCTCCGCTCCGGAAAGGGCAGGTCCTCGGCATTGCCGCGCACGAAGCTGAGCCGCGACTCCTCCCCTGCCCGCGCCCGCCCGGCCGCGATCATCTCGGCGCTGATGTCGCAGATCACCGCCGAGGCACCTGGCCCGGCTGCTTCGAGCACCCGCATCGCCACGTCGCCAGTACCGCCGGCAACGTCCAGTAAAGCGTAGGGAACCGGGCTTCTCGGGGGGGCAAGCCAGGTCATAAGCTCGGCTTTCCACAGCCTGTGAAGACCGCCGGACATCAGGTCGTTCATCAGATCGTAGCGGCGCGCGACCTTGGCGAAGACCTCGTTGACCAGGCCCTGCTTGGCATCGGCCTCGACACGCGCATAGCCGAAGTTCGCCTGCGGCGGCGTGGCATCCAGCTTTTTCAGGTCTTCCGGCATGGCGCGGACAATAGCGCAAGCCCCAGGATCAGGCTATTGTTGCGCCGCAGCGAGGTTCTACTGCGCTGCGGCAAAGAGGGCACCCGATGCCAGAGCTGCCAGAGGTGGAGACCGTGCGCCGGGGACTGGAGCCGATCCTGGTTGGCAACGCGTTCGCGCGGGTCGAGCAGCGCCGCCCCGATCTGCGCTTTCCCTTGCCGCAGCGCTTCGGCGAGAGGCTCTCGGGCCGCAAGGTCAAGGCGCTCGACCGGCGCGCCAAATATCTGCTCGCCCGGCTCGACGGCGGCGAGGTGCTGGTGATGCATCTCGGCATGACCGGCCGCTTCTCGATCAACGGGGCGGCGAAGGTGCCGCCGCCGAAGCACGAGCATATCGTGTTCCATCTCGGCGACGGGACGCGGGTCCGCTACTCGGACACGCGGCGCTTCGGCTATATGGACCTGATCCCGAGCAAGAGCCTCGACAGCCACGCGCTGTTCAAGGGGCTCGGCGTCGAGCCGCTAAGCGCGGGCTTCACGCCGGAATGGTTTGCCGGGCGGCTGAAGGGCAAGGCCACGTCGATCAAGGCCGCGCTGCTCGACCAAAGGCTGATCGCCGGTCTCGGCAACATCTATGTCTGCGAGGCGCTGTTCCGCGCCGGCATCTCGCCGCTGCGGCTTGCAGGCACGCTCGCCTCCAAGTCCGGCGCGCCGGCCAAACAGACCGAAGCGCTAGTGGTGGCGATCAAGGCGGTGCTCGAAGATGCGATCAGGGCCGGCGGCTCGTCGTTGCGCGACTATAAGCGCGCCGACGGCAGGCTCGGCCGCTTCCAGCACCGCTTCAGGGTCTATGGCCGCGCGGGCAAGCCATGCGCGAAGAAAGCCTGCGGAGGAACCGTACGCCGCATCGTCCAGGGAGGACGCTCGACCTTTTATTGTCCAACCTGTCAACGCTAGGGGATCAGGACCACCATGTTCTTGAATGTCTTTACCGCGAAGGATCCGGAACCGGAGTCCGGCGCTCCCAAGAAGAACGGCGCCTATGAGACCATTCTCGTCACCACCAAGGGTAAGGTCGGGGTCATCACGCTGAACCGGCCGCACGCCCTGAACGCACTCAACACCGAGTTGATCAGTGAGCTCAACCGCGCCCTCGATGCCTTCGAGACCGACCCCGGAATCGGCTGCATCGTCATCGCCGGGAGCGAGAAGGCGTTCGCCGCCGGCGTCGACATCAAGGAGATGCAATCGAAGACCTTCGTCGAGGCCTATGGCAGCGATTTCGTGGCGCCGTTCGACCGGATCGGCCATTGCCGCAAGCCGGTCATCGCCGCGGTCTCGGGCTATGCGCTCGGCGGCGGCTGCGAGCTGGCGATGTCCTGCGACATCATCATTGCCGCCGACAGCGCCGTGTTCGGCCAGCCGGAAATCAATCTCGGCATCATGCCTGGCGCCGGCGGCACGCAGCGGCTGCCGCGCTCGATCGGCAAGGCCAAGGCCATGGATCTCTGCCTCACCGGGCGGCGCATGTATGCCGAAGAGGCCGAGCGGGCGGGCCTTGTCAGCCGGGTGGTCCCCGCCGACGTGCTGATGAACGAGGCGATGAACATCGCCGAGAACGTCGCCAATCTCTCACAGCACGCGGTGATGATGATCAAGGAGGCGATCAATCGCGGCTTCGCCACGACCTTGGCGGAGGGCATGCGCTTCGAGCGCGGCCAGTTCTACTCGCTGTTCGCCACCGAGGACCAGAAGGAGGGCATGGCCGCCTTCATCGATAAGCGCAAGCCCCAGTTCAAGAACCGCTAGCCCAAGCCTGCACATTCGGCTTAGGCGGAGGCGCGGCCGGGCTAGTTACCGGCCGATTCAAGCTCGGCGGTCACCACGACGTCCTCGACCCCGGACCATTTCCAGTCGAGCTTGCCCCCATTGAGCTTGACATCGATCGTACCGCCGTCGAGGCATTCGCCATAAACAATCCGCTCCTTGAATTTTGCCTCGTCGCGATAGGCAAGCGCGACCCGGTTTTGCGTGTCCGTCTCGCCGACGATCCCCACCAGGGTGCCGGTCGCGGCATCGAAGATCGGTGCGCCACCGCTGCCTTCGGGCGAAATGCAACGATGGGCGAAGATGTCGGAACCGGCTTGCCGCTCCAGTACCACACAGTTCGGATCGTCCGTCGCGGCACCGGAGACCGTCACCCTCGTGCGATCCGCCGAGCCATGCCTGATGTCGATGGCGGCAATGTCAAGCTTGTCCCCGGCCGCCGGCTCGCCACCCAGCTTCTTGACCCATCCAATCTCGTTGCCGAGCGGTACGGCGAGTTTCGCCACCGCGATCCGCTGATCGCCCGCGACGCCGCGGATCGGCGCGCCGGTGGCCACTTCGGTCAGCCTCGCCTCCAGCAGCTTGCCATCGAGCTTCCGCGCGACAAAAGTGAGTTGCTGCGGGTCTTGCTCCGCAAGGCAGTAGTTGCTCGTCAGAACAAGGCTGTCTCCGACAAGCGTCGCATTGCAGAAGGGTGTCTGGTCCTTGGCGAGCACGCCCACATGGGCGTAGTCGGCGAGGAGCTTCAGCTTCGCTGCTCCCGTGAAATCGTCGACCGCACGCCGCGTGTCCGGTCCGAAAAATCCGTCCGCGCCCTTAGCTTCCTGCGACGCAGCCTGGGTAACGGTGTTGAGCGCCGCCTCGATCTTGGGCCGGTCCTCGGCGCGCGGGCCGAGCGACAAGGCACGCTCATAGTCCGCCTTGGCGCTTCGGGCGTCACCCCTGCTCCGGTAGACCTCCGCGCGGTTCCAATGCGGGTAGGGTCCAGAGGGATCGATGCGGATTGCTTCGCCGAGATCGGTCAGCGCCGTGTCGAGGTCGCCCTGCACCAGGCGGAGATAGCCGCGATCGTTGTAGAGAATGGCGAGGCTGCGGCCGCTGAACTTGCCCGAGCCGATGGCGCGGTCGCAGGCGGCAATCGCCGCGGCGCCGGACTTGCTGTCGCAAGTCCGGAAATCGGGATCCGACTTGTCGATCTGGTCAAGCCCCTGTTCGATCCTGGCCTTCAGTTCGGCGGACGGGCTTGCCGCCAGCCCCTGCTCGTAGTCGCGCTTGGCGGCGTCGAGTTCGCCCTTTTGCTGCCGGATCCAGGCGCGGGTTGCTAGCGCGTCGGCATGGCGCGGATCGAGTTCGATAGCGCGGTCGAAATCGGCGAGCGCCTTCTCGAAGTCATGGGCTTCCGAATAGATATAGCCGCGATTGTTGAAGACCCACGGGTTGGTGGAGCCGCGCTTGATCGCTTCGCGATAATCCGAAAGCGCGCCCTCGATGTCGGGTTTCATCTGCCGTTGAAAGCCGCGTGCCGCAAAAAGCCCGGCCAGTTCGGTTCCGTTGAATTTGCGCGAGGCGATAGCCCGGTCGCAGGCGCCGATCGCCGCCTCGCCCGACAGCCGCTCGCAGCTTCGGGCCAGAACCGTGTAGTCCGTGTCGTCCGGGGTACGCAGGAGGTAGAGGGCGAGAGCACCGACGATCGCGAGCAGAACCGCGGCTCCCGCACCAAGCAGCCAAGGCGAAAGCCAAAAGGGGCGCCGCCCAACCGTTCTTGCCGCGACAGGTGCCGCGGGCGCGGCAGCGTCAGCGGCTTCGTCTTCGGCCAAGAGCTGGGCCAGGCGATCGACATGCGGCCCGATCCGGTTGGAATAGGCGTCGATCCATTGCGTGGAGGAGATGAACAGCTCCAGCGCCGGTGACGGCAGCACATCTTCGATGCGGACGGTGAAAACGTGCTTGTCCTTGGACACCGCCCGCTCGATCTCGCGCGAGACGAAGGCCGAGCCGTTGCTGGCGGAGGACAACACGAGGATCCGCGCGCGCGACGCTTCGATGCCCCTGATGATCTCGTCGCCATAGGTGCGGCCGGGGCGCACGTCGCGCGGCGCGATCCAGCATTTGAAGCCGCGCTGTTCCAGAGAAGCGGCGATTTCCTGAGCCTTGGCCTGATCGGCCTTGGCATAGCTGATAAAGGCCGAAATCCTGGGAGGTGACATGCGGGCGCGTCCAAGCGGCCTATCGGGGAGCCCCTGAGCTTGGAGGGGCGCGCGGCGGCGCCCGATCTTGGCTGCCTCCCCGCACTTGTCAACTTACCAAACGGCAGGACCATCCCTTTGGCGAGGTGAAGGACTGAGCACTAGACCTTATAATAATCGCGGTACCAGGCGACGAATCGCTCGATGCCTACCTCGAGCGGTGTCCCGGGCTGAAAGCCGGTCGCGGCCTTGAGCGCCTCGACATCGGCATAGGTCTCCTCCACGTCGCCGGGCTGCTGCGGCAGGAGTTCGAGCTTGGCCTTCTTGCCGAGCGCCTGCTCGATCGCGGCGATATAGTCCAGCAAAGCGACCGGGGAATTGTTGCCGACATTGTAAAGCCGGTAGGGCGCGCTCGACGTCGCCGGATCGGGGGCTTCGCCGCGCCAATTTGGGTCCGGCGTGGCGACCACGTCGAGCGCCCGCACCACGCCTTCGACCGCGTCGTCGATATAAGTGAAATCGCGCGCATGGCGGCCGAAATTGAACACCTGCACCGGCTCGCCGGCCAGGATCTGGCGAGTGAACAGAAACAGCGACATGTCGGGGCGCCCCCACGGGCCATAGACGGTGAAGAAGCGCAAACCCGTCACCGGAAGGCCGAACAGATGGGCATAGGAATGAGCCATCAGCTCGTTGGCCTTCTTGGTCGCCCCGTAGAGACTGACCGGGTGGTCGACAGTGTCGCTGACGGCGAAGGGCAATTTGCGGTTGGCCCCGTAAACGGCGCTGGTCGAGGCGTACACGAGATGCGCCACGCCGTGATGCCGGCAGCCTTCAAGCACATGCAGGAAACCGGTGATATTGGCGTCGATATAGGAATGCGGGTGCTCGAGCGAGTAGCGAACCCCGGCTTGCGCGGCGAGATGGATCACGCGTTCGGGACGCTCCTCGGCGAAGGTCGCCTCGACGATGGTGCGGTCCGCCAGGTCGGCGTGCAGGAAGCGGAAATTCTCGCGCTCTTTGAGGCGCCGGAGCCGCGCCTCCTTCAGCGAAACGTCGTAATAGGGACTGAGATTGTCGAGACCGATGACGTCGTGGCCGGCCGCGAGCAGCCGGGCCGCCGTGTGATAGCCTATGAAGCCTGCGGCGCCGGTGACCAGGATACGCATTTTGCCCTTACTTTCGCCTTCGCCTCTGGCCGAGGCCGCGACAGAGCCACCGACTTCAGGCCCTGTCAATCGCGAGCAAAGCCGCAGAATTTCGCGCGTTGACGGCGTTCCGGGGTCTCGTTATAGAGCACCCCAACCATCCGCTAAATTCCGCGCTCGATCGACCGGCTGGCCGGGCGGGCGCCCTTTGAGGATCACGTCATGGCCAATACCAAATCGGCGAAGAAAGCCACGCGTCAGGCCACTCGCCGCACCGAAGTGAACAAGGCGCGCCGCACGCGCCTCAGAAGCTCGGTGCGCAAGGTGGAGGAGGCCATCGCCTCGGGCGACAAGGCGGCGGCGGCCGCGGCGTTGAAGGCGGCCGAACCGGTCATCGCGCGCACGGCGCAAAAGGGCATCGTGCATCGCAAGACCGCATCGCGCAAAGTCTCGCGCCTCGTCAAGCGCATCGGCACCATGGGCGCCCCTTAACAAAAAAACATCGTCTGTTGCCAGCGAGCCACAGACGTGGTGCGCGGATGCGCGCCAACCGTGTCGATTCAACGACTATTTCAACCGCTTGCCTGCCGCCCTTCCGCGCGGGAAATGTCACACGCGCACCAGCCAATGGTGCCGCAAGAAAAATCCGTGCAGGACTCACCGCGCAGGAAGCCGGCCAAGTCGCAGCAGCGAACCGCGCGATCGCAGGATTCGTTCTTTCGGCACAGAGGTTTGCGAAGCGCGGTTGGAAGCGGCACGAAGGCTGCGAAGATCGGAATGCCCGAGCGGCCCGTCGCTTGATCGATGCGGAACCCGTGTGTATAGTTCGACCATCCGAACGGGGCATTCCCCTCCTTCACAATTGAGTACCTTGGGCCTGGTTGTAGCCGGGAAAGGTTTTCGCTGTCTTTGGAGCAAGGAGCGTGGAAAACTTGTGGGCTCTTGACGCGTAAACTGTGGGCGGTCGTGGTCTTCTTCGCAAAGTAGCCACTACCTATTGCAGCCAACACCAAATTTGTTCTTACGTCGCACTCTTGTCTTCAGGGGAGGACGTTTCCTTTGAGCGCACAGACCGACGACAAGGTGGTCGATGACGTCGACATTGAGACGGTCTGGAAGACCCTCCAATCGAGTCCTCGCTCCCAGCTCGTCGATGTGCGCACACGCGCCGAATGGACCTATGTCGGCATTCCGGATCTCGCTTCGCTGGGCAAGCGGACGGTCCTGGTGGAGTGGCAAACTTTTCCCGACCAGGCGATCGACCCGCGCTTCGCGGAGCGTCTGGAGGGCGAGTTGAAGGCACTCGGCGTGGAAAAGGGTGACGACCTCTACTTTATTTGCCGTTCGGGGAGCCGGAGCCTGGCCGCGGCCAAGGCGATGGCGGCAATCGGATATCGTTCATGCCACAATGTGGCTTGCGGCTTCGAGGGACCGCTCGACGACGGGAGGCATCGAGGTACAAGCGCGGGATGGAAAGCAGAAGGACTACCCTGGCAGCAAAGCTAGGAACGAGGCATAGTCATAGGGACGGTCATGACGTCCGCGTCGATCTTGTTGACCTGCTCATGTATGAGGCGTGCGGTGCGTAACGGCGCGAACAAAAAGAATGGGAAAGAGCAGGAACCGTGGCACAGCAACAGCAGGCCGCCCCAGGCGATGCTTGGGCGAGGGTCAAGAATCGGTTACGCGCCGAGTTGGGAGAGGACGTATTTGCCAGTTGGTTTAGGGGAGTTGAGGTCGAGCAGGTGGACGGCGAAGTCGTTCATCTCACCGTCGCGACCCGCTTCCTCAGGAACTGGCTCCGTTCCCACTATTACGACTTCGTGCTGAGGCTTTCGCGCGGCGAATGGCCGACAGTCGAGCGCGTCGAGTTCAAGGTGCGGCAGCCCCATTTTGGCACCGAGGCGCCTAGCGAAGCGCCACGCCAGCGCTATCTGGCCGAGCCTCCGGCGACGGCCGAAGCGGCGCCGTTGCCGATGCCGCTGCGGACCGGCTATGGCGGTTTCGAGGGCTCGCCGCTCGACCCGAGGTTGAGCTTTCAGAGTTTCATGGTCGGGGTCTCGAACCGGCTGGCCTATGCCGCCGCGCAAGAGGTGGCGACCGCGTTTTCGGCGCCGCAGCCTTTGTTCAATCCCTTGTTCGTGCATGGCAATGTCGGCCTGGGCAAGACCCATCTGCTGCACGCCATCTCCTGGGACGTGAAGCAGCACAAGCCCGAGGCGCAGGTGCTCTATCTCACCGCCGAGCGCTTCATGTCGGGCTTCGTGCAGGCCTTGCGCGCCCGGGATGCGCTCGCCTTCAAGGAGAAGCTGCGCAAGATCGATATTCTGCTGATCGACGACATGGAATTCCTGCAAGGCCCGACCATCCAGCAGGAATTCTGCCATACGTTGAACTCGCTGATCGACGGCGGACGGCAGGTGGTAGTCGCCGCGGACCGGGCGCCGACCCAGCTCGACAAGCTCGACATGCGCATGCGCTCGCGGCTCGGCGGGGGGCTCGTCGCCGAGATCGGCGCCATGGACTTCGAACTCCGGCGCAAGATCCTCGAAAAGCGGGCCACGGAGGCCTGTAGCGAGACCAGGGGGCTCGACATTTCCGAGACCGTGGTCGCCTTCCTCGCCGAGCGCCTCACCGAAAGCGGGCGCGAGCTCGAAGGGGCGGTGCATCGCTTGCGGGCAAGCTTCCAGCTCACCGACCAACCCGTGACGCTCGAGACCGCCGAGCAGATCGTGCGCGACCTGATGCGCGGGGCGGAGCCAAGGCGCGTTCGCATCGACGACATCCTGCGCACCGTCTCCAAGCATTACGGGGTGAATCGCGGCGACCTCCTCTCGGGCCGGCGCAACCGCTCGATCGTGCGCCCCCGCCAGATCGGCATGTATCTCGCCAAGCTCTTGACTTCCCGCTCACTGCCCGAGATCGGCCGCAGATTCGGCAATCGCGACCACACCACGGTTTTGCATGCAATCCGCAAGATCGAACAACTGATGAACGACGACACGCAACTTCGCGAGGAGGTCGAGCTTCTCAAGCGCTTGCTGCGCGAATAGGGGGAAGGCGGCCGGGGGCTTTGTCGGTCGAGGCGCCCCCCCCGCCCGCTCTTGCAAATTCCCCGCTCTGGCGTCAAGTTCGGCCCCTAGGGTACTTTCATCTCGCTTCTGCCAGGGTCAGACCGGCGCCAGAATGGGCCTCGGCCAAGGCCGGGCGCACCGGCGGGAATGACCATTTCTGGGGTATCGGCAACCATGCGGCTCACCATCGACAAACCCGGCCTCACCAAGGCGCTTGCCCATGTGGCAAGCGTGGTCGAGCGGCGGAACACGATCCCGATTCTGTCGAATGTGTTGCTGGACGCGTCCAACAACGAGGTCAAGCTGACCGCCACCGATCTCGACATGGAGCTGGTGGAGACGGTGCCGTGCAAGGCGAAGGGGTCGGGCGCCACCACGGTGCCGGCGCATATGTTCCACGACATCGTGCGCAAGCTGCCCGAGGGCGCCGATATCGAGTTGCAACGCGACGGCGAGCAGGGGCGGCTCGCCATCAGCGCCGGCCCGGCGCAGTTTTCGCTACAAACCCTGCCGTCGGATGACTTTCCCACGCTCAGCGTCGACGATCTCGGCCATGCCTTCGGCCTCCCGGCGAAGGACCTGAAGAAGCTGATCGACAAGACGCGCTTCGCGATCTCCACGGAAGAGACTCGCTATTATCTGAACGGCATTTATCTCCATGCGGCGCAAAGCGGCGGCAAGCCGGTGCTGCGCGCGGTGGCGACCGACGGCCACCGGCTCGCCCAGGTCGAACTGCCGTTGCCCTCCGGCGCCAAGGACATGCCGGGCGTGATCGTGCCGCGCAAGACCGTGGTCGAGCTCGCCAAGCTGGTGGAGGATGGCGAGGGCGAGGTGCGGATCGAGCTGTCACCCTCGAAGATCAGGGTCTCGACCGGCAAGGTGGTGCTCACCTCCAAGCTGATCGACGGCACCTTCCCGGACTATGAGCGGGTCATCCCGCAGTCGAACGACAAGACGATGGAGGTCGACAATGCCGCCTTCGCCCAGGCGGTCGATCGCGTCTCCACCTTGTCAAGCGACAAGGGCCGCGCGGTGAAGCTCAGCATCGCCGACGGCAAGCTGACGCTTTCGGTGAACAACCCGGACAGCGGCAGCGCCACCGAGGAATTGCCGGTCGAGTACGGCTTCGATCCCTTGGAGATCGGCTTCAACGCTCGGTATTTGCTCGATATTTCCGGGCAGCTCGAAAGCGGTACCGCGGAGTTCCAGCTCGCCGATCCCGGCTCCCCCACCATGGTGCGCGACGGCAAGGACCTTTCAGCGCTCTATGTGCTGATGCCAATGCGGGTATGAGGGCCGGTCGCAAGGGGCGGCGCGAGACGAAAACGTTACCGGGCGAGGCCGACGCGACGCGCCACTACATCCGCAGCCTCAAGCTCACCGATTTCCGCGCGGGCATAGTTGCGGAAATCGGTGAGCTTGAGCGAGCGGACGAACAGGCGCGTCTTGGCCGGGTCGCCCGCGATCGCCTTTACCTTGCCCCGTCCCTTGCGATCGGCCCTCATACCCGCATCGGCATGAGCACATAGAGCGCCGAGAGATCCTTGCCGTCGCGCACCATGGTGGGGGAGCCTGGATCGGCGAGCTGAAACTCGG
>JAWOJH010000007.1:0-34284 GCA_046481725.1 Methyloceanibacter sp. | reverse complement strand
GTCGGGATCGACCTCCAGCACCTGCACCTCGACCTCCTGGCTGGTGGAGACGATCTTGCCGGGATGGACGTTCTTCTTGGTCCAGCTCATCTCCGAGACATGGATCAGTCCCTCCACGCCAGGCTCAAGCTCGACGAAGGCGCCATAGTCGGTGATGTTGGTGACCGTGCCGTTGAATCGGGTACCGACCGGATATTTGGCGGCGATGCCCTCCCAGGGATCGGCTTCGAGCTGCTTGATGCCGAGGCTGATGCGCTGGGTCTCCGAGTTGATGCGGATGATCTGCACCTTCACCGTGTCGCCGACATTGACGATCTCGGATGGATGGTTGACACGTCTCCACGCCATGTCGGTGACATGCAACAGGCCGTCGATGCCGCCGAGATCGATGAAGGCGTCGTAGTCGGTGATGTTCTTGACTACGCCGTCGATGATCTGGCCCTCTTCGAGGCGGGCGACGATCTCGCTCCGCTTCTCGGCGCGGGTCTCTTCGAGCACCGAGCGGCGAGACACGACGATGTTGCCGCGGCGGCGATCCATTTTCAGAATCTGGAAAGGCTGCGGCATGTTCATGAGCGGGCCAACGTCGCGGATCGGGCGAATATCGACCTGGCTGCCCGGCAGGAACGCCACGGCGCCGTCGAGATCGACGGTGAAGCCGCCCTTGACGCGGTTGAAGATCACGCCCTCGACGCGCTCGCCTGCCTTGTATTTCTCCTCGAGCCTGGTCCAACTCTCCTCGCGGCGCGCTTTCTCGCGCGAGAGCACGGCCTCCCCAGCGGAATTCTCGACGCGTTCGAGATAGACATCGACCTCGTCGCCGACCGAGAGGTCGTGGGCGCGGCCCGATATGCCGAACTCCTTGAGGGGGACGCGGCCTTCGGTCTTGAGCCCGACGTCAATGACCGCGACATCCTTCTCGATGGCGACCACGGTGCCCTTGACCACACTGCCTTCCTGGAGCGCGGTCCCGGTCAGCGACTCCTCTAGCAGAGCTGCGAACTCATCGCGGCTCGGATGGCTTATGCTCGTCTGCGGCTCGATCATTTAGGCTCCACCTCGGCATCGCATCATACAACTCTCCTGCCTCCTGTTGAGGCTTTTCAACCCGCTTGGCGAGCATGTGAGGATTTGCGAAAGACGACGAGAGGAGCCTTAGGCGCCCCTCCTCCGCTCGCTAACCCTCGCGGAAATCATCGAAAAGTGATGCGCCAATGCAAAATGGGCAGGAGCCTCAACCAGCCTGCCCCGCATGGCCCATCGCAGCATCGATCAAAGCGATGGCTGCCTTGAACGCGGCGTCTATATCCAAATTCGTGGTGTCGAGCAAGACCGCGTCTTCCGCCTGCCTCAGGGGGGCGACGGTGCGGTTGCGGTCGCGTTCGTCCCGGCGCTCGATATCGGCGAGGACTTCCGCCTCGGAAACGGGGCTGCCGGCCTGGTTCAGCTCAAGAAAGCGCCGCCTGGCCCGCTCCTCCGCGCCGGCAGTGACGAACAGCTTAATCTCGGCATCGGGGCAGATAACCGTGCCGATGTCCCGGCCGTCGAGCACGGCGCCCGGCTCGCGGCCGGCGAAGGTACGCTGGTGGGCGAGGAGGAGCTCCCGGACTTGGCCATGACTTGCCACGATGGAAGCCGCCTCGCCGAAGCGTCCCTGCATCAGCGACGGGTCCGCGAGGGTCTTGAGATCGAGCGCCCGGGTGGCTGCGAGGGCGGCATCGACATCGGCCGGGTCGGCGCCCGCCGCCAGCAGATCGCGGGCCACCGCGCGGTACAGCTTGCCGGTGTCGAGATGGACAAAGCCGTAATGTGCGGCGATCATCTTGCCCAGCGTACCCTTGCCGGAAGCCGCCGGTCCGTCGATGGCAATGATCATTCGGCGCTCGCGGCCCGGTCCATGCCGGCGCGAATAAGATCGGCGGCCTCGCTCGGATCGGCCCAGCGCTGGAGCTTGGCCCATTTGCCCTTCTCGAGGTCCTTGTAGTGCTCGAAGAAATGGCCGATCTGCTCGAGTACGATCTCCGGCAGGTCGCGGTAGCTGCCCACCTTTTTGTAGAAGGGATGCAGCTTGTCGGTGGGAACGGCGATAATCTTCTCGTCGATCCCCTTCTCGTCCTCCATCAGCAGCGCGCCGATCGGGCGCGCGCGGATCACCACGCCGGAGGCGACCGGCGTCGGCGATACCACCAGGCAGTCGACCGGGTCGCCGTCCTCCGACAGCGTATGGGGGATGAAGCCGTAATTCGCCGGATAGAACATGGCAGTGTGCAGAAACCGATCCACGAACATCGCACCGGATTTCTTGTCGACCTCGTATTTGACCGGCGTGCCGCCTTGCGGGATCTCGATGATGACGTTGATCTCGTGCGGGGGATTGTCCCCCACGGGAATGCTTGCGATGTCCATAGCCAACCCCAAACGCTTCAGGCTCGCTTCGAGCCAACGGATCAGAAGAGCTTAGCCCCAAGCGTGGTCATAAGCTTGATGAAATCCGGAAAGCTGGTGGCGATCATCGATATATCGTCAACATTTACCGGATTGCGCGCGCCCAGGCCAAGCGTGAGGAAGGCCATGGCGATGCGGTGATCCAGATGCGTCTCGACATGGCCGCCCCCTTCGACGAAGCCGCGCCCCTCGACAATCAGCGCGTCGCTCTCGACCCGTGCAGCGACGCCGCAGGCCGCGAGCCCCGCGGCGATGGCGCTCAAGCGATCACTTTCCTTCACCGTCAGCTCGGCAAGTCCCTCCATGCGCGTCTCGCCCTCGGCGAAGGCCGCGAGGCAGGCGAGCATGGGATATTCGTCGATCATCGAAGGCGCGCGCTGCGGCGGCACGTCGACGCCCTTCAGCGCGCTCGTCTTGATGCGAAGATCGCCGACCGGCTCGCCGCCTTGCTCGCGCTGATCCAAAATCGCGATGCTGGCGCCCATCTCCCGCAGCGTCTCGACGAACCCGCTGCGCGTCGGGTTGAGCAGCACGTTCTCGATGACGATTTCCGACTGCGGCGAGATCAGGGCGGCGCCGATCAGGAAGGCCGCCGAACTGGGGTCTCCAGGCACATCGACGGGCACGCCGCCAAGCTCGGCATCGCCGCTAACGGTGATTGCGCGCGCACCGCCCCCACGCTCTTCAATGCCGATCTCGGCGCCGAAGAAAGACAGCATGCGCTCGGTGTGATCGCGCGCGGGCAACGGCTCGACCACCGTGGTGCGGCCTGGCGCGTGCAACCCGGCAAGCAGCACCGCCGATTTCACCTGCGCCGACGGCACCGGCAGATCGTAGACGATCGGCAGGAGATCGCTGGTGCCGCACACCACGAGGGGAAACGTTGCGCGCTCCTCGTCGGCGCCGGTCTGCAAGCCCATGGCGGCCAGCGGAGCCAGCACGCGGCCCATCGGCCTGCGCCGCAAAGACGCATCGCCGGTGAATTCGACCTGCATGTCATGGCCGGCGACGGCGCCGAGCATCAACCGGCTGCCGGTGCCGGAATTCCCGAAATCGAGGGCATCAGACGGCGGAAGCAGGCCCCCCACCCCCTGGCCCCGCACCAATATGGCCCCGTTGCAGCGCTCCAGATCGGCGCCGAGCGCCGCGACGGCCTTGGCCGTGGCCAGGACATCCTCGGATTCGAGCAGCCCGTCGATGCGGGTGACACCGGTGGAAAGAGCGCCCAAGATCAAGGCACGGTGGGAGATCGACTTGTCCCCCGGGACGGCGGTCCGGCCGGAAAGACGCGCGGACGGGCTTGCGGTCAGGGGCTGTTTCATGGGCATTACGGCCGGGTCATCGGGGCGCTTGATAGCTTTTGACAGCACAGATATGGCGTGGCAATGGGGACAAGCAACTCAAGACGATCACGAGGAGTGTCAATGTCGAAACCCGCACGGGGAACCAAGCGCGTTTGCCCGAGCTGTGGGGCGCGGTTTTACGACTTGAACCGGTCGCCGATCACCTGTCCGGTCTGCCAGGCCGTCTACCAGGTAACGCAGCCCGCATCGCGCCGCGGCGAGCGCGCACAGCCGGTGCGACCGGCGAAGGTCGTAGAGCAAAAAGACGCGCCCACGCTCGAAACCGCCGACGTTATCAGCTTGGAAGAAGTCGAGGAGGCCGGCGGCGAAGCGGCAATCGAGGACGAGGAGGAGATTGTCGATCTCGGCGAGGATGCGCCGGAGATCCCGGCGGCCGACGACGACAACACTTTCCTGGAAGAGGAAGAGGAGGGGGAGGCCGACGTCTCCGGCATCGTCGGAACGCCGGGCGAGGACACTTAGCTCAGGCGCTCGAGCCCGCACGGCAGAAATCGTGGCCGCCGGTTTGCCCATCGGAATTCTGCTTGAACCCCGGCGACCGCCAGCCTAAGTGAAGTGCCAGGAATTGGGCCGTCCCATTTGCCGATTTTTTGGCTTCTGGCTGCCGATTTCCGAACAAGGGGCCATAGCTCAGTTGGGAGAGCGCGTGAATGGCATTCACGAGGTCGGCGGTTCGATCCCGCCTGGCTCCACCAAATCCCCGCCAGAGTTGAATTTGACCCGGTGACGGTCGCAGCGTTTTCGGCCCTGCATGCAACCCGCTCGCGCCTTTCGTCGAGATGCGTTAGCCTGATCGCTGAGGGTAAGTAAGGCGGGGGCCTCTCATGCAGGAACATCAGGCGGCTGAAACGGCCGAGGCGAGCGTATCGCCGTGGTATCTGTTGCACGGCGGCGAGCAATACGGGCCGCTGACGGATCGCGAATTGCTGCTGCTCGCCGAGCGCGGCGGACTGAAGCCAGAGGACCTGCTCTGGAAGCCGGGCTTCGATGATTGGAAGCCCGTTCATGCCGCTTGCGGCGCCATCGCACCAGCGGCAATCCCTGCCGCCAGCATGGCTCCGGCTCAAGACGCCGAGCACGTCCCGGATCAGAGCACGAGCACTTTCGAGCCCGCCGGCAGCGAGCCTGCCGAGGGCGGGCTCGGGTTCAAGGCGAGGCTCCATGCGGAGTTCCGCAAGTTCCTGGTGATGTTTGCCTATCTCTGGCTCGTGTTCTCCGTGTTCCTCGTCCATGAGTGGAATGTATTGGCGAGCCACAATATCGGCTTCCGTTTCTACGGCCTGGCGCTCGTCAATGCTCTGGTGCTTTCGAAAATCATGCTGATTGCCGAGGGGCTGAAATTCGCGGACCGGCTCAAGGACAAGCCGCTGATCTATCCCATCCTGTTCAAGTCGGCCGCCTTCGCGGTGTTGCTGATGCTCTGTTACATCGCCGAGGAACTCGCGGTGGGGCTGATCCACGGCAAGAGTGTCGCCGAGGCGTTTCCGCAAATCGGTGGCGGCGGTTGGGTTGGGATCGTTAGCGTCGGCGCGATCATGGGAGTCGCGCTTGTACCGTTCTTCGCCTTCAAGGAGATCGCGCGAGCGATGGGCCAAGCGGAGTTCCGAGCATTGATGTTCGGTACTGGCAGGGAGCCCGAGCCTGAACCGCTGCACGCCTCGGCCGCTTTGGCGCCGGCCGAATAGCAGGGGTCATGGCCGAGGCTTGGCCGGTCGCGAGCGCCAACGACTGATTGTAGTAGGGGATTGAACTGCGTGTCCGACAGTGTCAGCCCGTGCGGCAGGACGGTCAGATCGAGATCGGGAATTGAATTGCCTTCGATGAGAATTGGCCCCTCCGGCGCGACAGCTACATCCCAGCCGATAAAGTGGAGCGAGGCAAAGGCCCGGTGCGCCCTCAAGCCGAGCGCGATCGCCTCTTCGAGCATCGGGACCCGAAAGCCGCTAAAGCTCCGTCCGCTATCGGGATGCCGGTCCCTGAACGCAACGCCTAGCAGGTCATGATATTGCAGCGCGGCGCCGCAGATCGTTCCGGTCGCCCGGTCGATCGGCGCAGCGAGTCCCCCTTGGGTCAGGTTCGCCGCGGCGATCCGGCCCGCGCCCATGCGTATCACTGGCGGCATTGCTTCGAGCGCGCCCGATGGCGACCTACAGGTGACGATTCGGATGTTGCACAGCGCGTCATCCGCCAGCGGCAGTAGCGCCGGGTGATTGCGAATGCGCCGCTGAACGATGACCCTGTCCGCGCGCGAGAGATCGCAGAAATATTGTAGAAGTTCGCCGGGATTGAAATGCTGGCCGCTGCGGCGATCTCCGAATTAGTCAGTTGCCGTGTCGTATTGCCATAGTCTGACACCCTGGCCGAAAGCGCCGGTTGCCGGTTTGGAGACCAAATCCTCGCGGGGCAGGGCCGTGTTGGGCTCTAGGGGCAAGCCTTCTGCGAATTCCGCCAGTAGCGGAATGGCCGGCAGGCCGGCTTGCCGGCAACGCTGTGCGAAGAGGCTTTTGTCCCTTAGCAGTTGCAGGTCCGGGGCGCCGTCTTGCTTGGCGAGCCGCACCAGCGCTCTGCAGAATTGATTTTCGAGAAACTCCCGATCTCGGCGGCGCCAGCGGTCGGAAAGGTAAAGCTGGTGCTGGGCAAACGCCTTGTAGTTCCCTCCACTACGCAAGATCACAACGAAGGCGCGCAGGAACTAAGTCGTGACACCGACACCATGCTCGGCGGCAATGGCACCTCCGCTCCGATAGACACCGGCGGAGGCTTCCTGCGTCGCATGCATTAGCGCGGTTGCCGCTCGCTGGATTCGTAGGACGACCTTGCGCAAGGGCGACCGTTTGGTCCACTTGGAACGGTTTATCTCCACCAATATGCGGCGAAACTCACGGATGTTCTCCTCGGATGCCCCCATGGCAATGCATCGCCCTCCGCTCAGCCGATGACCTCGCTGTCAGGCGAAGCGATCTGCTTTGCGGCCGCCTCCACCCTTTCCGTTGCGAACGCATCGCGCTGCCGGCCTCTAGTCGCCGCCCAATACCGCGACGACGACATTGGCGGAGCGCGCGGCGCCGACCTGGCTGGCAAGATTCTGATCGTAGGCGCCAGGCGCGATTAGAATCGTGTCGCCGGCCTTGGCCGCATTGAGGGCGTGCGCGAATGTTTTGAACGCCGTGGCGGCGGACCTGCCGTCCTGCGTATCGCTGCCGCTCGACGCGCTGACATACCAGATCATGCTTGTCTGTTCCCCGATTAATCGAGACGCGCCGAAAGCTTAGTGCAGGCCAGCCGGCGGCGATAGCAGCCAAGCGGCGCCGGGGGCCCGCTCCGCTTGAATTCGCTCGGCAATTTTCCCATATCCCCAGACGGATTCTCCCATGGCTCGGGCCCCGGCGGGCCGGGCCGGATCGGTCGAGGCGCCGCCAGGGCCTCACACGACGCCAACGGCATGGCGTGGCCGCTTTCGGAAGGGCTTTCGCTCAATGTCGCGTATGACTTTTCTCGATACCAATGTCTGGCTCGGCTTGACCGCTCCGCGCATGCCAAGCAGTGCGGGTAAGACGGCCGATGGCGGCTATCCGCCCTACAATATCGAGTTGCTCGCGGATAGCGAGGGTGCCGCGGAAGCTTTGCGCATCACCCTGGCCGTCGCGGGCTTCGGCGAGGACGACCTCGAAGTGAGCCTCGAAGGCGGGGAACTCGTCGTCCGCGGCAAGCAGCGAGAGGAAGAGCCGCGTGACTATCTGCATCGCGGCATCGCCGCGCGCCAATTCAAGCGCAGCTTTCAGCTTGCCAGCGGCGTTGAAGTGCACAAGGCTGAGCTCAATAACGGCCTGCTGGCCATCGAGCTTCGTCGCCCGCGCCAAGAGAAGCGCGTATTGAAGGTCGGCATCGCCGCCGCCGATTGACCTAATTTCCCGGTAGCTTCGTCAGCACCCACGCCAGGAGGCGTAGACTAAAAATGAACGAGTTCGAAACAGAAGAAGAGCGCCAGAAGCGCGCCCTGATGACCAGGAGCGAATTCGCGCAGCTCGGCGACGGTGAGGTCGCCTATATAAAGCAGCTCGATTCGGACGCAGCCGAGCGGCTGTTTCCGGCGCTCTCGGATACGCCGAAAGACATCGATCTGTTCGCCGTGCTCGGCGCGGACGGCACGCCGCTGGCGCTGACCGACAGCCGGCATGCAGCGATCGCCAACGCCATCGAGCACGATTTGGTGCCGGTCAGCGTGCACTGACATTTCCAGCAATCGCCGCGCCGTAGTAGGCTTCCCCCGCGTTCTAAACCCAGGGAGGGGAGAGATATGCGCGTGCGGCGGCTTGGCAGCCCGATTGTGCGGTTGGGATTGGCGCTGGCATTGGTCTTGACGGCGGCGCCGGTCGAGGCGCGCGCGGAAGACAAGCTGCTGGCGGAAGCGGTCGACTTCACCGGGACCTTCATCTTTCTCGGAGCCAAGGTACCCGGCCTCGTCATCGGCGCGGTCCGCAACTCTTGCGCGAACGCGTGCTGGAGCCGGCCGGGTTGAAGGATACAAGCTTCGATCTCGCCGAGGCCGACAAGGCGCGGGCGATGCAGGGGCATAATTTCGATGGCTCACCCATGACGTTCATCCCCACCTCGCCGATGATCGTCGGCGCCGGCGGCCTCTATTCGACCGCCAACGATATGCTGCGCTGGCTTTCCTGGCACCTCGACCGCTTCGCCGCCGAGGATGCGGAGATGCGGTTCCTGAATCACGCCGCCTATCTCGATCGCGACGGGCTCAGCCCGGTGTTCGGCATGGATGAGGGCGGCGAGATGGACGCCATGGGCCTCGGCTGGGTCATCATGCGGCCCGAGGGTAACGGCCGCTGATTTTGCACAAATCGGGCGGCCTCCAAGGGCAGTTCAGCTTCGTCGCTTTTGCGCCCACGCGCGGCATCGGCGTGTTCGTGTCGATGAACGAGTTCAGCGTCGGCGGCTTCGAGGCCATGGCCAAGGCCACGATCGAGCTTATCAGCGAACTAGAGCCGCGCTAGGCGGCGTGCGAGGAGGCTTCGCCCTCGGTGAGCACCGCGTAGAGCGCGGCGGCGTCCTTGCAGGCGCGTAGCTTGTCGATCGCGCTGCCCTCCCGCAACAGCCGCGAAATGCGCGCCAGGGCCTTCAGGTGGTCGGCGCCGGCCCCTTCCGGCGCGAGCAGCAGGAAAACGATATCGACCTTCTCGCCGTCGATCGCCTCGAAATCGACCGGCTCGGCGAGGCGGGCGAAGATGCCGGCGATCCGTCTCAAGCCTTGAACCTTGCCGTGGGGAATAGCGATGCCGTGACCGAGACCGGTCGACCCCAGCCGCTCGCGCTGCAGCAGCACGTCGAAAATGTCGCGCTCGGCCAGCCCGGTGAGACGGGCGGCATGGGCGGAGAGGTCCTGAAGCAGCTGCTTCTTGGACTTCGCCTTAAGCGAGGCAATGACGGAATCGGGGGAGATGAAATCGCTGAGAAGCATCTGCGTACCCCTCCGATGGGCGCGACGCGGCGAGGTGGCGACGATTCGCCTAACCCAGCTTGCTCGCCTTCTTGGCCCCTTGATGCGCGCCGGCTTTGCTGCCCGAGCGCACCTTCTTGCTCTGCGCTGCCGCTTCGCCGCGGATGCGCACCGGTCCCGCTGGATCGATCCAGCCGATATTTCCGTCGCCGCGCCGGTAGACCACGTTGATCTCCCCATGGCCGGCGTTGCGAAACACAACAAACAGCCGGTCGGATAAATCCATCTGCATCACCGCGTCGCTGACAGTCATCTCGTGCACGGGACTTTCCGCCTCGGCGATGATAACGGGATTGTCCTCATCGCGTTCCTCATGCTCTTCGCGCGCGGCCTGAATCACATAATCCGCAGCCGGCGTTTGGTTTCGCGGGGTGTCCGCGCCATGTCGCTTCAATCTCCGCTTGTAGCGACGAACCCGCTTCTCCAACCGCTCGCAGGCGAGATCGGCGCTCTTATAGGCGTCCGGCGCCATGCCCTGAGCCTCGAGGCTCATGCCCTGCCACAGATGGATGATGCAGGTCGTCTTGAACTCCCCGTGTTCCTTCTCGATGCGCACGTGGCCCGTCGTTTCGCGCCCGATGAACTTCTCGACGGTATGCATCACGCGCTCCTGGGCGTAACTGCGCAACGCCTCGCCGACGTCCAGGTTCTTTCCGGTAACTTGTATCGTCATTGCCCGCGGAAGATTTGAAATGGCCCTTTCCCACCGTGTTCCCGGGCGCATGCCGCATTTTGCGGGGCCGATCTTCACCAGGAAGCGAAATAGGTGCGCCCTGGGCCCAACCGCTGTCGGCCTCCACCGCGGAGCGGCAAGCTAGACCGCTCCTCCGGGAGTGTCAAACCAACTCTTTCCGACTTCCCTCTTTACACGATTCCTGATTGGCACCAAGACCTTGCCGGCAACTCACAGGCTTGCGGCATAGGCGATGCGCTTCAATCTGCGGCGCTGCACCGAGGAGGGAATCCGTAGTGCCTCGCGATATTTGGCGACGGTGCGCCGGGCGATGTCGACACCGTCGCATTTCAGCCGTTCGACGATCTTGTCGTCCGACAGCACGTCGCGCGCGGACTCGGCCTCGATCATCGCCCGGATGCGGTCGCGCACCGCTTCGGAGGAGTGGGCATCGCCGTCGCCCGCCGCCGCAATCGCCGAGGTGAAGAAATATTTGAGCTCGAACAGGCCGCGATTGGTCGCCATGTATTTGTTGGCAGTAACGCGGCTCGCCGTCGATTCATGCACGGAGATCGCATCGGCCACCGTTTTCAGATTCAACGGCCGGAGATGGCGGACGCCGTAGGTGAAGAAGGCATCCTGCTGTTTCACGATCTCCTGCGCTACTTTGAGAATGGTGCGGGCGCGCTGATCGAGACTCTTGACCAGCCAGTTCGCGGTTTGCAGGCAGTCGACCAGATAGCTCTTGTCCTCCTTGCGCGTCGCCGACTTCGATACAGTCGCGTAATAGGACTGGTTGATCAGCACGCGCGGCAGGGTGTCGCTGTTGAGCTCGACATAAAAGCTGCCGTCGGGCAGCGCCCGCACCAACACATCCGGGACGATCGGTTGAGTGGGGGCCGAGCCATATTGAAGCCCGGGCTTCGGATTGAGCCGCCGCAGCTCCTGGATCATGTCGAGGAGATCCTCGTCGGACACCTTGGCGGCACGCTTAAGCGCGGCCAGATCGTGCACGGCGAGAAGCTGTAGGTTCTCGATCAGCGCCGCCATTGCCGGGTCGCAGCGGTCCTGCTCCCTCAATTGCAACGAAAGACATTCGCGCAAGTCCCGAGCGAATACGCCGCAGGGATCGAAGCCCTGCATCACGGCGAGCGTTTCTTCGACGAGTTCGAGCGGGGCACCCAGCAATTCTGCAAGGCCGGCGAGATCGCCGCGCAGATAGCCGGCTTCGTCGGTCATGTCGATGAGATGGACCCCGATCAAGCGCCGCGCCGGATCGCTGAAGGCGAGCACGAGCTGGTCGGTCAGGTGATCCCGTAGCGTCCGCTGCTCGGCCACATAGGCTTCGAGATTGGAGTTCTCTTCGCCGGAGGAGCCGGTTCCCGGGCCGAGAGAGGTCCAGCCGGAATCCTTGAGCGCGCCCGGATGCGGGCTTTCGCCATCGGGGAAGATGTCTTGCGGCTCGGCGTCGAGATCTTCGGTGCGGCTGCCGCCGGCTTCGAGGTCGATCCAGTCTCCCTCTCCGTCGCCAGGGTCGGCATCGCCTTCGCTTGTAGCCTCGGCGGCATCGGCTTGATCGTCGGCTTTGGGCTCGGCGGGGGCAGCATCGCTGGTTTCGTCGCGTTCGAGCAGCGGATTGCGCTCCAACTCAGTGTCGACGAAGCTTATGAGTTCCAGGTTGGAAAGCTGCAGCAGCTTGATCGCCTGCTGGAGCTGCGGGGTCATGACCAGGCTGTGGGTCTGACGGAGTTCGAGCTTTGTGGTGATCGCCATTGATCGAACTCACTCACGGCCGGCGAATGCGGATCCGATCAGATCCGGAACTGTTCGCCGAGATAAACGCGCCGCACCTCCTCGTTGTTGATGATCTCCTGCGCGGTGCCGTGGGTCAGCACCATGCCGTCATGGATAATATAGGCACGGCTGACGAGGTCGAGGGTTTCGCGCACATTGTGATCGGTGATCAAGACGCCGATGCCGCGCTGCGTAAGATGGCGGACGAGTGCGCGAATATCGTTAACGGCAATGGGGTCGATGCCGGCGAAAGGTTCGTCCAACAGCATAAAGGATGGGCGCGTGGCGAGCGCGCGGGCAATCTCGACGCGGCGGCGCTCGCCGCCGGAAAGGCTCATCGACGGCGCGGTCCTGAGCCGGGTAATGTGAAATTCCTCCAGCAGGGCGTCGAGCTGGGCTTGGCGCTTGCGCTTGTCGCGCTCGACCGTCTCAAGCACGGCCAGGATATTCTGCTCGACCGTAAGCCCCCGGAAAATCGAGGCCTCCTGCGGCAGATAGCCGATGCCGAGGCGCGCGCGGCGATACATCGGCAGCTTGGTCACGTCGCGGCCGTCAATTCGGATCGATCCCTCGTCGGCGGGAATGAGCCCGGTGATCATGTAGAACACGGTAGTCTTGCCGGCGCCGTTCGGTCCGAGCAGTCCCACCGCCTCGCCACGGCACACGTCGAGACTGACGCCGCGCACGACGGTCCGCTTCTTAAAGCTCTTGACGACTGAGCGGACAGCGAGCCGGCCGGCGCCGGGCTCGGTTCGGGCGTCCTGCGTCTGGTCGAGATCGACCGCCTGCGGGGGACTCGCTTGTTGCGCGGCGCGTGCCTGGCGGCCTGGGAACGACAGCAATTTGCCCACTACCCCTTCCGCTCCTTAAGCCTCAAGTTCCGGGCGCAATGCTCATTGAGCGCCCGGCATGATCGGCCATGGCACATCGCCGGCTCCGTCGTCCGCCGGCGTCTCGCCGCGTGTCTCTGCGGCATCGGATTCACCCTGGCGCTTAGATGTCTGCTCGGTCTTGGCGCCAGGCTTGCCACCGCGAGGCTTGGCATCCTTGCCGTCCTGCTTCGGCATAAAAAGGGCACGGATGCGACCGCCGGCGGCAGCTTCGCCCGTGTTCTCGAACCGGCTCTCGCCAGTCTGGAGATCGATGACGAGCCGGTCTCCCTTTAGCACATTCTTGCCTTGGGTTAACACCACATTGCCGCCCACGGTGACGAGTTGCGCGGGCAGGTCGTAGAGGGCCCAGTCGCTGGTCGTGGTCTGATCGTCCGCGCTGACGATCACCACGTCCCCCCGCGCCTCGATCTTGGTGATCTTGGTGTCTTCCTTCTCGGCGGCGGCATTAGCGGCCGCAGCCTCGCCCTGAGGTTCCTTGCCAGCGGCCGGGCTCAGCTTGTCGCCGCCGACATAGTGCACTTGAAGCTCCTTGGCGCGGATCGTCGTGCTGCCCTGCACGGCCTTCACATTGCCCTTGAAGGTCGCGAGCTTCTGCTTGTCCTGCACCACCAGCACATCCGACTCGATATCGATCGGATCGTCGGAGCTTTCCGACAGGCCGCCGAAGCTGTTGGTGAGGCTCTGCGCGCCAAGCGGCGCCGCGCAGAGCAGAACAGCGCCGAGCATCGCCGTACCGGCAAACACGCGGATCAAGGGAGAACCAGGCGCAGGGCGGAGGCTTCTCATTGCGGGCCCGCCGAGAAGGCGCTGGTATCCTCGGCCGCCGCCGCGGCGGGGAGTGGCGGCACGACCAGCGGGGCCTGCGGATCGGCCTTTGCGGTCTCCTTCGCCGCGACCTCCTTCCTTTCGACATGGACATGCACCTTGCCGCGAAAGGTCAAGGTGCTGTCCGAGGACCGGAAGGTGAGCGCGCGCGCACTAATTGTTCCATTGGGCAGGTTGAAAATGACCGGACGGTGAGAGCGCAAGGTCTGGGTCTTCGCCTCCAGGCTTGCGTGCTTCAATTCGCCGGTAATGCCAGAACTCGTGGTGACCGTGATCTTATCCTGCATCACCAGCCGTTCGATCTTGCTGTCGAACACGCCGCGCACCGCGGTCATGCGCGACCAGCCCCCAGCCGCATTCGACAGCTCGGCCCTGATCGCGTGCAATTTGATGATTTTCGGATTCTTGATGTCCTGATCGGCATAATCGGCGCCGATCACGTATTTGCCGTTCTTCTTGTCAACGCCCTGCAATTTGGGATTGGTCATGCGCAGATTGCCGTCCGCCACCTGGATGCCGTCGATGCTGGCGGTCAGGTCGCCGACGCTGATGCTGACGCCCAGCCGCGAGGTGACGAAGTAGGAGAACAGCACCAGCACCGCCACCACCGGCAGCGCCTTGCGGAGCACATGGACCCGCCTGGTATGCCGCTCGGCGGCGGCGAAGGCGCGCGCGCCATCGTCGGCCGAGCGCACAAGGAAGCCCTGGCCGCTCCGAAAGACATTTGCCTCAATCGCCATTTTCCCCGCCCGTCCATGCGTAGCCCGCGAGTCCCGCCGGCCGGAGCAAGCTTAGCCGCAGGACTTTGATGACATTGCGACCGCCTCCTTGGCCCCAGGGGCCCGATTCTGGCGGCTAATGGGCGAGAGGATCGATCTCCGACCAGCCCCTGAGGTCGAGTTCGGCTCTGGTGGGCAAGAACTCGAAACAGGCCCGCGCCAGACCCTCGCGCCCTTCGCGCCGCAGCATGGCGTCAAGTTTCTCCCGGAGGGCGTGCAGATGCAAGACGTCGCTCGCGGCATAGCTCAACTGGTCTTGGGTCAATTCGGCCGCGCCCCAGTCGGAGGATTGCTGCTGCTTGGACAATTCGATGCCGAGCAGTTCCTTGCAAAGATCCTTGAGCCCGTGGCGGTCGGTAAAGGTGCGCGCGAGCTTGGAAGCGACCTTGGTGCAATAGACCGGTCGCGGCATCACCCCGAGAAAATGCTTGAGCACGGCGATGTCGAACCGGCCGAAATGGAACAGCTTGAGGATGCCGTCATCGGCCAGCAGCCGCTTCAGCTCAGGCGCCTCGTAGCCGCCGCGGAACTGAACCAGCACGGCGCTGCCATCGCCCTCCGAGAGCTGCACCAGGCAGAGCCGGTCGCGATAGGGGTCGAGGCCCATGGTCTCGGTGTCGATGGCGACGATTGGGCCGGTGAGGCGCCCTCTCGGCAGATCTCCTTGATGCAGTTCGATAATTGGCGGCTGGGTCAATTTGAAGCGTTCCTTGGCGGTAAGCGTTCTACCGCGAGGCGCTTAAAAAAGCGGGAATGGTGCCCAGGAGAAGACTCGAACTTCCACGGCCTTGCGGCCACTGGCACCTGAAGCCAGCGCGTCTACCAGTTCCGCCACCTGGGCTAATCCCTTTCAAGTACGGTCCGTGCCCGCCAAAGTCAATTACTGGGCGGCGCTTCACAGGCCTTGGCTCCCTCGTGTAATGCTGCGGCTGCGAAGTGCGGAGCGCGGGAAAAGAACATGGGCATCACTCTCGACAATAACGCGCTGATCGCCATCTATGGCGGCTCGGGCTTCATCGGGCGGCATGTGGTGCGGGCGATCGCCAAGACCGGCGCACGCATGCGCGTCGCCGTCAGGCGCCCCGAACTGGCCGGCCACCTTCAGCCGCTCGGCGGGGTCGGGCAGATCAACGCCGTCCAGGCGAATGTGCGCTTTCCCGACTCGCTGATCGCTGCAGCGGACGGCGCCGACGCCGTCATCAACCTGGTCGGCATCCTGTTTCCCACCGGCAAGCAGACCTTCAATGCGGTGCAGGATGAAGGCGCCCGCCACGTCGCCGAGGCCGCGCGCGCGGCAGGCGCGAGGGCCCTGGTGCATTTATCGGCGATCGGAGCCGATACGAATTCGCCGTCCGTCTATGCGCGCAGCAAGGCGGCGGGGGAAGATGCGGTCAAGGCGGCCTTTCCCGCCGCGACGGTGTTACGGCCCTCGGTCGTGTTCGGGCCGGAGGACGATTTCTTCAACCGCTTCGCCAAACTGGCGCGGATAGCGCCGGTGCTGCCGCTGATCGGCGGCGGCGAAACGCGGTTCCAGCCGGTTTTCGCCGGCGACGTGGCCAAAGCGGTGGTCGCCGGACTAACCGGAGCCGCCGATGCGGCCGGCGCCTACGAGCTCGGAGGACCCGAGGTCCTGACCCTCAAAGAGGTGATGCAGCGCGTGCTCGACTACACGATGCGCCGGCGCCTCTTGCTGCCATTGCCCTTCTCGCTCGCCAAGCTCAAGGGCGCCTTTTTACAGCTCCTGCCCAACCCGATCTTGACCGTCGACCAGGTGCGGCTGCTTGAGACCGACAACGTAGTGAGCGAGCGCGCCAAGCGGGACGGACGCACGCTCGAGGGCTTGCGCATCGCGCCGGTGGCCGTCGCCGCGGTGGTGCCGGATTATCTCGAGCAGTTCCGGCCGCGCGGACAGTTTTCCCATTACCGGCCGAAACCTTGAAATTCTCAGGAATAGATCATCACCAGCAGGAAGCCGCCCAGCACCATGCGGTAGAGCACGAAGGGCAGGAAACTGATACGCCTGACCAGCGCCATCAAAAAGGCAATGGCGGCAAGCCCGGCGAAGAAGGTCAGAATGGCGCAGTAGACCGAGTCCATCGTGACCGGGTCGCCGCTGGCGAACGCATCGCCGACCGTCAGCACGCCGGCGCCGGCGATGGCAGGGATACCAAGCAGGAAGGAGAAGCGCGCGGCATCTGGACGGGTAAAGCCGAGAAAGCGGCCGGCGGTCATGGTCACGCCGGAGCGGCTGGTACCGGGGATCAGCGCCAGCGCCTGCGCCACGCCGATGATCATGGCGCTGCCGAGCGTCATGTCCTTGATGGTGCGTTGCTGCGGGCCCACCATATCGGCGATCAGCATCAGAATGCCGTAAAGGATGGTGTTCCAGGCCACGACGGCGACGTTGCGCTCGAGGTCGCCGAAGCCGAACTTCTTGAGGAACAGGCCAAAGGCAATCGCCGGGATGGTGGCGAGGACGATATAGATCGCCAGCTTTCCCTCCTCGGTTACCTTGCCCTTCAGCAGTTCGAGGGCGCCGCCAGAGATGTTCCACACATCGCGCCAGAAATAGATGAGGATGGCGAACAGCGTGCCGACATGCGTCATCACGTCGACGATTAGGCCCTGATCCTCCCAATGCATCAGCTGGGGGACGAGGATCAGGTGCCCTGAGGAGGAAATCGGCAGGAACTCGGTGACCCCCTGCACGATGGCAAGGACGATAATTTGCTCTATCGTCATGGGCCCCTCGTTGCCCCGCTTGTTTGGCGCGCGAGCAGGTTCTATACGAGGCCAAAGGGTCGCGCGATTCATTTTGCAACGATCAGCCGCCTGACGGGACGATGGCGACACTGCTGCATTATCCGCTGTGCGCGTTCTCCCGGTCGATCCGGCTTGCACTCGCAGAATGCGGTGTCGAGGCCGATCTCGCCGAGGAACGGCCGCGGGAATGGCGTGCGGACTTCCTGGCGCTAAATCCGGCTGGCACGCTGCCCGTCTTCGTCACCGACGACAACCAGACGATCGCCGGGGCCTACGCGATCTCCGAATATCTGGCCGACACCGCCGATGAGCGCGACGCCAGGCTGTTCCAGCCTTTCCCCGGAGATGCACTCGCTAGGGCCGAGGCGAGACGCCTGACCGACTGGTTCCACCGCAAATTCCACGAGGAGGTGACAGCCTATCTGGTCGAGGAGAAGGTGTTCCGGCGCTTCGGGCCGCATAGTGCTTCGCCCGACATGGAGGCGATGCGGGCCGGGCACGAAAATCTCCGCTACCATCTCTCCTATATCGGCCACCTCGCCGAGACGCGGAGCTGGCTGGCCGGCGACGCCATGAGCTTTGCGGATCTCGCCGCGGCGGCGCATCTCTCCGCGCTCGATTACCTCGGCGAGGTCGCCTGGGAAGAGCATGAAGCGGCCAAGAACTGGTACGCCCTGCTGAAATCGAGACCGTCGTTCCGGGAGCTGTTGCAGGACAAGGTGGCCGGCTTCGCGCCGTCCGGAACCTATGCCGACCTCGACTTTTGAGGCCGGTACCCCGAAATTGATGGCATGGCAGAGACACTGAAAGAGAGCATTGTCAGCGAGGCCACGGCGCTTGGCTTCGATGCGGTGAGCTTCACCTCGGCGGATGGAGCGGAGGGCGCAGGCGAGGCGCTCGAGGCGTTTCTGGGCGAAGGCCGGCAGGGCGACATGACGTGGCTGGCGGACACCGCGGCGCGCCGCAAGGCGCCGCGGGCGCTGTGGCCGGAGGCGCGCAGCGTCATCTTGCTCGGCTTGAACTATGGGCGCGGCGGCGACCCGCTGGCCGTTCTGGCCGAGCGGTCGCGCGGGGCGATTTCGACCTACGCTCAGGGCCCCGACTATCACGATGTGCTGAAGGCTAAGCTCAGGCCGCTTGCGGCGCGCGTGGCGGCGCTCACCCAGAGCGAGGTGAAACTTTTTGTCGACACAGCGCCGGTGATGGAGAAGCCGCTCGCGGCGCGCGCAGGATTGGGCTGGCAGGGCAAGCACACCAATCTCGTCAGCCGGACATTCGGCTCCTGGCTGTTCCTCGGCTCGATCTTCACCACCGCCGAGATCGAGCCCGACCCGCCTGAGCAAGATCATTGCGGTGCGTGCCGGCGATGCCTCGACGTGTGCCCGACGCACGCTTTCACCGCGCCCTACCAAATCGACGCGCGGGCCTGCATCTCCTATCTCACCATCGAGCATAAGGGCCATATCGCGCCACGCTACCGTGAGGCGATGGGCAATCGCATCTTCGGCTGCGATGATTGCCTCGCCGTCTGCCCATGGAACAAGTTCGCGAGCACCGCGCGAGAGGCGAAGCTCAGCGTGAGGCATGACAGTAGAAATCCGCCGCTCGCCGAGCTTTTGGAACTGGACGATGCCGCCTTTCGCGCGCGCTTCCGCGGCACGCCGATCAAGCGTACCGGGCGCGACCGCTTCCTACGCAACGTGCTGATCGCCGCAGGCAATTCCGGCGACGCTGCGCTCGCGTCGCTGGTCGAGGCGCAGCTTGACGATGCTTCGCCGCTGGTGCGGGCGATGGCGGTATGGGCGCTGGCGCGGCTCGCGCCACAGCGCTTCAACACGCTGCGCGCGGCGCTTGGCAACGATTCGGATCCCGCGGTGAGAAGCGAGTGGCTCGGAGAAGCGGCATGAGCCGGCTGTTCGCCTTCGGGCTCGGATTCTCCGCGCAGGCGCTTGCCGCCCGCCTTGCCGCACAGGGCTTCGAGATCGCCGGCACGGCGCGCGATGTGGGCAAGATCGGCCAGCTCGCGGGGCGAGGCTACGAGATGGTCCAATACTCGGGGGAAGCCGAGAACAGCACCCTGCCCGAGGCGCTCCGCGGCACCAGCCATCTGTTGCATTCGATTCCGCCAGGGCCCGAAGGCGATTCGGTGCTGGCGCATTATCGCGACGAAATCGCCGCGCTGCCGAAACTCGCATGGATCGGCTATCTCTCCACGGTCGGGGTCTATGGCGACCAGGAAGGGCGCTGGGTAGACGAGGCAACCCCGCCCAAGCCGAACAGCGCGCGCACCGAGGCACGAGTGGAAGCCGAGACGGCGTGGCTCCGGTTCGGCGAGGAGACCGGCGTGAAGGTGCAAATTTTTCGCTTGGCCGGCATCTACGGCCCGGGGCGGAGCGTGTTCGACAAACTCAAGGCGGGAACGGCGCGGCGCATCAACAAGGACGGCCAGGTGTTCAGCCGCATCCATGTGGCCGACATCGCCTCGGTGCTCGAGGCCTCGATCGCGCGGCCGCAAGCGGGGGCGATCTACAACGTCGCCGACGACGAACCGGCCGCGCCGGGCGACGTGGTGGCCTATGCGGCGGAGCTGCTCGGTGTGCCGCCGCCGCCAGAGGTGTCATTCGCCGAGGCCGATCTGACCCCGATGGCGCGCAGCTTTTATGAGGGGAGCCGGCGGATCGGCAACGACCGCATCAAGTCCGAGCTCGGGGTGAGGCTGCGTTATCCGACCTATCGCGAGGGTCTGGCGGCACTGCTGCCGGAGTCGCTACCGTGAAGGTGCGTGATGTTATCCGTTTGCTCGAGAGCGAGGGATGGTATCTTGTCGCGACCCGAGGTAGTCACCGGCAATATCGGCACCTGGCCAAGCCCGGCCGCGTTACGATTGCCGGCAAACCCTCCGATGATATTGCACCCGGCGCGCTTAACAGCATCCTGAAGCAGTCGGGTCTGAAAGAGTAAGGACTGAATGCGCTACGCGGTGGTGATCGAAAAGGCGAATGGCAATTATTCCGCCTACGTGCCGGATCTTCCGGGTTGCGTGGCAACCGGCGACACCGTCGCTGCGGTCGAGGCCGAGATGCGAGCCGCCATCCGGTTTCACATCGAAGGCCTAAAGGCCGAAGGTCTTGAGGTGCCCGCGCCAACCAGCATCGCCGACTACGTCGACGCCTGATCCGGGTCGACCAGCGCCGCCACCACCGCTTCAAGGCGGCGCAAGTCTTGCGGCCGCGATTGGCGATGGTCGCCATCCTTGATCAAGGTCACCTCGACATCGTCGCACCACAGCAGGTCCACCAGGTCGAGCGCATGTCCCCAGGGCACGTCGGGGTCCCGCATGCCTTGCAGAATACGGACCGGCAGATCGAGCGCGAGAATATCGACGCCGATCAGATGCGACCGGCCCTCCTCGATCAGATGCCTGGTGATGGGATAGGGGTCACCATAGAGCGACGGCTCGTAGTAGACGCCCTCCCGTTCGACCGCCGCCTTGATCTCCGGCGTCATGCGGTGCCACATCAGCCGCTCGGTCATGTCCCAGGCGGGCGCGATCAGCACGAGGCCCGCCAGCCGCGCCAAGTCGTCCTCTCGCGCAAGTCTGCGGGCGAGCAAGAGCGCGATCCAGCCGCCCATGGAAGAGCCGATCGCGATCGCGCGGCGTCCGCGAACGAGATCGAGTACGGCGGCGGCCTCCTCAAGCCAGTCGCCGATCGAAGCTTGCAGCAAGCTCCCTTCCGACTGGCCGTGCCCGGAATAGTCGAAGCGGAGCATCGGTAGCTTGGCTCCGGCAGCCCATTCGGCGAGCGCGGTCGCCTTGGTGCTCGCCATGTCGGAGAGAAACCCCGGCAGCCAAAACAGCACGGTTTCGTCTTCGGCATCAGCCAGGCGATAGGCAATGCGGCGGCGCTTGCGGCCCTTTCCCAGTTCCAGCAATTGCGGTTCGCCGGCGCTCATCCTAAGAACTTGGCCATGGGAGACGCCACCATCTTGCAGGTCGTGCCGCGCGTGGAAACCGGGGGCAGCGAGCAGACCACGGTCGAGATCGCCGAGGCGCTGGCCCGCTCCGGCGCGCGCGGTCTGGTTGCCACCGAAGGGGGGCGCATGGCAACAGCCATCACGCAGCATGGCGGCGAAATCGTCACCATGCCGGTGGCGAGCAAGAACCCGATCACCATGTTCGCTAATGCCGGGCGGCTGGTCCGTCTCATCGAGCGGCGCGGCGTCGATCTCGTGCATGCCAGGAGCCGGGCGCCGGCCTGGAGCGCGCTTATCGCGGCACGGCGAACAGGACGGCCGTTCGTCGCCACCTATCATGGCGCGTATGGCAATCCCGGCCTCATCAAGAATTTCTACAACAGCGTCATGGCGCGCGGCGACCGGGTGATCGCCAATTCACACTACACAGCCGATCTCATCGCCGCACGGCATGGCGTGACCGCGGGCCGGCTGCGCGTGATCTATCGCGGGGTGGACGCCGGCCAGTTCGACCCGGCCGCCATAACGCCCGGCGCGATCGCGGAGCTCCGCGCGCAATGGGGCGTTGCGCCGAACGCCAGGGTCGTGCTCCAGGCCGCGCGCATCACGGGGCTGAAGGGACACCGCGTAACCATCGAAGCGGCGGCCTTGATGCAGAGTGAGGGGGCGCTCGGCAACACCGTCGTCGTCATGGCCGGCGATGCGCCGAGGAAAGGCGCCTACCGCCGGGAACTGATGGATTCGATCCTGCGCCACCGGCTCGAAGAGACGGTGCTGCTGGTTGGGCACTGTAGCGAAATGCCGGCCGCCTTTCTCACCGCCGACGTGACCATCATGCCCTCGCTCGTGCCCGAGACGTTCGGCCGGACGAGCATCGAAGCGCAAGCCATGGGCTGCCCGGTGATCGTGTCGGAGCTCGGCGCGTTGCCCGAGACGGTAATCCCCCCATCTCAAGACGCCAAAGCCTTCACGGGCTGGCTGGTGCCGGCGGACGATGCCGCAGCGCTTGCCGCCAAGATCAAGCTTGCGCTCGCGCTTCCTCCGCGAGATCGCGCCGCGCTCGGCGTTCGCGCCCGGCGGCAGGCCGCCAAATTCTCGCTGGCGCAGATGCAGCGGGCGACGCTCGCCGTTTATGACGAATTGCTCGGAACGCGGCTGGCCGAGCGCTTCGGCGGGGTGCCGGCCGAGATGGCGTGAGGCCGGGAGCCACAACCGTTCGGTCCGGGCCCCCCAGACGGGCATGCTGCTTGACTTGTCAGCCGCAATTCCGTTCCTGTAGAACACTTGAAGTTTGGGATGCGAGCCGCGACGCTTTCTCGCCGTTTCGGGGGGACAGGGCCGCCGCGGTTCGGAAAGAGGAGACCAAGACATCGTAAGACGGCCGATGAAACTTACTCCCGATAAGGGAGGCCCCCGCATCAACGAGGGCATCGATACTCCGAACATCCAACTCATCGACGCCACAGGCAACAATGTCGGCGTGGTCGCAATCGGCGACGCGTTGGCGCGCGCCGTGGAGGCCGGACTCGACCTGGTCGAGATCTCGCCCAACTCCGAGCCGCCGGTGTGCAAGATCCTGGATTTCGGCAAGTACAAATACCAGGCGCAGAAAAAGGCCGCCGAAGCGCGCAAGAAGCAGCGCACCGTCGAGATCAAAGAGATCAAGATGCGGCCGAATATCGACACGCACGACTACGACGTGAAGATGCGCTCGATCCTCCGCTTCTTCGAGGAGGGCGACAAGGTGAAGGTGACCCTGCGCTTCAGGGGCCGAGAAATGGCGCATCAGGAGCTCGGTGCCCAGGTGCTCGACCGCGTGAAGCAGGACACGTCGACCATCGCCAAGGTGGAATCCGAGCCCCGGCTCGAGGGCCGACAGATGGTGATGGTGCTGGCGCCTCGCTAGGGCTAGGCGATGCGGCGGGGGCGCGGGCTCGTCTTACCCCTCTCTGCCGCGGCAGTCATTGCCTCGCGAAGCGCCGCAGTGACTACCGATGCAGGCTGCGGCCGGCCGAAGAGATAGCCCTGGCCGGTGTCGCAGCCGAGCTTCAGCAGGCGCCCGACCGTATCCGCGCTCTGTATGCCCTCGGCAGTGGTCTTGAGGCTGAGAGCATGGCCGAGACTGACGATCGCCTTGACGATGCGCGCCTCTTGCGGCTTCTCCAGCATCTGCCCGACAAAGGTGCGGTCGATCTTGATGGTATCGAGATCGAGTTCGCGCAAATGGTATAGGCCGGAATAGCCGGTGCCGAAATCGTCGAGCGCGATCCGCACGCCAACATTGCGAAGCGCCTGGAGCGTGGTCTTGGCGTCGTCCAGCCGCTGCACCACGGCGCTTTCGGTGACCTCGACCATCAGGCGCTTGGGCGGGAACGAGGCCCGGTTGAGAATTTCCAGGATTCTAGGAGCGAGCTTGGAGTCGGATATCTGCCGGCCGGAAAAGTTGAGCGAGACGGCTATGTCGTCGGGCCAGTTCTTGGCGTCCCGCACCGCCTGCTCGAGCAGGTGGTCGGTCATCTTGCCGATCTGGCCGGTGTCCTCGGCAATTGGGATGAAGATCTGCGGCGGGATCACACCGCGGGTCGGATGCTCCCACCGCGCCAGCACTTCGAAGCCCACGGTCTCTTGGCTGTGGAGATCGACGATCGGCTGATAGTAAGGAACGATCTGACCGACGGCGATGGCGTCGCCGATCTCGCTCTCCAACTCGACCCGTTGCTGTAGCTTCTCGTCCATGCCGCGATCGAACAGCCGGTAGCGATTGCGGCCCTCGGCCTTCGCCCAATACATCGCCATGTCCGCCTGCCGCAAAGCGGTCTCGACCGGCGTGCCGTCGCGCTTGGCCATGACACTGTCGAACGTGGGGTCGGGCACGCCGGCCGATACACCGACGCTGACGCCGACCTGCAGCGCGAGCGCGGCCAGCCGTACGGGCTTGGAAATCTCTTCCACGATCTGCCGCGCCAGACACTCGGGCGCGTCGCTGCCGAGCCGGTAGCGAAGGATGAGGCCGAACTCGTCGCCGCCGAGCCGCGCGACGGCCGCATTCCCGGCAATCTTGGTCAAACGCTTGGCGGCCACCTTGAGGACCTCGTCGCCGAGCCGGTGACCGTAGACGTCGTTGATGGGCTTGAAGTTGTCGAGGTCCACGACAAGCAGCGCGCAGGCCTCGCCGTCCGGCAAGCCGCGGCTCGACCGCTCGAAATCCTCGATGAACCAGCGGCGATTGGGCAGTCCCGTAAGCACGTCGTGCCGGGCCATATGATAAGCCTCGGTCTCGGCCTTCCGGCGCATGGCGACCTCGCGGCGCAGATCGATGACGCGGCGAACCGAGAATATCTTGGCGGCGATGCCAAGACAGACGACCAGGACGACGAGCCAGTCCCAGGCGCGATTTTGATGCTGGCCGGTAAGGTCGAAGTAACGGTGCAGCACCTCGTACCAAAGCGCCGCGAGATAGATCGGCAGGCCGACCAGGCCAATGACGATCAGATCCTTGACGCTGCGGCTCTGCCGCGTGAGCCAGTCGATCGGTCGACGGAATTGGGCCAAGATTTGCATCGTCACTCACACACTCCGGGGGCCCATAGCCGGGTCGCTACACGTCAGCCGGTCGTCTCAGGAGGCCGCCCCGCCCGCAAGCTAAGGTGGCCTTGGTCCGGACGCAACCGGCAAACCGGTTCGTCTTTGGGCCCACTCCGGACTCGTCCCCGGCAAGTCTTGCGTCAGAGCGCAAAACCGCCCTATAAGGCGCTTCCGAGGAGCCGCCCGGCAGGGCATGCCGTGGCGGCTCGCATGCTTTCCACCCAGAACTCGACCCGGCCCCAGCGCTCCTGGCGCGGCGGCGGGCAACAAGGAAGCCAAATGCCCAAGCTCAAGACCAAGAGCGGTGCCAAGAAGCGCTTCAAAGTCACGGCGACCGGCAAGGTGAAATGCCAAGCCTCGCGCAAGCGTCACGGCATGATCCAGCGTCCCACCAAGTTCATTCGGACTGCGCGCGGGACCATGGTTCTGTCGGACGAGGACGCCAAGATCGTGAAGAAGAATTTCCTGCCCTATAGCCGCTAAGCTTAGGCCAGCTTCGAAGGAGCACCGACATGTCCCGTGTGAAACGCGGCGTTACCACCCATGCCCGCCACCGCAAGGTGATCAAGCAGGCTAAGGGCTATTACGGCCGCCGCAAGAACACCATCCGCATCGCCAAGCAGGCGGTCGACAAGGCCGGCCAGTACGCCTATCGCGACCGCAAAGTGAAGAAGCGCACCTTCCGCGCGCTGTGGATTCAGCGCATCAACGCCGCCGCGCGGGAGAACGGCCTGACCTATGGCCGGCTGATCGACGGCCTGAAAAAGGCCGGCATCGAGCTCGACCGCAAGGTGCTCGCAGATATCGCCGTGCGTGAGCCCGCAACCTTCAAGGGCCTGGTCGAGACTGCATCGGCTGCGGCGCAGGGCTGAGCCCGCGACAGCGGGCCAGTCCGGCCTGGGAGCCTGAGCCATGAGCGCGCTGGAGCTCTACAGTCTCAAGACCGAGCTGCTTCACGCCATCGCGGAAGCCTCCGACCTCGACAAGCTCGAGGAGGTCCGCATCGCCGCGCTCGGCAAGAAGGGCCGCATCTCCGAGCTGATGCAGGCGCTGGGCTCGCTGCCGCCAGACGAACGCAAGGCCTATGGTCAGGTCGTCAACAGCCTGAAGACCAGCATCAGCGAAGCGCTCGACGCCAAGCGGACGGAGTTGTCGCAAGCCGTCACCGCCGAGAAGCTGGCGCAGGAGCGCGCCGACCTCACCTTGCCGGTGCGCGAAGGCCCGCTGCAGGAGGGCCGCATCCATCCGGTCAGCCAGGTCACCGACGAGATCACCGAGATCTTCGCCGATATGGGTTTCTCGATCGCCGAGGGGCCCGACATCGAGACCGACTTCAACAATTTCACTGCGCTCAACATCCCGCCCGAGCATCCGGCGCGGCAGGACCACGACACCTTCTATTTCGCGCCGGCGCCCGACGGAACGCGCGCATTGCTGCGCACGCATACCAGTCCGGTGCAGATCCGGACCATGCTCAAGCAAAAGCCGCCCTTGCGCATCATCGCACCGGGCCGCGTCTATCGCTGCGACTCCGACCAGACGCACACCCCAATGTTCCATCAGGTCGAGGGACTGGTGATCGACGAGGAGACGCATCTCGGCCACCTGAAATGGGTGCTGGAGGAGTTCTGCAAGGCGTTCTTCGAGGTGAAGCAGGTCAAGATGCGATTCCGCGCCAGCCATTTCCCCTTCACCGAGCCGTCGATGGAGGTGGATATCGGTTACGCCAAGGTGGGCGACGAGATCAGGATCGGCGAAGGCGACCGGTGGCTCGAGATTTTAGGTTGCGGCATGGTGCATCCGAATGTGCTGCGCAATGTCGGGCTCGATCCTAACCGCTATCAGGGCTTTGCCTTCGGGCTCGGCATCGACCGCATCGCCATGCTGAAATACGGCATGCCGGATTTGCGCGCGTTCTTCGCCGGCGATCTGCGCTGGCTCAAGCATTACGGCTTTCCGCCGCTCGCCGTCCCCACGCTCGCCGCCGGACTGTCCTGAGCCATGAAGTTCACGCTCGCCTGGCTCAAGGAGCATCTCGACACCAAGGCGAAGGTGGACGAGATCGCCGACACGCTGACCCGGATCGGGCTCGAGGTCGAGGAAGTCTTCGACCCGGCGATGAAGCTCGCGCCGTTCCGCGTCGCCGAGGTGGTGAAATGCGAGAAGCACCCGAACGCCGACAAGCTCTCGGTCTGCGAGGTCGACACCGGCAAGGAGCGGCTTCAGGTCGTATGCGGCGCGCCGAACGCGCGCGCCGGCATCAAAGGCGTGTTCGCGCCGGTCGGGAGTTATGTCCCCGGCATCGATCTCACCCTGACTAAGGCCAAGATCAGGGGCGTGGAGTCGAACGGCATGCTGCTTTCCGAACGCGAGCTCGAGCTGTCGGACGAGCACACCGGGATCATCGAGCTCGACCCGAAGGCCAAGGTCGGCAGCTCTGCCGCCGCGGCGCTCGGACTCGACGACGCGGTGATCGAGGTCGCCATCACGCCGAACCGTCCGGACTGTCTTGGGGTCTGCGGCATTGCGCGCGACCTCGCCGCCGCCGGGCTCGGCAGGCTGAACAGGGACACGATCAAGCCGGTCAAAGGCGGTCCCCCCAATCCGGTGCCGATCAAGCTCGAATTCGCCAAGGAGACGGCCGACGCCTGCCCCAACTTTGCCGGGCGGGTAGTGCGCGATGTCAAGAATGGCCCCTCGCCCGACTGGCTCCAGCGCAGGCTGAAGGCAGTCGGCTTGCGCCCGATCAATGCGCTGGTCGATATCACCAACTACATCTCCTATGACCGTGGGCGTCCCTTGCATGTTTACGATGCCGACAAGCTCAAAGGCGCGATCCGGGCGCGGCTCGGCCGCGAGGGCGAGTCCTTCCTCGCGCTTGACGGCAAGACCTACGCGGTCGACGAGGATATGTGCGTGATCGCCGACGACCGCGCCGTGCTCGGGCTCGGTGGCGTGATCGGCGGCGAGGACACCGGCGTCACCCAGGCCACCAGCAATGTCTTCATCGAGTCGGCCTATTTCGATCCGAAGCGCACCGCGCGCACCGGGCGAAAGCTCGGCATCCAGTCGGATGCGCGCTACCGTTTCGAGCGCGGCGTCGATCCCGATTTCGTCGTACCGGGCCTGGAACTCGCCACCGAGCTGGTGCTCAAACTTTGTGGCGGCGAGGCGAGCAGGATCACCATCGCCGGAAAGCCGCCAAAGGCCTACCGCCCGTTTAAATTCGATCCTTGTCTCGTGCAGCGCTTGAGCGGGCTCGAACTTGCCGCCGGCGAGATCAAGCGCCTGCTCGGCGCGCTCGGCGTGATCCTGAGCGGCAAGGGCACGCAGACGAAGGCGGCGGCGCCCTCCTGGCGGCCCGACATCACCGGGCCCGCCGATCTCGTCGAGGAGGTGGTGCGGCTCACCGGCGTCGATCAGGTTCCCGCCACGCCGATGCCGCGCGCGGCAGGCGTGGCGCAGCCAGTGCTCACCGACGCACAGAAGCGGCAGCGGCTGACGCGCCGCGTGCTGGCCGCACGCGGGCTGGTCGAGGCCGTGACCTGGTCGTTCATTCCGCCGGAGGACGCGAAGCTGTTCGGCGGCGGGCAGGCCGAGCTTACGCTCAGCAATCCGATCTCGACCGAACTGGCGCAGATGCGGCCGTCGCTACTGCCGGGACTGATTGTCGCCGCGCAGCGCAATCGCGACAGAGGCTTTGCCGACGGCGCCCTGTTCGAGCTTGGACAAGCCTATCGAGGGCCCCGGCCCGAGGACCAGTTCGCCGCCGCTTCCGGCGTTCGCTTCGGCCGCTCGGCGCTTGGAGGCTCAGGCCGGCATTGGTCGGGTGAAGCCCCTGCCGCTGACGCATTCGCCGCCAAGGCCGACGCGGTTGCCGCGCTCGCGGCGCTGGGCGTCGGACAGGCAAACTTGACGGCTACGCGCGAGGCGCCCGGCTGGTTCCATCCCGGCCGCTCCGGCGCGCTCAAGCTCGGGCCGAAGACGCTGGTCGGCGTGTTCGGCGAGTTCCATCCCGATCTCCTGGCCAAGTTGAAGATCGATTCGCCGATCACCGGCTTCGAGCTTTACCTCGATGCGGTGCCTCCTGCGCGCAAAGGCGCCAAGCCGCTCGACGCTTCCGATCTCCAGCCGGTCCGGCGCGACTTCGCCTTCCTGGTGGACAGCGAAACCGCCGCAGGCGAGGTGCTGCGCGCCGCGGCCGGCGCCGACCGCGCGCTGATCGCCGAGGTGGGCGTGTTCGACGTGTTCACCGGCAAAGGCGTGCCGGACGGCAAGAAATCGCTCGCGATCGAGGTGACGCTCCAGCCGAAGGAAAAAACCCTCACCGACGCCGAGATCGAGGCGGTGGCGGAGAGGATCGTCGAAGCCGTGAAGAAAGCGACCGGCGGCGAGTTGCGCGGTTAGGGCTAGAAGGGGCCGCCGAAGGGGAATGGCTGGGGCGCCGCGCGGCGCTGCGGTTTGGCCGGCTGACGCCGTTTGACCACGGCGGGCTTGCCGTAGAACGGCTTGTCCTCGCAGGCCTTGTCGATCGCCTTGGCGAGCGCCTGGTCGGGCTCTCCCGGCTCCTGCCAGTTTTGGCACAAGGCCGCAAGCTTGCCGCCAAGCTCCGCCGCGCCGGCGGCACAATAGAGTCCGGTTCCGTCCGGCTGCGGGGTGAAGCGCACGCCTTTCGCGGTCTTTTCGTCATCGAGCCCGGCGGCGAGATGGTTGAGCGCGTAGACGCGCTTGGCGGCCTCCTCGGCCTTGAAGCGTGCGGGCTTCCATTGCGTATCGGTGAGCGGGATTGCCTCGATCGCCTGCACCTGCCAGTCGCCGGCTTTCCGTGCGAGATGCACCTTCGCCATCAGACCGTAGTCGCGGCAGATGCCGAAGCGCTTCAACTCGGCGGTGCCGGGATGCAGGAAATTGCCCAGCCCGTAGAAGATCAGCGACCTGCCGTTGAGCTCCACGCCTTGGGCGACATGCGGGTGATGACCGAGAATGAGATCGATGCCCCTCTCCTCGGCGGCAAATTGGCGCCAGTCCTTGATTTGCCGCTCGTCAGGCTCGACCCGGCCTTCGAGCCCGTAATGGATGGAGAGGATGCGGTAGTCGGCCGGCAGGCTGACCAGCTGGTCCACCGCCGCCTCAAAATCGGCCCGGTCGCGGTAGGAGGCTTGCCCCGCCTTGCCCGGCCCGGCGCGATATTGCGGCTGGTCGCCGGTGACGATGCCGATCGCGGAAAGGCCGATGCGCGTGCCGCCGAGATCGAGGCAGCCGGGCTTGACGGCTTCGGCGAAATTGCCGCCGATGCCGGCATAGGCGATGGCCTTCTCGGCATTCGCCACGGCGAGATGGTAGAGCGATTCCTCGATCCCGGCCGCGCCATAGTCATAGGCGTGGTTGTTGGCGAGAGAGAACAGATTGAAGCCGGCATCGATCATCGCCTTCAGCGCGGCGGGGTAGCTGCGGAAATGGAACGCGCCCTTGCCCTTGGTCTCCGGAGCGATGTCGTTGCGGTCGGTAATCACCGTCTCGAGATTGGCGAAGGCGAGATCGCCGTCGACGTCGCGCGCTGTTGCGGAAAGCGCGTCGGTGAAGCCGATGACCTGCTTGCCCTTGCGCATGCCAGCGGCATCGACCTGCGCGCCGGTCGGGTTGAAGCCGGTGTCGCCCACGACAACGATGCTAAGCCGATCCAGGTTCGAGCGTGGCGCGGCGAGGTCCTGGGGGTCACCGATCGACGCGGTGAGCTCGGGCCGGTCGCAGGGCGCCGCGCGCGAGGCGGCATAGAGTAGTCCCCCGGCCGCCGGCAGAAGCGCGACGCCCGCCGCGGCAATCCCGAGAGACTTGCGCCAGCGGCGTGCCATGACGAGAAACCCTCAGGTCAACGCCCGGTCCGCCTCCACGCGGACCCCGGAAACCGCATCGAACCCCAGATTGTGGTCGCGGGCAAGATGCACCATGGCGCGCTCGGTGAGCGCGGAGATGGTCAGGAGCGGATTTACGCCAATCGAGCGCGGAATCACCGACCCGTCACAGACATAAAGCCCGGAATGCACCGATTCCGGGCCTTTGCCATCGAAAACCTGGCATTTGTGGTTGACCACGCCGCTGTCGGCGTCTTGCCCCATGCCGCAGCCGCCCAGCGGGTGCGCCGTGGCCGGTTTGGTGCCCGTGGCAGTCGCGGCGAGCGGGCTCTTGATGTAGCGCGCGCCGACCGCTTCAGCCGCCCGGGTCAGGGCCTGGTCGACGCGGGCATAGACCGGCTGCTCGCCGACGCCCGGCCAATGCACCTGCGCGCTGCCGTTATCGAGGCTGATGCGGCCGTTCGCGTCGTCATGGGACACGACGAAAAAGGTGTGCAGATGCGACAACGGGCCCTGATACACGCCCTTGATGAGACTGTGCGCGGCGCCCAGCAGCCTGCCGCCGGAGACGAAGAATACCGGCAGCAAGGGCGCCAGCGCCGAAGGGAGCACGCCTTCCTGCAAGATCATGGAGCGGTCGAGATCGCGGCCGTCGGGAAGCTCGATCTGCCCGGCCACGCAAGCGCCGACGGCGTCGCCAACGAATTTCGGCGGAACGCCCACGCCGACGCCATTGACCCGCTCCTTGCCGCCAAGGGCAAAGGCAATGATGTCGCCATTGGCGGAGAAGCCGTCGCCGAGCCGGTCCGAGAGCGGAAGCCCCTTCTCGCGCGACCGAAGCAGGATCTCGGTCGAGCCGAGCGTGCCGGCGGCGAGCACCACGGTCTTTGCCTCGACGAAGCTCGGCACCGGATCCTTGGCATCGGTCGGCGCGAAATAGACGCGCCAGCCTCCGGCCTCCTTGGCGATGTGACTAACGCTGAGTTCGGTGAAGATCTCGGCGCCGTGCGCCTTGGCGTCCGGAAGATAAGTCATGGCGACGGTGTTTTTGGCGCCGACATTGCAGCCCGAGCAGCAATCGCCGCACAGCGTGCAGGCCGGTTGGAGGACACCGGCCGGATTGACGATCTCCTCGAAGCTCACCACCACGGGCGCCGCGACCGGAGGCACGCCGAAGGCGGTGCTGGCGGCTTCGAGCGCGCGATATTTGGTCAGCTCGAGCGCATTGGCGTAGCGGGACGGACGAAGCATCGCGGCCGCACGCTTGAAGCCGAGCGCTAGAAACCCGTCCGCGGAAATTTCATCGGGCCATGCCGGGTCGGCGAAGACCCGCGCGTCCGGCTCGAGCGCAACGCCGGCATTGATCAGCGACCCGCCGCCAAGCCCGCAGCCGACCAGAACATGAATGTCGGCGCCGAGCCGGAAGTCGAACAGGCCGGCACGCGAGCCCGAGCGCATCTTGCTGCCGTTCAGTTGCAGCTCGCGGCGTAGTTCCGGCAAGCGGCTGGGAAAGGAGCCGGTCGGAAATTCCTTGCCCTTCTCGATGACGCAGACGCTCTGTCCAGCACGCGAAAGCCTGGAAGCGGTAACGCCGCCGCCATAGCCCGAGCCGACCACCACGACGTCGTAGGCGGGGCCGATATCCGCCGGCGGCAAGGAGAGGCGCTGCTGCATGGCCCCTGAATAGCCCAAATGCCGAAGGGTGCCCAAGCGCTTATCGGCGCGCGCCGGTCCATCAATTCGGTTCACGGTCGCGAGAGAGCCACTTTGCCCGGCCGACCGCTACCCATATCAATATCCGAACGAAAGGAGTGTCCGGCGATGGCGCGATGGATTCTGGCGGCGTTGACCGCGTTGTTCCTTGGCGCCGCCATTGTCGCCGGCGCCGCGCACGGCACGCACGCCGCCGATACCAAAACGGCGATCTTCGCCGGCGGCTGTTTCTGGTGTGTGGAGGAGGCCTTCGACAAGGTCGACGGCGTCAGCGAAACCGTTTCGGGCTATGCCGGCGGCACCAAGCCGAACCCGACCTATGGCAGCCACGAAGGCTATCAGGAAGCGGTCAAAGTCACCTACGACCCGGCCAAAGTCAGCTATGCCGCGCTGCTCGATCATTTCTGGCGCAATATCGACCCCTTCGATCCAGACGGCCAGTTCTGCGACAAGGGCAATGCCTATCGCAGCGTCGTGTTCACTGGCGATGACCCGGAAAGGGACCTGGCCGAGTCGACCAAGGAAGAAATCGCCACGCGCTTCAAGCAGAAGGTTGCGACCCAGATCAAACCGGTGACGACCTTCACGGCGGCCGAGGATTATCACCAGGATTATCACCGGCAAAATCCGGTGAGCTACAAATACTACAAATGGGGATGCGGCCGCGCGCAGCGCCTGGCCGAGATCTGGGGCAAGCCCTCCTAGACTGAAGGCCCCGGCACCAAAAGCGAAGGGACCCGCAAGCCGCGCGGGCCCCTCCGAAATATCAGATCGGGCCTACGTCGGCTGAATGGGCTTAGCCGAACAGCACACGCTTGCCGTGCGCCTTGCGATAAGCGCGCCTGCATTCCTTTTTGTGGGCGTGGCGCTTCAGCAGGTGCATGCCGTATTTGGCCTTGGCCTGCTTGTAGCAGCCGCTCTTGCAGGCATGAGCCTCGGTGGGCGCCGCGGTCATCGAGACGCCAACCATGGCCACGGAGAGCGCAGCGGCCAGAAACACTGTCTTAAGCATAAGCTTACTCCCCTGAGTGACTACGCAACATTATCCGTCCCGGATAAGGCCCGAATTTTTCGGCCCGCGTCAACTCGCTTTTGACCGAAAACGGCGGATTCAGCGAAGCGTTGTTGCTATTGGGTTATCGGTCCAAGCGTCCCGCTTCAAAGCGATGCGCCACAGGGAGCGAAGTAGTTGCCCGAAATTAAGAAAGGGGCCGCAACGGCCCCTCTCTAAAGCTGTCCCTCTGGTAGGTAGCCAACTACTTCTGAGCGGCCTTCCAGGCCTTCCGGCAAGCCTTGCGATAGGCATGACGCTCCTTCAGGCTGTTGGGGAATTTCGCCTTCGCCGCCTCTTTGCAGGTCATGGCGGCTTCGGCGGGGGTGATCTGAACCGGCAGGGTAACGGCGGCCACTAGGCCATCGACTCATTAGCGCGCATCCAGATTCTGGCTGAGGCGAGTTTGACGCCAGCGAGGTAGTTTTCGGGGCGCTTGTCGTATCGTGTTGCGACGCCCCGGAAGTGTTTGAGCTTGTTGAAGAAGCGCTCGACGAGGTTCCTGTAGCGGTAGAGGAATCCGCTGAACGCCGGAATGTTTCGGCGGTTGGGCATGGGCTTGACGTTGGCCCAGGCACCACGTTCAGTAAGGGCTTGGCGCAAGGCGTCTGAATCGTAGGCGCGGTCGGCCAGCAGGATGTCGCCGGCCTCGAGCGTGGCGAGCATGTCCGTTGCGGCGGGGCCGTCATGAGCCTGACCCTCGGTCAGCTTCAGTGCGATGGGCAGGCCGCAGGCATCGACCAGCGCGTGGATCTTGGTGGTCAGCCCGCCGCGCGAGCGACCCATGCAACTGGATCGGTCGTCTTTTTTTTGGCGTTGGCGGCGTGCTGATGGACGCGGATTGACGAGGAGTCGATCATCTGGATGTCGCCGTCATAAGCCGTTGACACCGCTTTCAGAAGCCGGTCCCAGACGCCGACCTTGCGCCAGCGGTTGAAGCGGTTCACGCAGGTCGTGTGCGGGCCGTAGCGCTCAGGAATATCCGCCCATGGCGCTCCCGTCCGCAGCCGCCAGAAGATGCCGTTCAGCACCCGCCGGTCGTCAACACGCGGAACGC
>JAWOJH010000203.1:0-20104 GCA_046481725.1 Methyloceanibacter sp. | reverse complement strand
GTTCGTGGTGACGCTCGCCCTCAACATCGTCGCGCTGCGGATCGTCCGCAAATATCGAGAGAAATATGAGTGACGCTCAAACCATCGACCGACATGCCACGATGCGCGATTTCTCGGCGCCGGACGTGCAGCGGCGCATCCGCCGACGCTATGCCGCCGACCGGCGGCTGCAAGCCTATGGCATCATCGCGATCGGCATCGCCATCGGGCTGCTCGGCGTGCTGCTCACGTCACTGATCATGACCGGCGCCCCGGCCTTTCTCCAGACCAAGGTCAATCTCGAAGTCTATGTCGATCCGGCCAAGGTCGATCCGGCGGACCCGGCGAAAGGCAATTTCCGCCTGCTCGTCCGCGATGCGCTGCTGGCTCAGGTCGCGGAGCTGGAAACCGACAAACAGAAGACCGAGGCCGTCAAGATACTGACCTCGGACGCCACGTATATCGTGCGAGACTATGTCGTGGCGCATCCGCAGTCGATCGGCCAACGTGTCACCATCCCCATAGCCGTGTCCGATCCGTTCGATCAGCTTTACAAGGGTGTGATCCCGCGGGAGGTCGAGGCGCTGACCTGGAGCCAGGAGCGCTATTTGGAGCGGCTCCAGAACCGCGGCGTGGTCGTGGCGCATGACGGGCGCGCGTTCCTCAAGCTGGACGTCTTCGTGGATCCGGCCAAGGTCGAGGCGGGCGACTTCGCGGCGATTGCCCGCGACAGCCTCCAGGCTTATTTGCCCGACGTGCATGACACCGGTCTGTTCACCATGCTCGGCGACGACGCGCCCGAGGCGATCAGGCAGCGGGTGGAAGCCGATCCGGCTCTGGTAGGCAAGACGGCGCAGGTCGAGTTCCCAGTGCCGGGGCCGTATCAGCAGCTTGCCGAGGGTAAGGACCCAAAGGTGCTAAATCCGCGCTTCACGCCGGAGCAGATGGCCGCCTTCGACGCGCTGGTCGCCAAGGGGCTGGTCAGCACGCCGTTCAATTGGGGGCTGTTCTTCAACGCCGACAGCCGGTTCCCGGAACGCGCAGGCCTCGCCGGCGCCATCACCGGTTCGTTCTACGCGCTGCTGGTATGCTTCCTGCTGAGTTTTCCCATCGGCATTGCCGCTGCCATCTATCTCGAGGAATTCGCGCCGAAGAACCGCTTCACGGACTTGATCGAGGTCAACATCAACAATCTGGCGGCGGTGCCTTCGGTGGTGTTCGGCCTGCTCGGCTTGGCGGTGTTTCTCGGCTTTTTCGGGCTGCCGCGATCGGCGCCGCTGGTCGGCGGCATGGTGCTGTCCTTGATGACCTTGCCGACCATCATCATTGCCACCCGCGCCGCGCTCAAGGCGGTGCCGCCCTCGATCCGCGAGGCGGCGCTCGGCATTGGCGCCTCGAAGCACCAGGTCGTGCTGCATCACGTGCTGCCGCTGGCGATGCCCGGTATTTTGACCGGCACTATCATCGGCATGGCGCAGGCCTTGGGCGAGACCGCGCCGCTGCTGCTGATCGGCATGAATGCGTTCATCCCCAGCGTCGAGAATATGGGAATTTTGCAGCCGGCGACGGCGCTGCCGACGCAGATCTTCAGCTGGGCGGACAGCCCCGAGCGGGGCTTCGTATCAAGGACTTCGGCGGCCATTCTGGTGCTGCTCGGCTTCCTCGTGGTGATGAACACGATCGCCATCGCCCTTAGGCACAAATTCGAGAAAAAGTGGTAGAAGGATGCGCGGTATGGAGGCGAAAGTGGAGGTTCGGCCGGTGGTCAAGGTGGAAGCACCCGCTCCGGCGCCGGACGAAGGCATCCGCGCGGCCGAGCAGCATGAAATCAAAATGGCGGCGCGCGACGTCAATCTTTGGTACGGCGAGAAGCAGGCGCTGTTCGACGTATCGCTCGACATCCTCGATCGCTCGGTGACCGCCTTGATCGGCCCTTCCGGTTGCGGCAAGTCCACGTTCTTGCGCTGTCTCGACCGCATGAACGACATGATCGAAGGGGTGCGTATCGAGGGCGACATCACTCTCGACGGCCAGGATATCTATGCGCCGCAGGTCGATCCGGTGCAGCTTCGCGCCCGGGTCGGCATGGTGTTCCAAAAGCCGAACCCGTTCCCCAAATCCATCTTCGAGAACGTGGCCTATGGCCCCCGCATCCACGGGCTGGCGGCGTCGAAGACCGATCTCGAGGAGATCGTGGTCACGAGTTTGAACCGGGCCGGGCTATTCGAGGAGGTGAAGGACCGCTTACAGGAAACGGGTACCGGACTCTCCGGCGGTCAGCAGCAGCGGCTATGCATTGCCCGCGCCATCTCTGTGAATCCCGAGGTGATCCTTATGGACGAGCCATGCTCGGCGCTCGATCCGATCGCCACGGCGCGCATCGAGACGCTGATGGACGAACTGAAGCAGAATTACTGCATCGTGATCGTCACGCACTCGATGCAGCAGGCGGCCCGCGTGTCGCAGCGAACCGCTTTTTTCCATCTCGGCAAGCTGCTCGAGGTGGACGAGACGACCAAGATCTTCACCAACCCGACCGACGTGCGGACGCAGGACTATGTCACCGGCCGCTTCGGCTAGACGGGACCGTATCAGGAGCTCGAAGAGCGATGGAGCAACACGAACACATCGTTAAGTCCTACGAGGAGGAGCTTTCCCTCCTCAACAACAAGATCGCCAAGATGGGCGGGCTGGCCGAACAGGTGCTCGGACAGTCCTTCGAGGCGCTGGAACGGCGCGACCCCGAATTGGCCGCGGCCACCATCAAGAAGGACGAAGAGATCGACACGCTGGAGCGCGAGATCGAGGAGCAGGCGGTGCTGATGATCGCGCGCCGTCAGCCGATGGCCTACGATCTGCGTCAGATCATGGCCGCGCTGCGCATCGCCAACGATCTGGAGCGCATCGGCGATCTCGGCAAGAACATCGCTAAGCGCGCCGTCGCGGTGGTGAGCGAGCAGCAGCCGAAGCAGCTCATGCTCGGGTTGAAACATATGGGCGAGCTCGCCCTCGGCCAAGTGAAGGAGGTGCTCGACGCCTTCATCGAGCGCGATGCCGAGCGGGCGCTGAAGGTCTGGTACAAGGACGAAGAGATCGACGCGATGTACAACTCGATCTTCCGCGAACTCCTCACCTATATGATGGAGGACCCGCGCAATATTGGGCTGTGCACGCATCTTCTGTTTGGCGCCAAGAATATCGAACGCATCGGCGATCACGCCACCAACATCGCCGAGACGGTCTATTACCTGGTGAACGGCACGGCCATTACCGACGAGCGGCCGAAAGGCGACACGACGAGCTCGACCCCGGTCGCGCTGAAGCGATCGGCGGGCTAGCCAAATGCTCGAGATCAGCCCGATGAGCCCCGGAGCGAAGGTTTTGGTGGTCGAGGACGAGGAGCCGTTGGCCCTCCTCCTGCGCTACAATCTCGAGGCGGAAGGCTATGCGGTGGACGTCGTGCATCGCGGCGATGAGGCGGAGATGGCCATCGCCGAGAGCACGCCCGATCTGATCGTGCTGGATTGGATGCTGCCCGGCATCTCCGGGCTCGAATTGTGCCGGCGCCTGCGTACCGGCAAGGATAGCCGCACCATACCAATCATTTTGCTGACCGCGCGCAGCGAGGAGAGCGACCGGATCAGGGGTCTAACCACCGGCGCCGACGACTATGTGGTGAAGCCGTTCTCGCTGCCCGAACTGATGGCGCGAGTGCGGGCGATCTTAAGGCGCACCAACCCGGAGCGCATCGCCTCGGTGTTAAGCGTCGGCGATATCGAGCTCGACCGGGAATCGCACCGGGTGACCCGGAATGGCCGGCAGGTACATCTCGGCCCCACCGAGTTCCGGCTGCTCGAATTCCTGATGCAGAGTCCTGGGCGCGTGTTCAGCCGGGCGCAATTGCTCGACGGGGTCTGGGGCCGCAACGTCTATGTCGACGAGCGCACGGTCGATGTGCATATCGGCCGGTTGCGCAAGGCGATGATGCGCGGGCAGGAAACGGATCCGGTGCGGACCGTGCGCGGCGCTGGCTATGCCTTCTCCGACAAGCTCGAAGAGACCGCCTAAAATAGCAGAGGCGCCGAGCGGGCGCCTCTTGCCGTTGTTCTTGCCGCATCTCTGTCGCGCTTAGCCGGTGGCGAAGCGCTTCTCCCGCCGCCGCATCTGCACCGGCTGATACGCCATGCGCGCATGATGCTCGCAGTATGGGAGCGTGCCGCATTTCTTGCGGCCGCAGAAATGAAACTCGGGCTCGCTCGGATCGCCGATGGGCCAGCGGCACATCGGTTCCTTCAAGGTCATGATGGTTGCCCGCTCATGCAGCGGGATCACCAGTTCCTGGAGCGGTGCGGGCGCGAGATCGAGATCCGTCTCGAATTGCGGCTTGAGCGCGTTGGCGCCACGCGTGCCGAACATCAGCGACGGCGAGCGTGGTGCGCGCGGCACGTGCGGGCGCCGCGGCCGCGGGCTCGACGAGCGCGAGCTTGTCGCGCGCCCCGATAGCCCCAGACGATGCACCTTGCCGATCACCGCGTTGCGCGTCACTCCGCCCAGCCGCGCGGCGATCTGGCTTGCACTTAAGCCTTCGGCCCAGAGTTTCTTCAGCAGTTCAACCCTCTCGTCAGTCCAAGCCATGGTTGGCCTCCTCGAATTGGACTCAGAATCCCCCCGTCTGCCTAGAGACGGCGTTTTGCAAACTCGGAATTACTGCTGAGATTGACCGCCCGGGCGCAACGCAGCACCCACGATATCTTGTAGCCGAGCGGTTATACGCTACGATATCCTGCGGAAACCGGCAAGCGTCCGCCACGCTTGTTGCGTCCGTTTTCCACCGGAACGACAGGGAGTCTGCCACTTTTGCGGCGAGAATACAAATCGCAGAGTGGATGGAAACGTGGACGAGCATTGGATAAGCGCTTGATGTGCCCTGATTGACACGCCGCACCCTGCGACCTAATGCTCTGAGATTGTTCGCTGCCGCCGGCCCGGCGGCAGTTTTTGTTTCAGGATCAACTTCTATGTCGGCCCTGCTTCCGACCTATGCCCGCAGCGAGCTTTCCTTCTCGCGCGGGGAAGGCGCCTATCTCTTCACCGCCGACAGCGAGCGATATCTCGATTTCGCCAGCGGGGTGGCGGTGACGGCGCTCGGTCATGCGCATCCGCATCTCGTTAAGGCTCTGACCGACCAAGCGAACAAGCTCTGGCATGTGTCCAATCTGCATCGCATTCCCGAACAGGAGCGGCTGGCGGCGCGGCTCTGCGCCGCGAGTTTCGCCGACATGGCATTCTTCGCCAATTCCGGCGCCGAGGCGGTCGAATGCTCGATCAAGGCGGCCAGGCGCTATCATTTTAAACACGGGGCGCCGGAGCGCTACCGGCTGGTCACCTTCGAAGGCGCCTTTCACGGCCGCACCTTGGCCACCATCGCCGCGGGCGGCCAGGCCAAGCATTTGGAGGGCTTCGGACCGCCCGTCGCGGGCTTCGATCAGGTCGCCGGGCTCGACATCGAGGCGGTGGAGGCCTCCATCGGCGAGGAGACCGCCGGCATCCTGATCGAGCCGATCATGGGCGAAGGCGGCATGCGCGAGGTCCCCTGGCGCTTCCTCCAGGAGTTGCGGGCGCTGGCCGACGACAAGGGCATCTTGCTGCTGTTCGACGAGGTGCAGACCGGCATGGGCCGGACGGGGAAGCTCTACGCGCATGAATGGGTCGGCATCGCCCCGGACATCATGGCGACCGCCAAGGGGCTCGGCGGCGGCTTCCCGGTCGGTGCCTGCCTCACCACCGAAGCGGTCGGTTCGGCGATGACCGCCGGCTCGCACGGCTCGACGTTCGGCGGCAACCCGCTGGCCATGGCGGTCGGCAACGCCGTGCTCGACATCGTGCTCGAGGACGGCTTTCTCGACCATGTCGCACAGATGGGGCTAAGGTTGAAGCAGCGGCTCGCCGCGCTGAAGGACGAGCATGGCGAGATCATCGAGGACGTGCGCGGGCAGGGGCTGATGCTCGGACTGAAGTGCAAGGTACCCAACCTGAAGCTGCTCGAAGCGCTCCGCGCCGAGAAGATGCTGACGGTGCAGGCCAGCGACAACGTCGTGCGCCTGTTGCCGCCGCTGATCGTCGGCGAGGCCGAAATCGATCTGGCCGGCACCAAGCTGGACGCAGCCTGCGCCGCTCTGAAGCGCAGCTAGCCATACCCCCGGACCGCTCGCGATGCCGCCCAAGCATTTCCTCGATATCGACGCAGTTGACCGCAAGGAGCTGCGCGCGATCATCGACACCGCCAAGGCGATGAAGCGCAAAGGCCGCGTGCCGAAGAGCCTCAAGCTGAAGCACAGCGCCGTGCTCGCCATGATCTTCGAGAAGCCCTCGACGCGGACGCGCGTGTCGTTCGAGGTCGCCATGCACCAGCTCGGCGGCAACTCGGTGGTGCTCGACCCGCAGGACATGCAGCTCGGCCGCGGCGAGACCGTGGCCGACACGGCGCGGGCGCTGTCGCGCTATGTCGACGCGATCATGCTGCGCACCGGCCCGCACGAGACGCTCACCGAGCTCGCCGCGCACGCGACCGTTCCGGTGATCAACGGGCTCACCTGCCGCTCGCATCCCTGCCAGGTGATGGCCGACGTGATGACCTTCGAGGAGCTGAAAGGGCCGGTCGAAGGCCGCATAATCGCCTGGATTGGCGACGCCAATAACGTGGCGACGTCCTGGGTGCATGCGGCGGCCCGTTTCGGTTGCACGCTCAGGATCGCCTCGCCCAAATCGTATGGGCCTTCGCCCGCGCTGCTCGATTGGGCCAAGCAGCAGGGCGCCGCGATCGAGGTGGTCGAGGACCGGCTTGCAGCGGCGCGCGGCGCGGACTGCGTCATCACCGATGTCTGGGTATCGATGGGCGACAATGACGAGAAGCAGCGCTTGGAGGCCTTGCGCCCGTTCCAGGTCGACGAGAGCGTGATGGCTCAAGCGGCGCCGGACGCGATCTTCATGCACTGCCTGCCGGCGCATCGCGGCGACGAGGTTGCGGCGGCGGTGATCGACGGCCCGCAATCCGCCGTGTGGGACGAGGCGGAGAACCGGCTGCATGTGCAGAAGGCGATCCTCTCCTGGTGTCTCAGCGCCAGTCCGGCTGCCAGGAGCGTGCGGCCCCTAAAGAGCCGCGCGGCCGGCAGCAAGGCCCGCGGAGCGAGGCGATGACCGATTCCGCGCCGGAGCCGCAGGTCGAGCTGCGCATTCCGGAAGACGACCTCATCCTGCCGTTCCAGGCCGAGCAGGCCGACGTCTCGGGCCGGCTGGTCAAGCTCGGCGCCGTGGTCGACACCATCCTGTCGCGTCACGACTATCCGGAAGCGGTGTCGCAACTGCTCGGCGAGGCGGTGGCGCTGACGGCGCTGCTCGGCGCGGCGCTGAAATTCGAGGGCAAGTTCATCTTGCAGGCCTCGACCGACGGGCCGGTCGATCTTCTGGTCGCGGACTATCAGGTGCCGGGCGGCTTGCGCGGCTATGCGCGTTTCTCACAAGAGCGGCTTGAGACGCTGCCGCCGGATGGCCGGCTGCTCGGCGAGGGGCATCTCGCCATGACCATCGACCGGGGCCTCGACACCGAGCGCTATCAGGGCGTGGTGCCGCTGGAAGGCGAGAGCCTGACCGAGGCGGCCGACACCTATTTCCGGCAGTCGGAGCAGCTTCCGACCTTCATCAGGCTGGCGGTGGCGCGGCATTATCGCGCCGGGGCGGCGGGCTCGGGCGCCTGGACTTGGCGCGCCGGCGGCCTGCTGGTGCAGAAGCTCACCCGCGAGGGCGGACGCGGCGCGCGCAGCTCGGCCATGGCCGAGGAGGATTGGACCCGCGCCAAGGCGCTGGCCGAGACGGTCGAGGATCACGAGCTGCTCGACCCCATGCTGCCGCCCGACCGGCTGCTCTACCGGCTGTTCCACGAGGAGCAGGTGCGCGCCTTCCACGCCATTGCGCTCGAGAGCTATTGCAGTTGCTCACGGGCGCGGGTGGAGGAATTGCTGCGGCGTTTTTCGGCGGAGGACCTGGCGGGGATGGTGGTCGACGGCGAGGTGTGGGTGACTTGCGAGTTCTGTAACCGCCGCTACCACTTCGACCCGGCGTCCTTCGCCGACGCTTAGGTCTCTGCGTCTCTCCCTCATTGTCATCGCCCGGCTCGACCGGGCGATCCAGTAACCGGCGAACTCATCGCGCGAGCAGGGGGTACTGGATGCCCGCTTTCGCGGGCATGACACCAAGTGCTTGGGTGATCAGGCGCTGAGCTTGGCGGCGAGGCCATCCAGAAAGGCCATGCAGGCGTCGAGCTGGTCGAGGCTGACATACTCGTCGGCCGCATGCGCCTGGGCGATGTCGCCCGGACCGCAGATCACCGACGGGCACCCCGCCAGCTCGAACAGGCCGGCCTCGGTCGTATAGGGCACGGCGTGCGTCGCCGTCTCGCCGGTCAGGCTCAGCGCCAGCGCCACGGCTTCGGACCCGGACGAGGCGACAAAGGCCGGGACCGAACCTTGCGTCGCGGTATCGATCGCGGCGGCCTCGTTCGCCTGGCGCATGCGCGGCAGCAAGGCCGTCTCGGCATAAGCGGCGAGGTCGCGCGGCACCTCGGCGGGCGGCGCCGAGGGAAGGCTCCGCACCTGCCATTGGAACTCGCAATGTTTCGGCACGATATTGGTCGCGGTGCCGCCCTTGATGGTGCCGACGGAGATGGTGGAATAAGGCGGCTCGAAGCGAGGATCGTTCTGGCGCGCGGCGATGTCGGCGCCGAGACGTTCCAACTCGCAGACCAGCGCCGCGGCGGCGGCGATGGCGTTCACCCCAAGTTCCGGCATGCTGGAATGCGCCTCGCGCCCGGTCACCCGCGTGCGATAGGCGTCGATGCGCTTATGCGCGTCGATCACCCGCATGGAGGTCGGCTCGCCGACGACGATGGCGCGAGGCAGCGGCAGATCCTGGCCGAGCCGCGCGATCAGCGGCCTGACCCCGGTGCAGCCGACTTCCTCGTCATAGGAGATGACGAGGTGGATCGGCTGCTTCAGGGCGCGCGATTTGAACAGCGGCACTGCGGCGAGCACGCAGGCGAGGAAGCCCTTCATGTCGCAGGTGCCGCGGCCATAGAGCTTGCCGTCGCGTTCGGTGAGGGTGAACGGGTCGGAAGTCCAGGTCTGGCCCTCGACCGGCACGCAGTCGCTGTGCCCCGACAGGCCGATACCGCCTTCGGCTTGCGGCCCGATACTCGCGAACAGATCGGCCTTTTCGCCGTCGGGGGAGGGCACGCGGGTGGCGGCGATACCGTGGCGCGCGAGATAATCCTCGACGAAGGCGATCAGTTTCAGGTTCGACTTGGCGCTGGTGGTGTCGAACCCGACCAACGCCGTCAGCAGCTCTTTCACCTGCCGGGCTTGAGCGGGCAAGTCAGGCTTCGGTTGCGGCTCTGCCGTCATGAAGAGGGGAAACGCGCCGCGGACCGCGCGCGCGCCTTCACCGCCTCGGTCTCGCGATTGCGGGGCGGCGCGTTGCTGACCAGGGAATCGATCAGCTCCCGCGCGGCCGCGGAAACTTTCTGCACGGCGCGGTCGAAGGCGGCCTGGTTCGCCGCGGAAGGGTGGGTGAAACCGGAGAGCTTTCGCACGAATTGCAGCGACGATAGATGGATCTCCTCGTCGGTCGCCGGCGGCTCGAAATTATGCAACGTCTCGATGTTGCGGCACATGACCATCCTCGCCTGAACTCGAACATTGCGGTGAAGGTGGCATACAGGTTCAACGTGGGCAAGGCGACCCAATGCGGCTCACTTGGCGGCAAGGGCCTGGTCGAGATCGGCCATCAGATCGTCCGGGTCTTCGAGGCCGATCGACAGCCGCACGCTGTTGTCGAAAATGCCGAGCTCGGCGCGCGCTTCCGGCGTGAGCCGCTGATGCGTGGTGGTGGCGGGGTGGGTGACGAGGCTCTTGGCGTCGCCGAGATTGTTGCTGATCTTGAAGATCTCAAGTGCGTTCATCACGCGGAACGCCGCCGCCTTGCCGCCCTCGACCTCGAAGGCAACCATCGGCCCGCCGCCCGCCATTTGCCGCTTGGCGAGCGCTGCCTGCGGATGGTCGGCGCGGCCGGGATAAAACACGCGGACCACTTCCTTCCGTCCGGCGAGAAAGTCGGCGATGGAAGCGGCCGAAGCGCAGCAGCGCTCCACGCGCAGCGGCAGCGTCTCGAGTCCTTTGAGCAGCACCCAGGCGTTGAACGGGCTGAGCGAGGGGCCGGTATGTTTCAGATAATTGTGCAGCTTCTCTTCGATGAAGTCCTCCGGCCCGAGCACGACGCCGCCGAGGCAGCGGCCCTGGCCGTCGATATGCTTGGTCGCCGAATAGACCACGATGTCGGCGCCGAGCGGCATCGGCCGCTGCAATAGCGGCGTGGCGAACACATTGTCGACCACCACCAGCGCGCCGGCTCGCTTGGCGACCTTGGACACGGCCTCGATATCGACCAGTTCGAGCACCGGATTAGTCGGCGTCTCGAAGAAGAAGGCGCGCGTGTTGGGCCTGACCGCGGCCTCCCACGCTTTCAGGTCGCGCCCGTCGATCAGGGTGGTTTCGATGCCATAGCGCGGCAGGAGATCTTCGACGATGTAGCGGCAGCTGCCGAACAGCGCGCGCGCCGAGACGACATGGTCGCCCGCCTTGAGATGGCAGAGCAGGGAGGCGGCGACGGCGGCCATGCCGCTCGCGGTGCCGCGCGCGGCGGGCGCGCCTTCCAGCGCGCACATGCGCGCCTCGAACATGGCCACGGTGGGGTTGGCGTAGCGGCTATAGACGAAGCCGTCCTCGTCGCCCTTGAAGCGGGCCTCCGCCTGCTCGGCGCTGGCATAGACGTAGCCGGAGTTGAGAAAGATCGCTTCCGAGGTCTCGCCGAACTGGCTGCGCAGGGTGCCCTCATGCACCAGCCTGGTGGCGGTGCGCCAAGTGGCACTCTTCTTGGTGTCGTCGCTTCCGGCCATGGAACGCTCCTTGAACCCTCTTAAACAGGCCGGCCGCATAAAAAAACCCGGACTTTGGCTGCCGCCAAATGACCGGGATCGGCTTCGTCTCGCCTCGCACGGCCTTTTAGCGACTTGTTTAACGTGGCTGCAAGCCGGCCGGCCAAATCACCACGAGGGGGATTAATCGCCCCTTCAAGCCCCCGCCGTCAAGCCTCCTTGCGTCGCAGGGGGTCTTGTGAATCCGGGGGAGAAGGCAGAGCTTAGGATGACCAGATGACCGGAAAATGCAAATACGGGCGATGCAGCCATTGAGCCAGAGCGAGAAACTGTTCGAGGAGCCTGCGGCGGAGACGCGTGCAGACCCGCCGGCGGAGAGCCCGCGCAGCATGTTCGCCCGGACCGGTATCCTGCCGAGCCAGGCGATCCGCGCCATGATCGCGTCGGGCGAGATCCTGGCGGCGCCGGAGATCGATACCAACCAGATTCAGCCGGCGAGCCTCGATCTCAGGCTCGGCAAGGTCGCCTACCGCATCCGCGCGAGCTTCCTGCCCGGCCCCAGTGCCACGGTGCGCGACAAGCTCGAGGATCTCAAATTTCACGAGATCGACTTGACCAAGGGCGCGGTGCTGGAAGCGGGCTGCGTCTATCTCGTGCCGCTGATCGAGCAGCTCAAGCTGCGCGCCACCATCGCCGGCTTCGCCAACCCGAAAAGCTCGACCGGGCGGCTCGACGTGTTCACGCGACTGATCGCCGACCGCCAGGACGGCTTCGACATGGTGGGAGAGGGTTACTCTGGTCCGCTGTTCGCCGAGATCTGCCCGCGCACCTTCTCCATCAAGGTGCGCTATGGGTCGCGGCTGAATCAGATCAGGTTCCGCCGCAGAGTCGGCCAGCAGCTCGATGCCGGCGAGCAGCCGGGCCGGGTGGGCGATCGCGCCTTGCGGGAAATCCACTCCGATGTGGGTCTGGTCGAGGGCGAGGCGGCGATCCGCGAAGGACTGAACTTGCGCATCAGCCTGGCGCCGATCTCGCCCAAGGGGCTGATCGGCTACCGCGCCCGCCGCTATGCCGGCGTGATCGACGTCGACGCGGTCGGCGCCTACCAGCCTGAACAGTTCTGGGAGACGGTGCATCTCGGCGCCGACCGGCGGCTGATCCTCGATCCGCACGAATTCTACATCCTGGCGTCGAAGGAGAGCGTGTCGGTGCCGCCGGCCTATGTCGCGGAGATGGCGCCGTTCGATCCGTTGATCGGCGAATATCGCGTGCATTACGCCGGCTTCTTCGATCCGGGGTTCGGCTACACGGAAGGCAAGGCGCCCGGCGCCAAGGCGGTGCTCGAAGTGCGCAGCCTCGACATTCCCTTCGTGCTCGAGGACGGGCAGATCGTCGGGCGCCTGGTCTATGACAAGCTCACCGACATTCCCGACACGCTTTATGGGCGCGGCATCGGCTCGCACTACCAGGCGCAGGGGCTGAAACTCTCTAAGCACTTCAAGCAGGACTGACTCTTGCCCGCCGCCAGCGACATTCGCGTCGTGGATCTGTGGCGGCGCGACGACGCGAAAGTCGCGGCCGATGCCGTCGCCTTGTGGACCCGGCTTGGCGCGCTGCCGGCCGGCCTCGATCCGGGCCTGCGCGCCAGGGAGTTATGCACCGCGGCCTACCGTGACGGCGAGCTGATCGGCGTGTCGACGATGGTGCTCGATATCCTGCCGCAGCTCAGGGCGCGGTTCGGCTTCTTCCGCTGCCTCGTCGCGCCGGATCATCGGCAGCAGGGATTGGCGCGCGTCCTGGCGGTTCATTCCCGCAATTTGCTGGCCGATTGGTCGAAGCGCCATCCGGTGGAGAAGGTGCTCGGCATGGCGGCAATCATCGAAAGCTCTGCACTCGACGAGTTCAGCAAGGCGCCGGTGTGGTCCTATACGCCGGGCTTAAATGGACTCAACCTGGTCGGCTACACGCGGGAGGGTCGACAGATTCGCGTGAGCTGGGCCGAACACGCCCGCCTCGACTAGGCTCTGCTCATACGCCCTCCGGCAAATAGCCGAACCGCGCCATCTGCTCGCCATGCGCCTGGACGATGCGGATCACCTGCGCGGGGCTTAGCACCTCGCGCCACTGCCCGGCGCGCCCCTCGCGAAAGAAGGCCGCCGACTGGATTGGCCGCTCGCGATAGCCCTTGGCCTGTTCCTGCTCTTTTGCCTTCTCGAACGAGGATAGTTCGAGCGCACGGGCGATTTCTTGGTCGCCGGCGCCGATCAGCAGATGCTCGGCGAGGCCCTTCCTCACGGGCTCGTTGTCGGGGTCGTTGCTGTGGGGCGACCATAAGGTCCGGGGTTTCGCCTCGGGACCGGGACTGGGCGGCCAACGCGTCTCCTTCTCCGACAACGATATGGTCTCAAACGCCGAAGGCGAACTCGGCGTGGGGATGCCCTTCCTTTCCAGGGGCGGCACTCTAGTGGTCGGCGCCCGCTGGGAGGGCTGGTTCGATCAGGCTCAGTTCAAGCGCTACGATCTAAACTTGTCCAATGGTGACGGCTTGGGAGGCTTCACCGGCAAGGGCGACCTCGACCGCAACAATTGGGGCCCGTTCGCGCGCTTGAAAATTCCGCTCGGCCCGGCGCCGCCCCCTTAGCAGACCCTTGATAGCTGCGAAAAACCAGGGCGACTGTTCCGCTTGGGCGATGGGGCTCGAACCGGGGCTATTTCCGTCCGTGACTCCCCTCGGCGCATAAGCGATAAAAGGCCGGGGGACGGCGCCTGAGGGCGGGCAGGGGGATCAATCATGGACACGGTATCGGCGAGCCTTAACTGGCTGAACGGCATCGTCTGGGGCGTGCCGATGCTGATCTTGATTCTCGGCGTCGGTCTCTATCTCACCGTCGGCTTGCGGCTCCGCAGCGTCAGCCAGGTCCCGCTCAGCTTGGCTTTTCTCTGGCGCGGCCGCGTCAAGGAGGGCAAGGGCGAGATCACCCCCTTTAACGCACTGATGACGGAACTGTCGGGCACGATCGGCACCGGCAATATCGCCGGCGTGGCGACGGCGATCTTCCTGGGCGGTCCCGGCGCGATCTTCTGGATGTGGATGACGGCGCTGGTGGGCATGGCCACCAAATACGCCGAGGCCGTGCTGGCCGTGCGCTATCGCGAAGTCGATGCGCGGGGCGAATATGTCGGCGGGCCGATGTATTACATCAAGAACGGGCTCGGCGCGAAGTGGAACTGGCTCGCCATCGCCTTCGCCCTGTTCGCCAGCATCGCCGGCTTCGGCATCGGCAATATGGTGCAGGCCAACTCGGTGGCGCATGCGCTGAACAACTCGCTGGCGATGCCGGAATGGCTGACCGGCGCAATTCTGTTCGTGCTGGTCGGCGCCGTGCTGCTCGGCGGAATTCAGCGAATCGCCGCCGTGGCTGGCAAGCTGGTGCCGTTCATGGCGATCACCTATGTCGCTTCCGGCCTGCTGGTGCTGATCATCAACGCGGGCGCCATACCGGAAGCCTTCCGCCTCATCTTCGTGCATGCCTTTTCGCCGGCCGCGGCGACCGGCGGCTTCGCCGGCGCGGCGGTTTGGGCCGCGCTCCGCTTCGGGATCGCGCGCGGCGTGTTCTCCAACGAGGCGGGTCTCGGCTCGGCGCCGATCGCGCATGCCGCGGCGCAGACCAAGGGACCGGTGAGCCAGGGCCTGATCGCCATGCTCGCCCCGTTCATCGACACGATCATCGTCTGCACCTTCACGGCGCTGGTGATCCTGACCAGCGGCGTTTGGACCAGCGGCCAGACCGGAGCGGCCCTGACCTCCTCGGCATTCGAGCAAGCCCTGCCGGTGGTCGGGCACCACATCGTCGCCTTTGCACTCACGCTGTTCGCCTTCACCACCCTGCTCAGCTGGAGCTATTACTGCGAGCGCTCCCTGGAATTTCTGTTCGGCATTCGCATCATCAAGCCGTTTCGGCTGGCGTGGTGCATCGCCGTGTTCATCGGCGCCACGGTCGAGCTGGCCTTTGTCTGGCTGCTGGCCGACACGCTGAACGCACTGATGGCGATCCCCAATCTGATCGCACTGGTGCTGCTCAGTCCGGTGGTGTTCGCGCTGACCCGGGAGTTCTTCAGGACGCGCGGCGCATCGGAAGACAATCCGTTCTGAGGCTATGCGGAGCAGCTACCGCCGCCGAGCACGCAGAACTTGGCGCAATGCTTGTGGCAGAGCTTGACCGCGCCTTGCGCGAACATGCCGCCGTCGGCGCGTGCCGCCTCGGCGAGCGTGGCGCCCATCTCGAAGGCCGGGTCGTAGGGAAGCAGCGTGCAGGGCAGCACCACCGGGCGGCCTGCGCCTTGCCGCTTCACCACCATGCGGCTCGAAGCGCACATCAGTTCGGCGGGGTCCTTGTGCAGAATGTCCCAGCAACTCTCGGTGATCTCCGGAACGTCGGCGCGCTCGTCCATTTCGGGGAACAGGATGAGCCGGCCAGGGTCGTACGCGTCGACGGCCCAGCCCCGCGCCGCGATCAGCGCGGCGTAGCCGGCGCGGGCCGCCGCCTCGCTCTCGCCCCAACAGGTGCGCCCGGCCAGGGTGTGGCCGAAGCCGCCTTCCGCCAGCCAGTCGATGCCCTCCAGCGTCTTGGCGAAGGCGCCGGGCCCGCGCTCGGTGTCGTGCAGCGCTTGCGTGTAATGGTCGAGGCTCATCCGGAAGGTCAGGCGCGCGCCATGCGCGGCGTGGAGTTCCAGCAGCCCGTGGCGGATGCGGGGGCGCAGCATCGGCTGCATGGCGTTGGTCAAGACCAGCACCGAGAAGCCGCGCGTCAGCGCCTCGCCGAGCATGGCGATAATGTCGGGATTCAGGAACGGCTCGCCGCCGGTGAAACCGATCTCGCGCACCGGCCAGGCATCGCGCGCGATCTCGTCGAGATAGGCGATGAGTTCGGCGCGGGTGAAATAGGCGAGCCGGTCGTTGTCGGGGCTCGATTCGATATAGCAATTCTGGCAGGTGATATTGCAGAGGCTGCCGGTATTGACCCACAGCGTGCGGAGCGCCTGTAGCGGCACGCGCGCGCGCGCCTCCCCCTTGGCGGTGAAGTCTGGATCGCTGAATTTGGCAAGCGGGGCGAGCAGCGCGGCCTCGGTCATGCACATCCTCCAGCCCGCATTAGCAGACCCCACGCGGTGCGCCGCAAGCCCAAGCTTTATCACCACTGCGTGAGGAGGGGTGGGCCGTCGGGCCCCGCTTTTCGCCCGCGCTTCATTCATGCTAGGTTCGGGGCGGTTCGCGGGTGTAGCTCAGTGGTAGAGCAGTAGCTTCCCAAGCTACGGGTCGTGGGTTCGATCCCCATCGCCCGCTCCATTTCCTTCAATGGCTTAAGCTGGCGGTGTCTTGGCCGCGCCTGGTCATTCGCGATCAACGCGCGCCCCACCGAGTGGCGAACCGAACCGGCGCTGCTCGCGTTGTTCCAAGGAAGAGTATGGAGGAGAGCGTTATGGAAGAGCCAAGCGGCTGGCTTTGGGTCGTTATCGGCGTGGTCGGCATCGGCGGCCTAGCGGTGGCGCTTGCCTATGCCAGCGCCATGTGGAGCCGCCGGCGCAAGGATTCCGCCGCGCGGCGGAAGCAGGACGAGGTGATTCACGAAAACTACCGAAAGGGCGGTTGACGGCTGCCCGGCAATGGAACGAGGCGCGGCCTTGGGCCGTTTATGTCCGACGGCCGGACGGGCAGGGGTCCTATTCGTTTTCAGGAGGATTGCATCATGCTGGGCTTGGCCAGGGCTGAGCGAAAGGCGACGAGGTTCGCGAAGGACCATCTCGATATCGACGATCTCTACGATCAGATCAGCACGCTTCGCGACTATGTGACCGAGCTCACGTCGAGCGCGGGCCAAAGCGCGGGCCGCCGGCTCGGTCGTGCGCGCGACTATGCCGCCGACGCGGCAGCCGACGCCGAGGAGACCATGAAGGACAATCTCGCGGCTTCGCTGGTTCTCGCGGTCGGGCTGGGCGTACTGGTCGGGTACTTCCTGCGCCGCGGTACCGAATAATCGACCGGTCTTATTGGGCGAGCTTGACGGCGCCGGTATAAAGCGCGCCGCCGATCACGCACGGCACGGCGATATAGGCTTGCCCCAGGACCGAGGCGGCGACGCAGCCGGTGGCGATGGCAATCGAGCCGGCGGTAGCGCCTTTGGACATGCCGGCCTCCGTGGTCATCTGGGCGCGTTGCGCGTCCTCGATGGCGCCGAACTGGTCCTTGCGGATCTTCTCCGACTCGAACACCTCGGCGGCCTCGATCACGTCCTTCAGCGGCTTGGAGATTTCCTGCGGCTGCCGGTCATATTCGGCGCGATAGAGGTTCAACAGCGCGCGGTCGCGCTCGGCGTAGGAGGCGAGCGTCCATTTCGCCGTGCCGCCGGCGGTGATCTTCTCGACGGCGGAAGGATCGCTGCCCCAGCCGGAAAAGATTTTGCGGAATGAAAAGCCGCTGTCGCTCTTGTTCTTCGACCAGCGCAGCGCCTGCATGATGCGGACCACGGGCTCGTATTGGCCGGTGGCGACGTAATAGCCCCACAACGCGTAGATGCCGGGCGAGCCGCCGTGATCGAGCGGCAGGTCCATCAGCACCGGCCGCTTGCCGGCGAGAAAATCATCGATCAGCGGGCGGCGCAGCTCCATCTTGGCGGCGTTCTTTTCCAGCAATTCGCGCCAGTCGGGCCGGCCAGAATAGGCGATCGCCCGGATGATCACCGCCTGCTCCTTGTCGGGCATCGGGAACATCCTGGGGATCAGGCCCGGACCGTCCTTGGGATTGGCGCCGAGCACGCCGGCGATAAAGCCGGTGCAGAACCATGCCTTTTCCTCGTCGCCGAACAGGCCGTATTGGCGCATGGCGTGGACCGCGGCCGGCACGCGCGCGGGGTTCTTGTGATTGCGATAATTGGAAACCCAATCCATCAGCCGCTCGGCCGAGGTGAAGCCGCCTGCTGGTTCCGGTGCGATCGCTTGGTCTTCAAGGTCGAGCTTGAGCTGGGTGGGTGGACCCAAGGTGGTATAGCGCTCGATCGGCACCTCCGTCGGCGCGGACGGTGCCGCGGCAGCGGCGGGGGCGGTCGGTTCGGCAGCGGCGGGAGGCGTTGCCTGCACTTGCGGGGACGGTGCGGGGCCCGGTGCAGGTTCCGCGCTAGGGGCGTGCGACGGGGCGAGGCGCTGCGGCACGGGCTGCTTGGCCACGGAGACGCTGTTCTGCGCAGCGGCGGGCAGAGCTAACGCGGATACGCCGAAGGCGGCGAACGCAATGAGAGCGATGCTACGCATGTCATCAGCTTCCTTCCCCCGGCCCCAGAAGTGCTGACGATTACCCGAACATGGTTAACGCCCCCGCGGACCTACGGCCCATGGGAAGGCGTTGATTTTCCGGCGTTTCGTGGCTTTTTGAGGGCCGGGCTCGTTAACCACAACGAAAGATTAACGGCCTCGGGGCGCCGGCAGAGCCCGGCCGTCCTCCCGACTCGCGGTGCGGAAGGACGGCCGGCGGCCTCGCAGTAGCGCGCTAGGGAGCGCTCGATTTCAAACTGGCGAGGTCGATCACGAAGCGGTAGCGCACGTCGTTCTTGAGCATGCGCTCGTAGGCCAGGTTAACCTCCTGAATGGGGATCAATTCGACATCGGCGGCAACGTCGTGCCGCGCGCAAAAGTCCAGCATCTCCTGGGTCTCGCGAATACCTCCGATCAAAGAGCCGGCAAGCCGTCTGCGTTTCATGAGGAGGGGGAAGGCCGAGAGTGGCGTCGGATCCGGAGCTCCCACCAGCACCATGACTCCGTCGCGGCGGAGCAGGTTGAGATAGGCATTGTAGTCGTGGCTCGCCGAAACGGTGTCGAGAATAAAGTCGAAGCGTTCGGCATTCTCGGCGAACACCGCCTCGTCCTTGGTGAGCAGGAAGTCGTCGGCGCCGAGCTTGAGCGCGTCGTCGCGCTTGCCGGGCGAATGGCTTAGCACGGTGACATGCGCGCCCATGGCGTGGCCGAATTTGACCGCCATGTGACCGAGGCCGCCAAGGCCGACGACGGCGAGCTTGTCACCTTCCTTCAGCCCGAAATGCCGGAGCGGCGAATAGGTGGTGATGCCGGCGCAGAGCAGCGGCGCCGCACGCTCGAGGGGAACCTCTTTCGGAATCGACAGGACGTAATTCTCGTCGACGGTGATGCGGGTCGAGTAGCCGCCATAGGTCGGCGTCTTGCCGTCGCGCTCATGGCCATTGTAGGTGAGCGTCATGCCGACTTCGCAATATTGCTCTTCGCCTTCGCGGCAGGCGGAACAGCGGCGGCAGGAATCGACGAAGCAGCCGACCCCGACGATATGGCCCGGCTTCATTTCTTGACCTGGCCCCCGACCTTGGCGACTCGGCCGACGATCTCGTGGCCGGGGACCATCGGGAAGATCGAATTGTCCCACTCGTTTTTTACTTGGTGAATGTCGGAGTGGCAGACGCCGCAATAGAGAATGTCGATCAGGACATCGTGCGGGCCGGGTTCGCGCCGCTCGATGGACCAGGGCGCAAGCTCGGCCTTGGCCGCCATCGCGGCATAGGCCGGGGTCTTGAGCGTGGCCGTCGACGCTACGAGCGTATCCATGGGTGCTCCACTGCTTGAGGATGGGGATGAGCCATCCTAACGCCCGGCGCCGCGTTCCGGTTTGCGGCATCGCGGCGCGGCATGACCGTGGCGGCGGCGATGTGAGGGCGTGGCAAAACTTCGCCCTGGCAGGCTGATCGGCCCTGATCGTCCGATCTCACCCGATTGCTCTCTCTGAAGGTCCGCGCATCTCCTGGGTGCCTATAACCCTTGAATTGAACATGGGGAGTTGCGTATCATCAGTCCAATCGATGAAATCAATGACAAGTATCGACCATGCTAATTTGAGTCGGCTCGACCTCAATTTGTTGGTCGCGTTCGACGCTCTTTTGACCCGCATTACCCCGATGAACCACTGAGTTGCTGCCGACTTTGGCCGATTCAGATATAAGATTCAGCAGCTTATATCATTGGATCGGGGGCAATCATGGCGCACCCAACGGGTGAATCGGAATCGAACGCTCCCCGGCTCAATTTCGACCGCCGACTGAAGCTCAAGTTCCACGGTTCCAGCGTCAC
>JAWOJH010000198.1:0-7824 GCA_046481725.1 Methyloceanibacter sp. | reverse complement strand
AGCTGACCGAAACATACTCCCCGGCCGCCATTGACATGGCGCCCGCCACGAGGCCGGCCGTGCCAGCGAGCAGGACATCGGGTTTCGCGGCAGCGGCCGCGGCCACGCCGATGATGAGGCTCGCCGTGGAGATGATGCCGTCATTGGCTCCGAGCACTGCGGCCCGCAGCCAGCCAATTCGTTGTACGAGATGGGTCTCTTTGTGTATGCGCGCCATCGATATTCGTCCCGCAATCGGCCGGCTGGCCATATCCGTGAGAATCTTCGCCTGGATAGTATTAGGAATCCGGGAAACCGAGTCGCGGCTCCGCCCGCTCGAAGGAGCGATCCATGGCGAAGATGGAAAGAAACCACACAGGCAGATGTCCATAGAAGGGGGTCAACTGGAATTTGGCGTAAAGCTCCGATCCGTGCGCCACGCCCGCGATATACAATGCGGAGGCGAGGCCGGAGCGGTCGGCGCCATCCCGGCAATGGATCAGCTCCGGCGCTTGCGCGGCGCCGAGAACTGCCAATAGCTGCTCCACCTGCTCTGGCGTCAGCTCGCGCTTGGCCGAGATGGGATAGTCGATCAGGGTCATGCCGAGTTCCTGCGCGAGCGCGCGCTCAACCTGGTACCACTCCTCGTTGGGGTGGGCGCCGCGCAGATTGACGATCGTCTTGATGCCGTAGTGCCTGTGCCACGCGGTTAGCTGCTCTCCTGTCGGCTGGCTCGACCGGTAGAGCTGGCCAGTGATGACGGTGTGAAAATTACCCGTCACGACGAGAAAGCCCGCATAGAGCGCGAGCGGAACAATGATCGCGAGCAGAATACGCAGCACATGCTTCATCGTCGAAGTGCCTCAAACTCCAACAAACTGGTACATCATCTTATGTTAACCGCATCTTATGTTAGCCGCCTGGTCCGCACACCGCCTTGAGGTGCATCAAGCCCTGTGGCTCGCATATTTCAAGTACGGCTGCGTCCGCCGGCAAACTTGGGTTGCCCCCCTCCTGCCGCTTTTTCAAAATACGGCACGCTCGATGGAGGAAATTTAACTTTGCTCCGGCGGAAGCCCGCAACGATAATGACGGGGATTCTCAGACTAGAGGGGCTGCGCGCATGAAATTCAGACACATAACCGCGGCTTTGGCGATTTCCGCCCTGGCCCTCATGTCCTTTGGGGATATGGCCGGCGCCGTCACGGAACGCCAGAAGCGCGACTGCAAGACCGACTACAATCGCTATTGCAAACAATACAAGCTCGGCACGGAGGGCTTACGCGCCTGCATGTCGCGATCGATCAAGCGGGTCTCGAACAGGTGCATCACCGCCCTGGTCGCCGCCGGGGACATGACCCAGGCCCAGGCCGACCGGGTCCGCAGGCAGAAGGCGGCCAAGCGCTAACCGCTTGCAGGAGGACATCAGCGTGGCAACATCCAGTGCATCGAGGAACGGTCTGGCATTCGCGGCGCTCAGCTTCGCAGCGGGGCTGACTCTGCTGGGGGGGATCTCGGCAGATGCCGCGAGCAATCCGTTTGAACTGCTCAAAGGCAATTGGCAGGGCGGCGGCACGGTCAAGCCGTCGAAAGGCGGCCCCAAGGAGGTCACCTGCAAGGTGGGCTACAAGGTGTCGGGCAGCACGTTAAATCAGACGATGAGCTGCACCGGCGACGATTACGAGATCGAAGCCAAGCTGAAGCTGACCGACAAGGCTGGCAAGGTCAAAGGCAACTGGACCGAAGCCATCTACGACGCTTCCGGCGCGGTGACGGGCACGACGAGGGAGGATGCCGTTCGCGCGGTGATCCGGGGCGACAAGTTCTCCGGTCGCATGAGCTTGAAGCTCACCGAAGAGGGCCACACGATCAACATCCTCCAGCTCGACGAGCAGACGGGCGTGTATCGCCTGGTCACCAGCCTGCGCTTGAGCCGTCAGTGATAGCGGCTGCTTCGGACTAGCAGGTCCGGCAGTAGCACTTCTTGGTGACGCCAGCCCCCGCGCCGGATTTGCTGCAGATCCACTTGGTGCCCTTTGGGCAGCGGCTGGTGCCGAAGACGCAACCAGCCTGATGCAGCTGCGAATAGGTCTTGAGCATTGCGAGGGAATCCGCGGCGCGCGTCAGCGGGCTTGCCTCAGCCTGAACGATCAGAAAACCGCCGACGATCAAGGCTAGGCCAACGCCTAAGACAGATTTCAGTCCAATCATTTCTGATCCTCCCTGGTAGACGAACATCCTCACTATACAGAGCTTCCCCGGTTTGCACAGGGACTGGAAAACGTATAAGGAGTTCTTTATATGTTTATCAGTCACGGAACAGCAGGACGAGTGGCATGAACTATCACGTCAAGGATATTGGGCTCGCCGACTGGGGCCGCAAAGAAATCGCCATCGCCGAGACGGAGATGCCGGGGCTGATGGCGGTTCGCGAAGAATACGCGGCCGAGCAGCCGCTCAAGGGCGCGCGCATCGCCGGCTCGCTGCACATGACCATTCAGACGGCGGTTCTGATCGAGACTTTGCAGGCGCTCGGCGCCGACATCCGCTGGGCGTCTTGCAACATCTACTCGACGCAGGACCATTCCGCCGCGGCGATCGCCGCCAAGGGCATTCCGGTGTTCGCCTATAAGGGCGAGAGCCTGGAGGAGTATTGGGACTACACGCACCGCATCTTCGAATGGGCAGACGGCGGCACCCCCAACATGATCCTCGACGACGGCGGCGACGCCACCTTGCTGATTCATCTCGGCGTGCGCGCCGAGAAAGGCGATACCGCCTTCCTCGACAAGCCGGACAATGAAGAGGAAGAAGTCGTATTCGCTGCGATCAAGCGGCGGCTGAAAGAGAAGCCCGGCTGGTATTCGGAGATCGCCAGGAATATCCGCGGCGTGACCGAGGAGACCACGACCGGCGTGCACCGGCTCTACGAGATGCACAAGAAGGGTACGCTTCTCTTCCCTGCCATCAACGTCAATGACAGCGTCACCAAGTCGAAATTCGACAATCTCTACGGCTGCCGCGAAAGCCTGGTCGACGGCATCCGCCGCGGCACCGACGTGATGATGGCGGGAAAGGTGGCGATGGTCGCCGGCTTCGGCGATGTCGGCAAGGGCTCGGCCGCAAGCTTGCGCAATGCCGGCTGCAGGGTGCTGGTCGCCGAGGTCGATCCGATCTGCGCGCTACAGGCCTCGATGGAGGGCTACGAGGTCACCACCATGGAGGAGGCGGCACCGCGCGCCGACATCTTCGTTACCGCCACCGGCAACAAGGATGTCATCACCATCGACCACATGCGGGAGATGAAGGATCGGGCCATCGTCTGCAATATCGGCCATTTCGACTCGGAAATTCAGGTGGCGGCGTTGCGCAATTACAAATGGCACAACGTCAAGCCGCAGGTCGACGAGATCGAGTTTTCCGACGGCAAACGGATCATCCTTCTGTCCGAGGGAAGACTGGTCAATCTCGGCAACGCCATGGGCCATCCGAGCTTCGTGATGAGCGCCTCGTTCACCAATCAGACCTTGGCGCAGATCGAGCTGTGGACCAATCCCGGCAAATACGCCAAACAAGTCTATGTGCTGCCGAAGCAGCTCGACGAGAAGGTGGCGCGGCTGCATCTCGGCAAGGTCGGGGCCAAGCTCACCGAGCTTCGGCCGGACCAGGCCGAATATATCGGCGTGCCGGTGGATGGCCCCTACAAGCCTGACACCTACCGCTACTGATCCAGTTCCAATGCCCCTGCGCTGCTTCTGCTCCCGCCTGCGGGGGTCGACAGGCGCAGGCTATGGCGACGCGATGGGCGCTCACGGCTGTGGGCAAGAGTCTGCGATGCAGTTAAGCTAGGCTGTGATTCGCCTTGAGGCTCGCGGGGTCGACTGGCCCGCGTTCAGTCTGTGGCAGCGTTAAGCGAGGCGGGGCCATGGGCGCGGCGTGGGAGCGAGGGGACCATGCGGACCAGCGGGGGCAAGGTTGCACCTTCATCGAGGTGGGCAGAGGTGCTGTTCCGCGTTTGCGCCGTCACCATTCCACTCGTTGCAGTCCCGCTCGGCTCGGCCGTGGCCGCGACCACCACATCGGTACTCGAGCCGCGCACTCTGCTGACGCTCGGCATCATTCTCGGCGTGATTGCCTTCGCGGTGTGGACGGCGATCGCCTGTCTCCGCGCCAGGGAACGGGCGCGCAAGGCTGAAGCCGAGGCCGAGCTGGAGGCGGAGCGCTATCGGCTCAGCCAGAACACGCTCGAAACGTTGCTGGCGGCCGAGCCCCAGGCATTGCTGACATTGGCCGAAACGGGCGAGGCGGATCTCCTGGTGGCGACGCTGCCGCCCGCGCTCGGCGTGCCGCGCGACGTCCCCGGACTGCTCGATTTCGCCGGCTGGCTCGATTCGGACTCCGCGCAAGCCCTCCATGAGGCGATCGACACGCTGGCCGCGCGCGGCGAAGCCTTTAACCTGATGCTTCACACGCAACCCGACCGCTTCGTCGAAGCCGACGGCTGGACTGCCGGCCGCACCGTGCTAATCAAGATTCGCGATCTGGCGGGCCAGCGGCTCGACCTTGCCGACCTCGCCGCCAAGCACCAGGAACTCGAAGAGCAGGTCAGCTCCTTGCGCGGTCTGCTCGAAGACGCGCAGCGATCCGAGCCGGTCAGAGTCGAAGTCAAGCCGAGCCTCGAGGCGCGCTTCAGAAGCTTCGACCGGCTTGCCACGGCTTTTGCCGTGTTCGACGGCACCCAGCGGCTCACCCATTTCAACCAGGCCTATGTCGATCTCTGGCAACTCGACCCCGAGTGGCTTGCCGGCCACCCACGGGACGGCGAGATCCTCGACCGCCTGCGCCAGGCGCGCCGCCTGCCGGAGAAGGCCGACTATCGCGATTGGAAAAAGAGCTGGCTCGCCGCCTACGGCACAAACCTCCAGATGGAGGACCAGTGGCATCTCCCGGATGGACGCACCCTGCACGTCGTCGCCGACAGCGAGGGCAGTTCCGGCGTGACCTATCTCTACGAGAATGTCACCGAGCGGCTGGCGCTCGAAAGCCGCTACAACGCGCTGATCCAGGTGCAACGGGAGACGATCGACACGTTGCAGGAGGGCGTGGCCGTGTTCGCGCCGAACGGGCGATTGCGCCTGTACAACCGCGCCTTCGCGGCGATCTGGCGGCTAAATCCGCGCCAGCTCGACGGCGAGCCTCATATCGAGGAGGTCATTGCCTGCTGCCGCGTGCTCTACAACGTTCCGGAGGAATGGGAGCGCATTCGGGCCGCGGTCACCGGTATCGTCGCCGAGCGTCATTCCTACGAGAAGCAGTTCGACCGGTCCGACGGCAGCGTCCTGGCCTGTGCCGCCCTGCCCTTACCGGATGGCGGCACGCTCCTGACCTATACCGATGTGTCGGACGCAAAGCAGGCGGAGCGGGCGCTGATCGAACGCGCCGAAGCGCTCGAAGCGGCCGACCGGCTGAAGACCGCCTTCATCAGCCATGTGTCCTACGAGCTGCGGACGCCCCTTACCAACATCATCGGTTTCAGCGAGCTGCTGGCGAGTCCGCTCACCGGCCCGCTCACGGACAAGCAGCGCGACTATCTCAGCGATATCCGCCTCTCGGGCCGGACCCTGCTCTCGATCATCGACGACATCCTCGATCTCGCCACGATCGACGCCGGCACGCTCGATCTGAAGCTGTCGCCGGTCAAAGTACGCGAGGTGATCGAGCAGGCGGTGCAGGGCGTGGACGAGAGGCTGAAACAGAACCAGGTCTCGCTCGATATCGAGATCGAGCCGGGCGTGGACGAATTCGTTGCCGATGGCAGGCGGGTCACGCAGATCCTGTATAATCTCTTGTCCAACGCCATTGGCTTCTCCGAGGAAGGCGGCAGGATCGTGCTCGGTTGCGCCCGCGAAAGTTCGATGATCGCGTTCACCGTCGAGGATCAGGGCGCTGGGATTCCGGCCGACTATCAGCAGGCCGCGTTCGACCGCTTCGAAAGCCGTTCGCACGGCTCGCGCCATCGCGGCGCGGGGCTCGGCCTCTCCATCGTCAAGAGCCTCGCCGAATTGCACGGCGGCACGGTTCGGCTCGACTCCGCGCCGGGCCGGGGGACCCGGGTCACGGTGCTATTGCCGCTAAGGCAGGAACCGGCGGAAGACGACATCGGGATCGAAGAACTATTGTACCGATCAAGCCGCGCCGGATGAGCACGCGCTGGAGTCTGGATGAGGCCGATCTCGTCAAGCTCGATGTCTTGGCCAGCCGGCTCGCTCTTGCCCTCAAAGCCGGGGACGTGATCGCACTGTCCGGACCGCTTGGCGCCGGCAAAACCACCTTCGCCCGCGCCCTGGTCACCCGGCTCGGCGGCGAAGGAGAAGTGCCGAGCCCGACCTTTGCGCTCATGCAGCGCTACGAAACGCCGCGGCTCAGTCTTACGCATTGCGATTTCTACCGGCTGGAACCGTCCGAGCTCGACGAGCTCGGCCTCGAGGATGCGCTGAGCGAGGGTGCGGTCGTCATCGAGTGGCCTGAGCGCGCCTCGACCTGGCTGCCGGAAGACCGGCTCGACATCGCCTTGGAGGAATCGGCGATGCCGCAGGCACGCCGCATGACACTGACCGGACATGGCGCTTGGGCCTCGCGACTGGAACGGTTGCGTGCGCTCTATGCGTTTCTCGATACGACGCCTTACGCCGCGGCCGGAACCAATCACTTGCAGGGCGATGCCTCGACCCGGTCCTATGCACGGCTTCTTCTGCCGGGACGCGGCGCCATCCTGATGAACTCGCCGCCTCAACCTGACGGCCCGCCGATACGCGACGGCAAGCCATATAGCGCGCTGGTGCATCTGGCCGAAGATGTGACGCCCTTCGTCGCGGTCGCCGGCGCGCTACGGGATTGCGGCCTGTCGGCACCGGCGATCTATGCCTTCGATCTGGAGCGGGGCTTCATCGTCCTGGAGGATTTCGGCGACAAGGTCTTCGGAGCGGAGGTCGCGCGCGGCCGGGACCTAGCCGAGCTCTGGAAGCCGGCGGTCGACGTGCTCGTCGCGCTGGCCAGCTGTCCCCCGCCCGATCGCCTCCCGATCGAGGGCCACGCAGCCTACCGGCTTCCCGCCTACGACGCCGAGGCGATGCTGATCGAGGCCTCGCTCCTGATCGATTGGTTCTGGCCTGCCTTACACGGCCGGGAGGCGCCGCCGGCCTTCGCGGAAGAGTTCGCCGCGTTATGGCGTCCCATCCTGGAAGGGGCCGCCAAGTCGGATTTGGGCTGGGTGTTGCGGGACTACCACTCCCCCAACCTGATGTGGCTGCCCGAGCGGGAGGGGATCAAGGGCGTGGGAATCCTGGATTTCCAGGATGCCTTGCGCGGGCCGCTTGCCTACGACCTGGTGTCGCTACTCCAGGACGCGAGGCTCGACGTCCCCGAGCCGCTTGAACGGGACCTGCTTGCTCGCTACTGTGCCGCCCGGGGCGCGCAAAGCCAGCAGTTTTCGAGCGATCAGTTTGTCTCGCTCTACGCCACGCTCGGCGCTCAACGGAACTCGAAGATCCTCGGCATCTTTGCGCGACTGGCGAAACGTGACGGCAAGCGCGGTTATCTCGCTCACATCCCGCGGGTCGCGCGCTATCTCGAGCGCGATCTCGCTCACCCCGCTTTGGCCGAGCTATGCCGGTTCTATGCCCGCGAGTTTCCGCCGGCCGGGGACATACCTCCGCTCGCAATGTAAGGGAGCGCGGCCATGACCGAGGCGGCGACGGCGATGGTGCTCGCCGCCGGCTATGGCGAGCGCATGCGGCCCTTGACACTGCGCATGCCTAAACCGCTGGTGCCGCTTGCGGGGCGGGC
>JAWOJH010000018.1:0-9942 GCA_046481725.1 Methyloceanibacter sp. | reverse complement strand
CTCGCTCCGTTGCCGTCTTCATCCGCCTCGCCATGATCCGTATCATGCTCCGACGCTTGACCAAACCAACCCCTTGCTTATGAATCTAATCTTCTTGGATCGGCTCAGAGGCAGGCATGACCCGTTCAACATCGCTCGCGGAGATCGAAAAGGCCATCCAGATCGTCGAGGATAATCTGCGCCAGTTGCAGGAACAGGCCGCCGCCTATTCCGGCGCGGCGGACGAGGAGCGCAATGCCGCCCGGATCGCCGACCAGGAGGCGAAGCTCGAGGCGCTGCTGGGTGAGCGCGCGGCGCTGCTCAAGAAGGGCTGAGATCGGCCAAAAAGGCCGGTCAAACCCCCTTTTCGACGCTCCCCCACCCCTGCGGAAAAGCAACTGCGGGCTTGACTTGGCACGAGACAAGCCGCACCGAATCGGCCATGCGTCTAGGCATATCGGCTTACCGGGGCACTTCCGGGCGGCCCGAGCTTTCAACCTTTGTGCGGGGAGAAATCGCATGATTTCGAAGTCAGAGTTGCTGCAGAAAATTGCCGACGATTGCTCGGTGGCGAAGAAGGACGTCAAGGCCGTGATCGAGTCGCTCACGGCGATCGGCCACAAAGAGCTGAAGAAGGCCGGAGAGTTCCTGGTGCCGGGCTTCGCGAAGTTCACCGTGGTCAAGAAGCCGGCCACGCCGGAGCGCCAGGGCGTCAACCCTTTCACCAAGGAGCCGACCACCTTCAAGGCGAAGCCGGCGCGCAAAGTGCTGAAAGTTCGCCCGGTGAAGGCAGCGAAAGACGCCGTCTAGGCCCGATTGCAGCGCGCGCCGGCAGCGACACAACGTGCCGGCGCCGCTACGGCCCTGGTTCGCGCCGCGCCATCGCTAGGCGGAGCTTGGCGGGCCGGCGAGCAGCGCGTTGCTGATCTTGATCTTGTGCGCGAGTTCGCGGCCAAGCAGCTGATAGATCAGTCCCGCCACATCCGTGTCTCTGCGAAAGACTTGGTTCAGCTTGCCGCGATCGAAGGCAAGCGCCCGGACCACGCTTTCGGATGTCACTGTCGCGGAGGCCGGCCGCTCGGTGAGAAAGGCTACCTCGCCGACGAAATTGCCCGCTTCGAGATGCGAGACCTCGCGTCCGCCAATGCTTACCTTGACCCTGCCCGAGCAGATAAAGAACAGCTGCTCGAGTTCCTGGTTCTCTTGCACTAGCACGGTCCCGGCTGGAATGTCCGTGAAGGTGCTGGCGGCAAGCAACCGCGCGATCTGCGCATCGTCGAGTCCGACAAGAACACCCCGCAGCAATTCGCGGTCGTCCTCCGGCAGGCGGAGCGACAGGCGGTCCTTCACCAGCCGGTGGATCTGATAGAGATTGATAGCGATGAAAACAACGTCCCAGCCGATCCCGGCACGCAGATCCCCGCCCGACAGCAGGAAGTAGACGATTTCAAGCGAAAGCCCGATCACCGCCACCACGCGAAGCCAGAAGATGTTGGTCATCCAGTAGGAGACCGCGATCAGTATGTAGGAGAGATGGCCGGGCAGATTGTTGATACTAAAGATCGTCGCCAAATCGTCCATGGATGTTCCCCACCGGATCGGCCGATCATGCGTCGGGCAATCAGGGGACAGTCATGGTGATCGGCCGAAAGACGCGCCCCTTCGCAATAGTGGCACGAAGTCCGCAAATCAGAACAGCGGTGCGCGTGGATGGGCTAGTTCGGCTCGACCGGCACGGCAATGGCCTCGCGAGACTGGCAATCGCCGAATGTGGGGGTATCGCCGTAGGTCAGGCACGCGGCCTGGGCAGCGTCGCTCGGTGCCAGCGCCATGGGAAGCATGGGCGCCCGCTCCGTCACGCAACCCGCCAATGCGACAGGCAAAATCAAGATGGCGAGCCATTTCATCGGACTAATCCCATTGGCCCGTAATCGGCGGGCCGCCATAGAGATATGGCCGAACGCCCAGATTGCAAGGGCTTCTCAGTCCGGCTCAGCGCGCGTCCTTGGCCCTGAGATATTCCTCGACGTTCCGCGCCAAAGCCCCGGCCGCGCGCACGGCCTCGCTGAGCTCCGCCTCAGAGACGCCGAAGCGATCCTTCCAATAGGCTACCTGATAGGACTGCTTGAGATCGATGCGCGTCTTCTTGCTGTAATCCCACTTTCTAGGGTGGTTGAAACTGCCCATCTCAGCTTCTCCTGTGGCGCCGCGCGAACCAGGACGCGCCGGCACTGCTGGTGATGCTTCTCGAATTCCAGCCGCCCCCGGGCTGGCTCACCTCTAGCATGCCTCAACAGGCCCGTATTCGCCAAGAGGGTTTCGTAGCCTGGGGATAGTCACCCAACATGACGCGAGCGGAGGCGCAGGCTAAGCTGATGCCCATGACCTGGTGCAAAACCTGGTGCAAACAATGGTTCATGCTACCCGCCCTGCTGGCGTTCGGGCTGTGGCTTTGCGGCGGCGCTCCCCTTGCCCCGGCCTCGGAGGGCAAGACTGGAGCCGGCCAAACCCCTTCTTTGCCAGAGCCGAAGGACCGCGTCCGGCGATGATGTATTGCGTCTCTTCGGTGGCGTCGGTATGCCAGCCGAGCCGCTTGCCGGGCTCGATCTCGTAGACAATGGTCGAAGAGGCGGTGGTTCCGCCCGCTCCGCCATAAAGCGCGAAGGCGCCCTGCCAACTCACCGCCTTGTCGCTTTCACCCCAGACTTTGGTGCGGGGAAGCTTGGTGGAATCGATCACCGGCGAATTTCCGGACGCCGTGTTGGTTGCTTGTGTCTGGTTCATGTGCCGCCTCTCGTCGCTGGGTTGGGGCGCCAGCATAGGCCGGCTTGGGCGTCGCCTGCGGTCACATTCGATTCAAACTGCGCCGATCGAATTGGCGAACAGCGCGCAGAGAAACGGCCGCGCCTTGCCGTAGATGCCAAGCGCCTCGCTCTCCCGTAAGGCTTGCGTCTCGGCCATGGCGCACGCATCCTGCGCGAGGTTCCTACGCTCGAGAACGACAAATGATGAGACTGCTCAAGCTGCTTCTGTTCGGATTCGCCGCCGGATTTTTCGCGGTGCTGATCTTCCATCAGAGCCTCTGGTATGTCCTGAACCTGATCGGGCTCATTCCGTGGGAGCGGCCGGCCTGGCCGCTCGATCCGGTTCAGCCTTTCGGCGTGCCTTCGGTGTTGTCCAAGGCGTTCTGGGGCGGGGTCTGGGGTGCGCTGCTCGCACCCTTGCTGCAGGGCCTTCGCGGACGCGCCTATTGGCTCGGCTGGATCGCCATCGGCGCGGTGGCGCTGTCGCTGGTCGCGTTCTTCGTGGTACCGCCGATCAAGGGCGAGCCGGTCCCGGCGCCATGGCCGCGCTTTCTCGCGGCGCTGCTGGTAAACGCGGCGTGGGGGTTCGGCACGGCGCTATTACTGAAGCTAGCACGCGCGCAGCGCTAAGCGGCGGCGAGCTGCTGGTTGAGCGCCACGGCCCGTTGCAACGCCGGACGCCACTCGAGGCGCGCGCTACGATGATGGGCTGGGGAAAGCGGGGACGATGCCGGCCAGCAACGACAAGCCAAACAAGCGCTGGTCGCAACGCGTGACCAAGCGTTCGCGCGCACTCGACCTGGAGCGCGGCGTGTTCAGCTTGCAAGACCCGAAGGAAATCGCCGCCTCTCTGAAGCGGTCCGCCGAGGCCAGCACGCGGCGGAAAGCCGACCCGTTCCGTTCGGCCATGTCGATGCTGGTGTTCTATATCAACCGCGCCGGCAAGACTCTCAGCGAGGCCGACCGCGCGCGGCTGGAACAAGCCAAGGACGAATTACGCAAGGCCTTCGGCAGAGCGTCAGCCTAGCCCTGCTCGGCCTTGGCCCAGCCTTCGACCTCGCCGATCCAATGCTCGGCATGCTGCGAGAAGGTGGCGAGCACGGCGTCGAAGGCCCCCGCTTCGGCAGCCTCGCTGCCGCGCTCGGTCTGGAGATCTTCGAACACCTGCCGGTAGTCGGCGTAGCCTTGCATCTCCTCGTGGCGGTGCCACCAGAAATCGCCGACGAAGAAAAACCTGGTCCATGAGAACAGGCAGTCCGTCCAATCTTCCAGGTAGTAGCGCAGGTGCACGCTCGGCGCGCAGAGATAGAGATCAGCACCGCTCAACGCCGCCGATCCGCTGGCGGCGCAATCCTCGCTGGTGGCCATCTCCACCAGTCTGCCGTCGAGAAACGGATATTCGGGACAGTCGAGAAAAACGAAGCTCATCCGATCGGCGCCGGGATAAAGACCGCGCGGGTCGAACAGCTTGAAATCGATGCCGCGCAACCTTGCACGGCGGATGGCGAGCAGCGGCGGCCCCTTAGCCTCGGGGTCCTCGACCAGGCTGACGCCGGCCTCGCGCGCGGCGGCAATGAGCGCTTTGGGATTTTGGCTGGTCCAACTCGAAATCAGCACTTCGCCGGAGATTTCGTCGTCGATGCTCTCGACATTGGCGCGCGCGCGTAAGGCCTCACCGCAGCTTTGGTTCAAGGCATCGAGCACGCGCGGCCGCTCGGGCTGATGCAGCCGCAAATATTCGTCGCTCCGCGCGGCGAGACGATGCAAATGGCCGAGCAACCGGTGACGGGTGCGCGGTTCGCGGCAGTTGCCCTTCCAGACAACGGCGACCGTGGACATGGATTTCCGCTTCCCCGCAAGACATCGAACTAAGACGCCGCGAGATTGCCCTTGCGCGAGCGGGCGCGCAAGCGAAGACCCGGAAAAGGGTTGCCCCGATATTCACCGATGTGGCGCCTTCAAGGCGCCGCGTTAACCGGAATTCATAGACGGCAACAAAAAGAACAGCGCGGCCCCGTTAGGGAGCCACGCTGTTCAATTCATCCACGCTGCGGAACTTGCCGCCCCGCAGCGCGGAGTTTTTGTCGCTGCGGCTTAAGCCTTGGCGTGCCGCGCCGACCCCGCACCCGCCAGCATGCCGGCGACCTTCTCCGAGACATAGCCGAACACCGCGCCGATCATCATCGACAAGACGATGACGACAACCGGGTTCTCCATGGACACCGCAGTCAGGTTGCCGCCCTTCATCAGGACATAGGCGGCTACGGAGGCGAAGCCGTAGACCTGAGCCGGAATCATCGAGAAGGCCGGAACGTTGGCGAGCAACACCATGGCTGCCACGCCGACGCCGACGCAGATCGCCGGCCAGACGGCCGCCGGCAGGCTGCCGCCGATGGCTGCGCCGGCCACGAGCAATGTCACACCGGCGATCACCGCGCCGGCGAGATTGTTGAGAATCGTCGTCGTCAGACCAGTTTCCTTGCCGCCGCAATGGAAGAAGCAACCCCAGGCAATGAACGCTGCCCAGATCGCAAGCATGCCGCCAAGCGGTCCAAGGAACAGCCAAGTGGCAATTGCGCCAAGCACACCAACGCTAATGGCAAGTGCTGTATTCGAGGACATCTCACCCCCCTTTCGTGCAAGAGCGGGCGGATGCGCCGAAAGGCCGGCGGTCCACCGGCTCAATGGAGCGGAAACCATTTTTATGCATGAACGATTCGGCTTCCTAGGACGGGAGGATAGCCCAAAGCGGTCCACAACTGAACAAGGATTCGGCGTTTTGCCCAAATCATAGCCAGCGGGTCGCACTTGCCGGCGCAGCGGTTGGGCTTGAACGCCATGCGCTGCCGGGCCAAGTTCGAGCCATGCAAGCCAAGGTTCACGTCATTGGCGGCGGCCTCGCGGGCAGTGAGGCGGCTTGGCAGCTGGCGCAAGCCGGCGTGCAGGCGGTGCTGCACGAGATGCGGCCCGAACGCCAGACCGAAGCGCACCAGACCGGCGCCTTTGCCGAGCTGGTCTGTTCCAATTCGTTCCGCTCCGATGAGTGGGAGACCAACGCGGTCGGCCTGCTGCATGAGGAGATGCGCCGCGCCGGATCGCTGATCATGGCGGCTGCGGATGCGCATAAATTGCCGGCGGGTGGCGCGCTCGCCGTCGACCGCGACGGCTTTGCCGCCGAGGTGACCCGGGCCCTCGAAGCTCATCCTCTGATCGAACTCGTCCGGGGCGAGATTGCGGGCCTGCCGCCCGCGGATTGGGACAGCGTGATCGTGGCGACAGGCCCCCTCACCTCGCCCGCCTTGGCAAAAGCCATTCAGGCCAAGACCGGCGAAGCCGAGCTCGCTTTTTTCGACGCCATCGCGCCGATCATCCATTTCGACTCGATCGACATGAATGTGTGCTGGCGCCAGTCGCGCTACGACAAGGCCGGTCCCGGCGGCAGCGGCGCGGACTACATCAATTGCCCGCTCGACAAGCCGCAATACGAGGCGTTCATCGCCGCGCTGCTCGCCGCGGACAAATCCGTGTTCAAGGAATTCGAGGCATCCACGCCCTATTTCGAGGGCTGCCTGCCGATCGAGGTGATGGCCGAGCGGGGGCCGGAGACCCTGCGCTACGGGCCGATGAAGCCGGTCGGGCTCACCGATCAGCACCAGCCAGGCGAGAAGCCCTACGCGGTGGTGCAGCTGCGCCAGGACAATGCGCTCGGCACACTGTGGAACATGGTCGGCTTCCAGACCAAGCTCAAACATGGCGAGCAGGTGCGCGTGTTCCGCACGATCCCCGGGCTCGCACAGGCCGAGTTCGCCAGGCTCGGCGGCCTGCATCGCAACACCTTCCTCAACAGTCCGAAGCTGCTTGACGGCAGCTTGCGGCTTAAGGCCGATGCGCGGCTGCGCTTCGCCGGCCAGATCACCGGCGTCGAGGGCTATGTCGAATCCGCGGCGATCGGCTTGATCGCGGGCCGATTCGCCGCGGCTGAAAAGCTTGGCGGCGAGGCGTCGCCGCCGCCGGCGACCACGGCGCTCGGCGCGCTGCTCGCCCACATCACCGGCGGCCATTTGAGCGCGGACGGCGAAGGCGCGCAGCGCAGCTTCCAGCCGATGAACGTCAATTTCGGCCTGTTCCCACCGATCGCCGCGCCTTCAGCGTCGCGCAGCAAGGGACCGCGCGCGAGTCGCGGCTTCGAGCGGAAACGCGCGCTTGCGGGCCGCGCGCTGGCCGATCTGGAGATGTGGCTTTCCCGCCCCAACACCGTGGCCGCCGAATAGGGCGAAGCCTCACGCCCGCCAGCGGGTCAAACGCCACAGCCGGTAGAGCGGGCCGATGGCGGCGACTTTGCGCAGGGGGTCACGCTCGCGCCCCAGTTCGGCAAGGTAAGGCTCGACCAGCGCCAGCGGCAGGAAAGCGGCGCGGGCTTCCGCATCGAGCGCCCGCACATGCGACTGCGCCTCCCTCAAGGCGGCGGCGGCGGCGCTCCGGCATTGGCCGAGCATGGCGGCAAGGTCTTCTCCAGATTTCCCCGCCAGCACATCGTCAGGGGACGTCCCGTGGCGGCGGAGCGCGTCGGCTGGAAGGTCGACCCGGCCCAGCGCCGCGTGCATCGGCAGCGACCGCATCAGCCCGGTCAGACCGTAGGCAAGGCCGGCTTGCGCGGCGGCAAGCTCGACCGCCGGCCCTCGCGCGCCAAGGCATGCGGCGCTCAGGGCGAACAGCGCACCGGCCGTATCCTGAAGGTAAGTCTCCAGCGCCGGCTGGTCCGGCATCACCTTGGTGGCAATGTCGAAGCTGCGGGCATCGATCATGGCGGCGAGCCGGTCGCGGGAGAGTTCGTGCCGCCTGATCGCGGCGCCGAGCGCATCGGCGACAGGGTGGCCGGTGGTCTCGCCGCTAGCCGCGCGCGCCACCGCCTCCCGCCACCATTGCAGGCGGATCGCGCCGAGACCTGGCTCGCTGACCTGTTCGGCGATGCGGGCAAGCTCGACATTGAAGGCGATCAGGGCGAGAAGACCGGCGCGGCCCCCGCGCGGCGCGAACAGAGCGGCAAGCGCACGGTCGGGGTCGCCGTCGCGCGCGATAAGTCTTACCGTCTGGTCCCGCTCGGACTCATGCAAGATCCGCTTGCCTCAGGCTCAAATGCGAGCCGCCGCAGCTCCCCTGCCCTTGGCCGGCGCCGGCGCCGCGGCGAACGCCTCGCGCCGCACGCCGAGGATCAGCTGAAGCGGCGAGGCCACGAAGATCGACGAATAGGCGCCGATGACGATGCCCCAGCACATGGCGAGCGCGAAGCCGAAAATCGCCTCGCCGCCGAAGAACAGGAACGGCAGCAACGCGAGGAAGGTGGTGACATGGGTGAGCACCGCCCGCGCCAGCATCTCGTTGATCGACAGGTCGAGCAGCTGCACCAGCGGCATCCGCTTGTATTTGCGCAAGTTCTCGCGAATCCGGTCGAAGATCACGACCTTGTCGTTCAGCGAATAGCCGATGATGGTGAGAATGGCGGCCACACTCGAGACATTGAATTCGAGCTGGAGCAGCGAATAGAGCCCGATCGTACCGGTCACGTCGTGGATCAGCGAGGCGATGGCCGCCACGGCAAATTGCCATTCGAAGCGGAACCACACGTAGATCAGGATACCGATCAGCGCCACGACCACGGCGATGGTGCCGCCGGCGATCAGTTCGCCGGAAATGGTCGGGCCGACGATCTCGGTGCGGCGATATTCCACCTCATCGCCGAGCGCTCCCTTGATCTTGGCGATCGATTGCTGCTGCTCCTGCTCGGTGGGCTGCGACGCGATGCGGATCAACACGGCGTCCGGTGCACCGAACTCTTGAATGGTGATCTCGCCGAGGCCGAGGCCGCTGACCTTGCCGCGGATGTCGGAAATATTGGCGGGGCTTTGCTTTGTCTTGATCTCGATCAGCGTGCCGCCCTGGAAGTCGATGCCCAAATTCAGGCCGATGGTCGCGACCAGAATGAGCGGCACTACCGTCAGCAGCGCCGACACGACCCATGAGATGCCACGCAGGCCGACAAAGTCGATCTTGGTGTCCGGGGGAATGAACTGAATGCCGCGAAACATAGCGCTTCCTTAAATCGGTACGGTTTGCGGCCGCGTCAGGCGCAGCCAATAGGCAACCATGAGCCTGGTGACGGTCACGGCAGTGAACATCGAGGCGAGGATGCCGATCGTCAGAGTCACGGCGAAGCCGCGCACCGGACCGGAGCCAAGCCAGAACAGCACCAGAACCGCGATCAATGTCGTCACGTTGGAGTCGATGATGGTGACCAGCGCGCGCGAATAGCCGGCGTCGACCGCCGCATAAGGCGACTTGCCGGCGCGTATCTCCTCGCGGATTCGTTCGTTGATGAGAACGTTGGCGTCCACGGCGATGCCGATGACGAGCACGATGCCGGCGATGCCCGGCAAGGTCAGCGTCGCCCCCATCGCCGACAGTACGGCGAAGATCAGCGCGATATTGACCAGCAGCGCCATGCAGGCGAACAGGCCGAACAGACCATAGGCCGCGAGCATGAACAGCATCACCAAGGCAAAGCCGACCAGCGCCGCCTTCTTGCCGGCTTCGACCGAGTCGGCGCCAAGGCTCGCGCCCACGGTCCGCTCCTCGATGACGGTCAGTTTGGCAGGCAAGGCGCCCGACCGGAGCAGCACGGCGAGATCGTTGGCCCGCTGAACCGTGAAATTACCGCTGATCTGGCCGGTGCCGCCGAGGATCGGCTCGCGAATGACGGGCGCGGAGATCACCTTGCCGTCGAGCACGATGGCGAAGGGCAGCCCCACATTCTCCTGCGTCACCTTGCCGAAGCGCTTGGCGCCGGCGGAGTCGAACCGGAACGTCACCACCGGTTCGCCGGTGCGACTGTCGAACCCGGGCTGCGAATCGACCAGATTTTCGCCGCTCACCATTACCTGGTCCCTGAGGACATAGGGAATGGGCGGGGTGTCGTGTCAGGCGAATATCAATTAATCGTGCCGGAAGGCGCGACCCCAGAAGTAGCTGGAGCTGCATTAGAAAGTTTGATTGCAGCTGTTTCTGAAAATGATACGGTTGTTGTTCCGGCTGGAACATATACTATTAGTGGTGGATTCATTATCGACGATCAGCATGTGACAATCATTCTTGAAGATGGTGT
>JAWOJH010000222.1:0-6631 GCA_046481725.1 Methyloceanibacter sp. | reverse complement strand
CGGGTGGGCCTCGCCGCGCTCTTGACCGGCAGCTTCATGCTGGCGGAGGTGGCCGGTGGCATCATCGCCGGCTCGCTCGCGCTGTTGGCCGATGCCGGGCATATGCTGACCGATTTCGCCGCGCTGTCGCTCGCCTGGTTCGCCTTCCGGCTCGCACGGCGCCCGGCGGACTGGAAGCGTACCTATGGCTTCGACCGGTTCCAGATCCTGGTCGCCTTCGCAAATGGCCTGACCCTGTTCGCCATCGCCGCGTGGATCATCTATGAGGCCAGTCAGCGGCTGATGACCACGCCCGAAGTGTCCGGCGGCATCATGGTGGTGATCGCGGCGCTCGGCCTCCTGGTGAACATCGCCGCCTTCCTGCTGCTGCAGGGCGCCGACCGCGACAATCTCAACGTGCGCGGCGCAGCGATGCATGTGCTCGGCGACCTGCTCGGCTCGGTGGCGGCGCTCGCCGCCGGCGCGGTGATCATGCTCACCGGCTGGACGCCGATCGATCCCCTGCTCTCGCTGGTGGTCGCTTGCATCATCGTCAGAAGCGGCTGGCGGGTGGTCGCCGCCTCGGGCCATATCCTGCTGGAGGGCGCGCCAGAAGAGCTAGATACGCGCGCGATCGGGCCGGACCTGGTCGCCAATGTCAAAGGCGTGGAGGAGATCCACCACGTGCATGTCTGGTCGATCACCCAGAACCGTCGCATGGTTACGTTGCATGCGCTGATCTGCGAGACCGAGGACTCCGACGGCGCGGTGCGCGGCATCAAGGCGCGGTTGAAAGAGCGCTTCGGTCTGGACCATGCCACGGTGGAGATCGAGCGTGGCGCCTGTGCCGACGCGGGATGTTGAGGTACACATGAGCAGTCAGAAGCCACTGATCTTCGTCGACCATCTTTCGGTCGACTTCCGCAGCGGTGGCAAGCTCACCCATGCCGTGCGCAACGTGTCCTTCGAGATCGGCAAGGGCGAAACGGTGGCGCTGGTGGGCGAGTCGGGCTCCGGCAAGACGGTGACGGCGCTGTCGATCCTGAGGCTGCTGCCCTACCCGGCCGCATCGCATCCGTCCGGGCAAATCCTGTTCAACGGCGAGAATTTGCTGGCGCTGCCGCCATCTAGCTTGCGCAAGATCAGAGGCAACAAGATCTCGATGATCTTCCAGGAGCCGATGACCTCGCTCAACCCGCTGCACACGATCGAGCGGCAGATCGCCGAGGTGCTGAAGATCCATCGCGGCATGTCCGACCGGGCGGCGCGGTCGCGGGTGCTCGACCTTATGGAGAAGGTCGGCATCGACGATCCCAAGGGGCGCCTGCAATCCTATCCGCACCAGCTTTCCGGCGGGCAGCGGCAGCGGGTGATGATCGCCATGGCGCTGGCCAACGAGCCAGATCTGCTGATCGCCGACGAGCCGACCACCGCGCTCGACGTGACCATTCAGGCGCAGATCCTCGAACTGCTGCTGAAGCTCAAATCCGAGTTCAACATGGCGATGCTGTTGATCACCCACGATCTCGGCATCGTGCGCAAGATGGCCGACCGCGTCTGCGTGATGAATAGCGGCGAGATCGTCGAGCACGGCGCCACGGCCGACATCTTCGCCAAGCCGCGGCATCCCTACACCAAGCATCTGATCGCTTCGGAGCCCAAGGGGTCGCCGCCGCCGGAAAACGCCGGGGCCAAGACCATCCTCGAGACCAAGGATCTGCGCGTGTGGTTTCCGATCCGGCGCGGCTTGCTGCGGCGCACGGTCGGCCACATCAAGGCTGTCGACGGCATCAATCTCGCCGTGAAAGAGGGGCAAACCCTCGGCGTGGTGGGGGAATCGGGCTCCGGCAAGACCACGCTCGGGCTCGCGGTGCTCCGCCTGGTGGCGAGCGAGGGCCCCATCGTCTATCTCGGCGACCGCATCGACGAATACGATTCCAAGCGGATGCGACCGTTGCGGCGGCATATGCAGATCGTGTTCCAGGATCCGTACGGCTCGTTGTCGCCGCGGCTTTCGATCGCCCAGATTATCGAGGAAGGGCTGACCATCCAGAACCACGGACTGAGCCGGGACGAGCGCGACGCGCGCGTGGTTCGCGCCTTGAACGAGGTCGGGCTCGATCCCGCGACGCGGGACCGCTACCCGCACGAATTCTCCGGCGGCCAGCGGCAGAGAATCGCGATTGCGCGGGCGCTGGTGCTGGAGCCGAAATTCCTGATTCTCGACGAGCCCACGAGCGCGCTCGACGTCTCGGTGCAGGCGCAGATCGTCGATCTCCTGCGCGAGCTGCAGCGCCGGCACAAGCTCGCCTATCTCTTCATTAGCCACGATCTCAAAGTCGTGCGCGCGCTCGCCAACTCGATCATCGTGTTGCGGTACGGCAAGGTGGTCGAGCAGGGTCCGGCGCAGACCGTGTTCGCCGCACCGAAGACCGACTACACCAAGGCGCTGCTCGCCGCGGCTTTCGAACTTGAGGCGACGCGCGGCGGGGCGGTGGCCACCTAGCCGCGGAACTCCGAACGGCTCCGGACGTTGTTCGGGTGAAAATCACCCCCGACACGGAGGAGGTCGACTATGCGCGGCGTGCTGCTATGGCTGATCGGCATTCCCATTCCGATCATCATCCTGCTTTATCTGTTTGGCGTTGTCTAAGTCTCGGTTTTAGCGGCGGCGCTGCTTCGGCGGCAGCCGCCGCACATATTTCACCGCAAATCCGGCCTCTTCGATGCGCAGCTTCGCTTCGGCGAAGGGCTCGCGCACGACCGCCATGTGGAAGGCGTTGGCGTGGAGGAACTCTTCGGCGCTGGTCATGATGCCGACATGGCCCTCCCAGAAGACGAGATCGCCGCGGCGGAGACTGGTCCCTTTGCGGAACTCGACCTTGCGGCCAAGTTCGGCCGCCTGCATGTCGGCGTCGCGCGGCGCCGCATGACCGGCCGCCTCCACCGCGAGCTGGACCAGGCCGGAGCAGTCGAGCCCGACGCTGGTGCGGCCGCCCCACAAATAGGGCGTGCCGAGAAACGCTTCGGCGACGGCGACGAAATCGGGTGCGGCCGATCCAAGCGGGACCGCGTGTCCGGCGAAGACAAACCCTCCACCGCTAAGGGCGAGAAACTTGCCCTCACGCTTGGAAGCGGCAAGCTGCGCATTCAGGCTGAGCAGCGAAGTCGGCGGCGATTTGCCGTCGGGTTCGGGATAGACATAACTGCGCAGGGCCGAGAGCCGATGCGTCGCCGCGGCAAGATCGGGGATCAGCCCCTCGCTCGGCATGTAGCCCACATAGCCGTCGCGGACGAGTTGCACCCAGGCCCAGCCTTCCCGCTCGTCGAACAAGGTGACCGTTTCGCCGAACAGGGCCTCGGTATCGAGGGTTGCGTCGAAACGGGGCTCGCGCCTGAGCGGCAGGGACGGCGCGCCGACTTGGCGGATCTCACCGGTGACATAGCGTTTGGCGTCTACCGTGCCGCGCAGATGCTCGGCCGCGAGGTCCTGTCGATAGGCATGGCGGCGCGGATCGGGCCGATGCTTCCCGCTCACGACTGTCCAAGCTCTTGCCGGAAGAACTGATAGAGCGCACGCGCGGCCTGCGGCTCGCCGCCTTTCGGCCGCCCGGGCTGCTCGCGCGGCACCCAGGCGAAAATGTCGAGATGTGCGAACCGCTTGGCCTTGCGGACGAAACGCTTGAGAAACAAGGCGGCGACGATCGAGCCGGCGAAGGCGCCCTCGGCGATGTGGTTGACGTCGGCGATGGCGCTGGTCAGCAACTTGTCGTAGGGGGCCCAGAACGGCATCCGCCATAAGGGATCGCCGATATCGCGGCCGGCCGCCAGCAGGCCTTCGGCCAGGTCATCGTCGTCGGTGAAGAGCGGCGGCAGATCCGGGCCGAGCGCCACGCGGGCGGCGCCGGTCAGTGTGGCAAGGGCGACGAGATAATCCGGCGCTTCCTCATCGGCAAGACTGAGGGCGTCGGCCAGCACCAGCCGCCCCTCGGCGTCGGTATTGCCGATCTCGACCGTCATGCCGTTCCGGCTCGGCAGCACATCCCCCGGCCTGAAGGCATTCCCGGCGATGCTGTTGTCGGCGGCCGGGATCAGCACGCGAAGCTGAATCGGAAGCCTGGTGCGCATGACCAGCAGCGCGAAGGCGAGCGCGGACGCGGCGCCGCCCATGTCCTTCTTCATCAGCGCCATGGCGCTCGACGGCTTGATGTCGAGACCGCCGGTGTCGAAGCAGATGCCTTTGCCGACGATAGTCACCTTCGGCGCGTGGCTTGAGCCCCAGCGCAAGTCGATCAGCCGTGGCGCCCGGTCGCTGGCGCGGCCTACGGCGTGGATCATCGGAAAATTGTCGGAGAGCAGTCCGGAGCCTTCGGTCACCTTGATCGCGGCGCCGAAGGCGATAGCCAGCTCCCGCGCGGCCGCTTCGAGCTCGGCCGGGCCGAGATCGTTGGCGGGCGTGTTGATCAGGTCGCGGCCGAAATAGAGCGCCTCGGCGAGCGCCAGCACCTGCTCGCGATTGGCGCCCTCGGGCAGGACGAGGCGTTTCGGCTTCGCCTCGTCCGCGGATCTGTAGCGGGCGAAGCGATAGAGCCCGGCGAGAAAGCCGAGTGCGGCAAGCTCGGGATCGGGCAGCGGCGAGGCGAAGCGGTAGTCGCCTTCAGGCAGCGCGCCGGGCAGGACGCCGGTCAGGAGCGGGGCTTGCGCCGGCCAATCCTGGCCGCCGGTGCCGAGCAGCACTCCGGCGATGCCGCCCTGCCCGTCCGGCAAGAGCAGCACCGAGCCTTGCTTGCCACTCCAGTCTTGGGCCCCGACCCAACTCCGTTCCGCCTCGCTCAAATCTTGAAGCGCCGGGTCGGCGGCTGAAGCCACCAGGCGAATGGGAACGGCTTCGGCGACGGGTGGCAGCAACGAGGCCTCGACGGTGCGGCGCGTGGTCTCGAGCGTCATGGCTTTGCTGGGCATCGGCGGATCGGGCGGTTGAAGGCCGGCATTAATGGCAGGCGGGCCACGGCAAAACAATGGCGAACGGCGGGGGCATCTGGCTGGGGGGCCGCGGGTCCGACCGCACGTCACATGGTTAATACTTTTTTGACGCCTGTCCCACATCCTTACAGTGAATTAGGAATAATGCTGCGCTCCCGGCGGCTAGAGATCAGCTTACCGTCGGCGCAAGGGCCTCTGCGCGACAAGCATGGCCAGCGTGTTGAAGCCCAGCAGTACTTTCCGCCTGCCGAGCGTGCTGTTGCTCTAGGGGGGGTTGATGATCGGCGATGCGGCATATTCTCGGAGCTCGATCGCGAAGAAGGATTGCGCAGTCGAGGGCATGTCTGAACCAGCCTGCGACGGCTCGCGGGCGCGTCGAATTCCGCGCGTCAACATCCAGGCCTTTTGTGAGGACCAGGATACCGCTTTGGTGATCCACAAGGCCGCAAGCCACCGCCGCCTTGCTAAAGCACGTGTCTCGGTTCAAATGGGTGGTGTGGAGGCGGCCATCGCCTTCTGTATGAATACCCCGACCCCCAATCTGATCATCGTTGAATCTATACTCGATCAAAGGGAGATGCTAGCGGAGCTCGACAGTCTGGCCGAGGTTTGCGATCCCGGCGTCAAGGTCCTTACCATCGGGCATATCAATGACGTCCTGCTCTATCGCGAGCTGCTGCGCCGCGGCGTGAGCGAGTACGTGGTCGCACCCGTCAATGTGCTGCAGTTAATCGAGAGCATCTTCGCGATTTACGCCGACCCGGAGACCAATCCCCTTGGACAGGTGATTGCTTTTGTCGGGGCCAAGGGCGGCTCCGGTTCCAGCACAGTATGCCACAATACCGCTTTCGCCATCACCTCGGCGCTGAAGAGCGAAGTCGTGATAGCCGATTTTGACTTGCCCTTCGGTACCGCCGGCCTCGACTTCAACCAGGATCCTCCGCAAGGACTGGCCGACGCTCTCGCCACGCCCGAGCGCCTCGATGGGATGCTGCTCGAAAAACTTTTGTCGCGCTGCTCCGACCATTTGAGTCTGTTCGCCGCGCCGAGCACCCTGGACCAGCCCTACGATATCGATCCCGCTTCCTGCGACCTTGTTCTCGATCAAGTGCGAAAAAATGTGCCCTGGATCGCGGTCGATGTGCCCCATTTGTGGACCGAATGGGCAAGGCGGGTCGTGCTGGGCGCCGACCAACTGGTGCTCACGGCCGTGCCCGATCTTGCCAATCTGCGCAACGCAAAGAACCTCGTTGACCAGCTAACTGGCTCGCGCCAGAACGACCGGCCGCCGATCCTGGTGCTGAACCAAGTTGGCATGCCCAACCGTCCTGAGATCCCCCTTAAGGATTTCGCCCGTGCACTTGAACTCGAGCCGAAAGTGATCCTCGATTTCGATGCCCAACTGTTCGCCACGGCAGCGAATAACGGACTCATGATTCAAGAGGTGTCTGACAGGTCCAAGGCGGCCAACGCATTCCGCGAGCTGGCCCACATCCTGACTGACCGCATCGAGTTGAGGAACGAGCGGCCGTCGCTGCTCGCTCCGATCCTTGCCCGTTTTAAACTGTACAAGACCCGCGCGTAACACGTTTGCTGCTTCACCGCGCAGTGGACGTCGATAATTTCGGCGGGGCGCAGTTCACTAATCGTCTGGATGGCGGCGGCAGTC
>JAWOJH010000180.1:0-3445 GCA_046481725.1 Methyloceanibacter sp. | reverse complement strand
GCCGCTTCGAGCGAAAGCTGCGGCGCGTAGTGCTCGTCGACATGCTTTTGAACCGGTGGCTTGCCGGTCTTGTAGTCGTAGATCACCACCGAGCGGTCGCGGGCTACGTCGATGCGGTCGGCGCGGGCGGTGAGCGTGAACCCTAGCGGCAGATCGAACGCGCCGCTCACCTCGGTGAAGATCCTGGTAATGCCCGACCGGCGCGCCGGTTCGGTTGCCGCGAACCATCTGGCGAAGCGGCCGATCTGCGGGCGCCAGAAAGCCTCGACTAACGGCGAGCCCGCGAGCTTGTCGAAATGCCCCTCGGCGATGCCGATCAGCGCGGCTTCGATGTCGTCCGGCAGCTGTTCCGGGTAGCGGCGGGCGAAGTCCTGCACCGCGCGATGCACGATATTACCGCGTGTCGCCGCATCGGGCTCGGCTGCGAGGTCATTGAGTTTTTTGAGCTTCAGAATGTGCTTGGCGTAGATCTCGTATGGGTTGGCGATCCACCGCTCGATCTGTGTCACGCTGAGGCTGCGCGGCCGCGCCGTGACCGGGGGCTTTGGCTTTGGCGGCTTGACCGGGTCGAAGGGGGCCCGGTCGCGCGCCCGTGCCCACTGCACCCAGGGCTCGGCCGGAGTCAGCCGGCCGCCGAGGCCTGCCGCTTCCACCAGTGCGAGCAGCCGTTGCAGCCAGCGGGAAGACACGGTTGGCACGCCATCGGCCTTGAGCGCGCGGGTGAGATAGACCTCGCGCGCGCCGAGTCCCTGCGCCAAGTCGTGCGCGGCAAGGCCGATGCGGCGTTCCGGCGGGGGGAGGCCGAGCCTTTCGCGCATGGGCCGGCTGAGCCAGGGGCCCGTCTCTTGGTGCCGCGGCCAGACGCCTTCATTGAGGCTGCCGAGAATCACCACGTCCGGCTGCTGGAGGCGGGCTTCGAGCGGCCCCCAGATGAACAGTCGCGGATGGCGCGCCGCGCGCGGGCGCACCACCTGGCCCGCGATCAGGCTGCGGTAGAAGGCCGGGTAGTCGGCAGCGGGGAGTTCCAGACCGTTGCCGGCATCGATCAACTGCGCCAACAGCACGGCAAGCGCTTCGCCGGCATCGCCGCGCCAAAGCTCGGTAGGCTCCCCGGCGCGGTCGCGGGCCAAGGCCTCGGCCGTCCGGACATGGGCCTGCGCCAGGAGCGCTGCCGGGTGCTGTGCAGCCGTCCCGAACAGGCCAGCGAGCGGCGTGAAGGCTCTGTCCAGATCGTCGATCAGCCTAAGCGCGGCGCGATGGGCCTCCGGCGCAAGCACTGGCTTGGATTTGCTCTGTGCGGCCAGCAGCGCAGCCTTCGCTCCTTTAAAGCCTTGTCCCAAGTAGACATCGCGAAAGGCGGCGAGCTCCAAAGCCCGGGCGGCGTTGCGGATGTCCGCCGGATGCCGCCCAAGCGCGGTCAATGGGTGCTTGAGCAGCGCCATCAATGCCGGCGGCGCAAAATCCTGCTCGGCCGCCGCAAGCACGAGATCGAGAAACGCGCCGGGCACGGTGCGCATGGCAGGGACGCCGGCAGAGTCGTCGATCGTCAGATCGTAGCGCTTCAGCCGCGCCGCCACCCGGCGCGCCAGCACCCGGTCGGGCGTGACCAGCGCCGCGGTCTTGCCCGGCGTCTCCGCGACCGAGCGCAAGATCAAGGCGATCGCTTCCGCTTCGTCATGCGCGGTCGGCGCCTCCACCAAACTGATGCCGTCGAGCGCCGCGTCGAACTCCGCGCTTACTTCCGTGGAAGCCGCTCCGGCAAGAAACCGCTGCCACCGTTCGGTGCTGCCGGCCGGGCGCAGCGCTTCGCCGATCAGGCCAAGCCGCGCCCGCGCTGCGCCGCCGGGCGCGCTGCCGGGCACATCGCCGACCTCCGATCGCGTCGCGCCGATCTTGCGCAACAGCTCCGCCATGCCCGCTTGCGGATGTTCCGGGTGGCCCGCCAGCATCGACCAGCTCTCCTCGTCGAGCTGCTTGTCCAGTCCGGGCAGCACCACGGCGCCGTTCGGCAGCCAGGCGATGGCTTTGAGCAGCCGCGCCGTCGCCGGTACGGTGCCGGTCGAGCCCGCGGCGATCACCGGATGCGGCCAACCTGCCTCCAGCCGAGCCGTTTCCTGCGCCATCAGGGCATTGCGGCGGGTGACTGGCGAAACAAGCCGTTTCTCCTCGAGATGGCGCGGCCAGTGCTCGGTGACGATCTTGAGGAAGTCGACCGTGAGCTGCCAGTGTCCGGCGAATTCCTCTGGCACGATCGCCTCCAGCCCCGAGAGATCGACCTCCTCCCGTTCGATTTCGTCCAGGAGATTTGCGAGGTCGACGGCGAGATGAGCGGCTTGGCCCGTTGCGATCTTGAGACTCGGCGACGCCAGGGCTCTGCGGTCCGCCGCGGCGCTGGCTGCGGTCCCTCGGCCGAACGCATGCACCAGCCGAATCAGCGCAAGCCGCCGCGGCAAGGGCTCAATCGCCGGAGCGCCAAGTGCGCCGTCGCTATCCGGATCGCTTTCGGCATCGAGGATCAGCGCCGCCTCTTCATCCAGGTCGCCGAGCGCCTTGATGCGCGGCAGCAGCAGGGTGCCGCCTTTAGCCTCGGCCAGGAAGGCTTCGCGCAACGCCCGCGCGGCACGGCGGGTGGGCAGATAGATGGTGGTGAGAGGAAGGCTGAGAGGGTCCGCCGCTGCGCCGCCAGGCGAGGGCAGATCGCCAGCGAGAATCGCCCGGACCAGCGTCGTTAGAAAGGGCGCGGAAGGCGGGATGGTATAAAGCCGCGGGACCGCGCTCGAGGGGTCAGGCACCAGCACGCTCGAACAGGGTCTCGGCCTCGGCCAAGGCCTCAGGCGTGCCGACATGCATCCAGCGTCCATCCATCCGCATGCCGTAGAGCTTACCCCGGTCGAGCGCCTTGTCCCACAGAAGGTTCAACGAGAAGCGGCCCTCGGGCGCGTCCTTGAACAAGCGCTCATCGCAGAGCGAAACGCCGGCAAAGGCGAACGGGACAACTTCGCCTTCTCCCCGCCGGTTTAGCCGGCCATCCGGCTCCATCGAGAAATCCCCTCTCGCTGCATACCCGATACTGGTGGCCGAGGGGGCGAGCAGCAACAGACAGTCCATCTTCGCGGGATTCCACAGGCGCAACATGCGGGTCAGCGCGGGCGTGGCGCCTTCGCTCCAAACCGAGTCGGCGTTGTGGATGAAAAACGGACCGCGCCCGAGCAAGGGAAGCGCCTTTTTGACGCCGCCGCCGGTATCGAGCAGCACGCCCCGCTCGTCGGAGACGAGGGTCTCCGGCAATCTGCCGAGACGCGCGGCCAAGTGCGCCTCGATCTGCTCCGGCAGATAATGCACATTAACGATCGCGGTCTTGACCCCGGCGGTGGCGAGCCGGTCGAGCACGTGATCGAGCAGCGCCCGCCCCGCAAGCGGCACCAGCGGTTTAGGCATGCGCAGG
>JAWOJH010000126.1:0-5013 GCA_046481725.1 Methyloceanibacter sp. | reverse complement strand
GCTGATCACGCGCCGGTCATCGACCCGCCGTGCTCCCGGCTGGTTGTTGGGTAAACACGGCTCGATCGCCGACCACGCCTCGTCGCTCAACCAGAAAAGTGCGCTCATCCTCGCCTCCAAGCCGCTGTTGGAAGGCAGAGAATCTGATTTGCCACCTTAGCTCAATGCGCTGATTGGGTTTTGACCCTAGCAACTCAATTGACTTCGAAGCCCAGTTCACGCTGGGCTTCTTTTCATTCGCACCCTGCGCGCCGCCAATCATTGGTTCGGCGCCGGTTTGGTTAAAACTTTCCCACGCCGGAATTCAGGTTTGAGTAGTTCACACTAAAAAACCCTTACCAATACTACTTCAAACCGATCTCTTCTTTTATCCGGATCTCAAAACCTCTCTGCGATAGTGCACCCAACAAAATACGGGGGGTGCAATGAAACAGTTTGTCGTGGGCTCTGCCTTCTTGATGTTTATTTCGTCGCTGCCGGCGGATGCCACCAATGATCATGCGATCAGCCTTGCGCCGGTGCCGCAAGTGCACAAGGCGGCCTTCATGACCGCCTTCGGCGATACTTTGCCGCCGATCGGCTATGTGACCTTCTGCCGGGAGAACCGGCACGAGTGCCGGCCGGAGCGCCGCTTCGCCGACAGCGTCCAGCTCACCCCGGTGCGCTATCAGGAGATCAAGGCAATCAACGACGCCGTCAACACGGCCATCGCGCCGGTCACCGATCTGGAGCTCTACGGCAAGGCCGAGTGGTGGTCCTACCCGGACGACAACAAAGGCGACTGTGAGGACTATGTCCTGCTGAAGCGCAAAAAGCTGATCGAGCGCGGCTTTCCGGCCAGCACCTTGCTGATCACCGTGGTGCGCGACGAGAACAACGAGGGCCACGCGGTGCTGACGGTCCGCACCGACAAGGGCGATCTCGTGCTCGACAACAAGCAGCGCGACGTCATGCTCTGGGCCCAGACGCCCTACACTTTCGTCAAGCGGCAGTCCGAGCGCAATCCGTTGGTGTGGATCTCGCTGCTGCCGCCCGACACGGCGCCGCAGCCCACGGTGTCAGCGTCCAACCGCCAATAGCAGGAGTGTTTTCGACCCCCCAATCCCCCCACGGGGACAACGTCAAGGCCCGGTGATCATCCCCCACCATCCCCGACCAAACCGGGCCTTTCCTGAGCCGGCCTCACAAAGAGGCCGGCTCTTTTTTTTTAGGAACCGCGGCGATCAGAACTGCAGGATCAGGTCGAGCAACACCGCGCCCGAGAACAGGCTCCAGACCGCGGCGATGACCGTGGAAACGCCGAACCAAATCTTCGGCCGCGCCTCGAGGCGCATCCCCCGCCAGGCGTTCCGCATCAAGATGGCCGGTCCCGCCAGCACGCGCAGCAGCACGCCGCCCACCGAACTCAGCAGCAAGTTGGGCTCGATGCCGAAGCGCATCGGCTGGCCCGAGACCATCTGGACGAAGCTCGCCAGCAGCCCCGCCGCGACGAAGCCCACCGCCGCCACATACGAATAGACTGCCACGAATTGCATGGACCCCCGTCCCTGCGGTGCTGTTCTCTGAACGGCACTTTAACCAAGGCGTGGGGCAGCCCTTCGCGAATTCTTAATGAATGGTTAATGGGCGTGCCGGAGCGGCACGCGCCTATCCCTGCAAGTCGTAATCGAGGATCGCCATCTGGAACTGGTAGGAGACCTCGCCCTCATCGTCGTCGCGGAACAGCACGCCGATGAACTCCTCGCCGACATAGACTTCGGCCGAGTCCTCTTTGCGGGGCCGCTGCCGGACTTGAATGTCGGGCAGGCGGAAGACCTTCTTCAGATAGTGTTCGAGCTTGAGGATCTCGTCCCGGGTCATTGTCGTCTCCTCGACGCCCGCCTGACCGGGCTCTCTCGCTGCAAGACCTTAGTCGCGGCCGGCCTCGTCGTCCTCGACCATCTGGTCCATGGTCAGCGCCGGTTCCTCGCAACCCGCGAAGCCGATTTCCCTTGCCGGCACCCCCGCCACGGTCCGCCGCGGCGGGACGTCGTGCAACACCACGCTGCCGGCTGCCACCCGCGCGCAGTCGCCGACCTTGATGTTGCCGAGAATGCTGGCGCCGGCACCGATCATCACCCCGCGGCCGATCTTCGGATGACGGTCGCCCTTCTCGTTGCCGGTTCCGCCGAGGGTCACCCCGTGCAGCATCGAGCAATTGTCGCCGATCACTGCCGTCTCGCCGATGACGATGCCGGTGGCATGGTCGAACATGATGCCCCTGCCGATCACCGCCGCCGGATGAATGTCGACCTGGAGGAAGCGCGAGGTGAGGCTCTGGAGGTAAAGCGCGAAGTCCTTGCGCCCCGCCTTCCACAAAGCATGGGCGATCCGATAGGTCTCCAGCGCGTGGAAGCCCTTGAAGTAGAGCAGCGGCTCGATCAGGCGCCCGGAGGCCGGATCGCGCTTCACCGTGGCCATCAGATCGGCGCGAAACGCATCGCCGAGCGAAGGCTCGGCCGCGATCACCTCGTTGAACGTCTTGTGCAGCAGGCCGGTGTCGAGCGCGGAATGCAGCAGGCGCCGCGCCAGCCGGTGGCAGACGGCATCTTCGAGACGCTTGTGGTCGAGCACCGTGGCATAGATGAAGCCGCCGAGCGCGGGTTCGGCCGCGCTGATCTCCTCGGCCTCGCGCCGGATCTGGCTCCAAACCGGATCGTAGCTCTTGATCTGCGGCTCGGCCGCCAGTGATTTTTGCGCCATGACAACCTCATCCACCCCTTTTTGCGCGATTTCCAGGGGCTGCAACGTCTATCGAAACATTCACCTAAGCCCGCTTCGTTAAAAAGTCGAGCACGCCCTGCTTGAAACGCGCGTCTCCGACCGCCTTCATATGATCGCGTCCTGCGATGTCAAGCAGTTGCGCCCCGGGGATCAGCTTGGCCAATGCTTCGCCGGAGCCGGCGATCACGTCCTGGCTGCCGACCGCGACGAGGGTGGGCACCGCGATCTTGGCGAGATTTTCCGTGGCGATTTTCTCGCGGGGGCCGCGAATGCAGGCCGCGAGCGCCTTGAGGTCGCTTCCGGTCTGCTCGGCGAAGGCCCTGAAGCTGCGCGCGGTATCGTTGGCGACGTCTTCGAGGCGAGGCGCCTCGAACGCGCGGGCGATCGGCCCGGCGCCGACCATGCCATGCACGAAATTGATCCCGGCGCCGGCGAGCACCAGACTGCGCACGCGCTCGGGGTGAGCGAAGGCTAGGAACGCGGCGATGCGCGCGCCCATCGAATAGCCCATGACGTCGGCGCGCCCGATGCCGAGATGATCGAGCAGGCGCCGTGCATCCTCCGCCATCGCCGGGGCGCCGTAGAGTGCGGGGTCGTAGAGCTTCTCGCTCCGCCCGTGCCCGCGATTGTCGAACGCGACGACCCGCCGCCCGGCACCGGTCAGACTGCGCAGCCAATGCGCGTCGCGCCAATTGGTGGCGAGATTCGAGGCAAAGCCGTGGATCAGCAGGATCGGCTCCCCCTGCCCCTCATCGACGTAGGCAATCCTGACGCCGTCCGAATCGAAACTCTGCATTCTGGCTCTACCGCTTTGCCCCGTGGATCACTATGCTCGCCGCAAATTCAAAAGGGCGAGACCGAAATACGCCATGGCTCAGACATTGGTGCCGCACTTCGTGAACGACAAGGGCGTCGACCGGATCAGGATCGGCGTCAAGGAGTTCCAGTGCATGGGCGCAAGCCCGCCTCACGATCACCCGCATGTTTATCTCGATATGGGGAGCGATGCACAGATCGTCTGCCCCTATTGCTCGACCTTGTTCCTGCATGACCGCGCACTCGACGAAACGCAGAGCGACCCGCCGTCCTGCCTTTATGTGGCCAGCGCTCCGCCCGGCGCGCCGGCGGCGTGACGCATGGCCGGGCGGGACCACCGCATGATCATTGCCGGCGGCGGCATAGGCGGGCTTGCCGCCGCCATCGCCCTGTCCCGCCGAGGGATCGCCGCCGAGGTTCTCGAGCGCTCCGGCTTCAGCGAGGAGAGCGGCGCCGGCATCCAACTCGGCCCCAATGCGACGCGCGCGCTGACAGCCCTCGGCGTGCTCGAGGCGATCGAACCGCATGCCTTCCGGCCCGAAGCGATCGTCATCTTCGACGGGCTGACCGGCCGGAAGCTAAGTTCAGTACCGCTCGGCAAGCGTGCCGAACGACGCTGGGGTAGCCCCTATCTCACCTTGCACCGGGCCGATCTGCATGCGGGGCTCCGCAGCGCCGCGCAGACCCTGCCCACGGTGACGCTTAAGCCAGGCTTCGAGGTCGAAGCGGTAGACGCATACAAGGACGGCGTCGCGGTGCGCGCCACCGGCGGAGCCGAGACCAAGGGCACCGGCTTGGTCGGCGCCGACGGTCTTTGGTCGGCGATCCGCGCCCGCATCATGCCCGCGGCGAATTTGTACTTCACCGGACAGAGCGCCTGGCGGACGGTCTTGCGACGCGAGGGCCTGCACGCGCCGTTCGCTGCGCCCGTGGTCGGGCTCTGGCTCGGACCAGGCGCGCATCTGGTACATTACCCTGTCCGCGGTGGCGCCGAACTCAACCTAGTCGCGGTCAGCGAAGGCGGCCCCGAACGCCAAGGCTGGAACCAGGCCGCGGATGAGGAAACGTTACGCGCAAGTTTCACCGATTGGTGCAAGGATTCGAAATCATTACTGGAACGGGCGGGCGGCTGGCGCTGCTGGTCGCTCTATCGCCTCGCGCATCTCAAGGGGTGGAGCCGGGGCCGCGTCGCCTTGGTCGGCGATGCGGCGCATCCCGTGCTGCCATTCCTGGCACAAGGCGCGGCGCTTGCCATCGAGGACGCCACGACGCTTGCGGAGTGCATCGCCGCGCAGCCCGGCGACCTCCCCTCCGCCTACCGCCATTATGAAGCTGTGCGGCGGCCGCGCGCCGAGCGCCTCCAGCGCGTCTCGCGGCGTTATGGCCGGCTGTATCATCTCGGCGGTCCGCTGCGGCTCGCCCGCAATTTAATCC
>JAWOJH010000155.1:0-3199 GCA_046481725.1 Methyloceanibacter sp. | reverse complement strand
GGTTGAGGGGGCGTCGTCGACACTACTCCAAGCGCCAGCGCTGCACAGTCGACCCGGTAAATCGAGCCTCGCCATGACCGACAAGAAAGATACGCCGTCCTCCGACGCCGGCGCACCGAAGCGTCCGCATGCGACGCTCGACCTCAAAGCCACCGAAGTCAAAGCCGCCGGGGCGGCATCGTCAGCCGCAGCGGCAGGACAAGCGGACGCGACGCCGGGATCGGCGCAGTCCGCGTCGGCGGGAGCCGCTGGCGCGAAACCCGGCGCGCCCGCGTCGGCGGGAGCGTCGACCGCTTCGTCTTCGGCCAAGGCCAGTGGCGGCAGCGGCGGCCCTTCCAGCGACAAGAACAACGGCAAGGCGACGTCCCCAAACAAGCCAGCCGCACCATCGCGGCTTGGGCGCCTCGTCTCGACGCTCGCGGCCGGTGTGATCGGCGGTGGCGTCGTCCTGCTCAGTGGCGATCGTTTGCCCGCGCTTCTCGGAATGCCCGCGCCCAACGCCGAACTTGAACAGACGGTGGCCACGCTGGAGGCGCGTCTGGCGGCTGCCGAGTCCGCGGCAAAGCCCGAAGCCCCCGATGCACTGACAGCGGTGACGGAGAAAATCGCGCGGCTCGAAGCCGCCGCGGCCGAGGTGGAGGCGTTGAAATCCGCCCAGGCGCAATTGACCGAAGAAGCCAAGGCCCTGGCCGCGACCGTCGCCAGCGGCACCGAGAACGACCGGACCGCAACCCGGCTCGGCAAGCTCGAAAGCCAGCTGACGACGTTGGAGAGCGCCGCATCGAGCGAGGACGGCGGCGGGCGCATCGCGCAGCTGGCCGCGCTGACGGGCAAGATCGCCGATGTGGAAGCCGCACTCGGCGGACAGATCGCGGCCCTGCGCGAAAGCGTGCCGCAGGACATTGAACGGCGCCTTGCACTTGCGGGCGATGCTAGCGAAGCGGCCAAGTCCGGGTCCGCGCGCATCGACCGCGATCTGACGCAGGCGAAAACAGAACTCGCCCGGCTCGCGCAAAAGATCGAGACGATCAAGGTCGACACCGAACGGCTGGACAACGCCGTCAACGCCGCGCGCGAAGAAACCGGCCGCGTGGCAAGCGGGCTCGGCGAGGTGCGCGGGCAGCTCGATCAACAGGGGAAAATGTTTGCCAAGCCCGCCGACGTGGCCGCCGCCGTTACACCGGTCACGGGGTTAATTTCCAAAATCGAGGGCAGCCTGGAAGATGTCCTGAAAAAAGAAGAGGAGCGCCAGACCAGCGCGGAGCGGATTGTCGTTTCGCTGGAACTCGCCAACCTGAAGCGTGCGATCGACCGTGCTCAGGGCTTCGCTGGCGAACTGGAGGCAGTCCGGTCCGCATCGGGCGGACGCATCGCGCTGGCGCCGCTCGAGGCCTACCAGGACGGCGGCGTGCTGGCTTTGGCCGATCTGAAGTCCACCGGCCGTCCGGCACTCGATGCGATCCTCGATGCCGGCAGCACACCCGAAGATGCCTCCGTCTGGGACCGTCTGCTGTCGGGCGCGAAGTCGGTCGTTCGCGTGCGCAAGGTACGCCACGAGGGCGACGAGAACAGTCTGGAAGCGACGGTCGCGCGCATCGAGGACGCGCTGAACGCAGGCCGGCTGGCCGACGTCATCGCCGAAATCGACAAATTGCCTCCAGAGTCGCGCGAACGGATCTCCGATTGGCGCGACAAGGTTGCCGCGCGCCTCAGCGTCGATCAGGCCATCGCGGCGACGGAGGCCGAATTGAAGGCTGCGCTCGTGACATCGGCCGGTGCGGCCGCACCCACCGCCGATCCTGCTACGGCTCCCCCCGCTCCGCCTGCCGGCGGCGCGGCACCGGCTCCCCCCGCTCCGCCTGCCGGCGGCGCGGATGGCGAATAAGGGAGCCGCAATCATGGTGCGCCTTGTCGCTTATCTGCTGGCAGTCCTGCTCTTCGCGGCCGGTTTGTCCTGGCTCGCCGACCGGCCTGGCAACCTGCTCATGACGTGGGAAGGCTACGAGATCGAGACCAGCGTGTTCCGCGCCGTCGTCATTCTGGCAGTGCTCATCGGGCTGCTCATCCTGGCCTGGTCGATCATTCGGCAGATCTGGGCCAGTCCGGCGCTTGTCAGCCACTATCTAACCCGCCGCCGGCACCGGCGCGGCCTTGACGCGCTCTCCAGCGGCATGATCGCCATCGGCGCGGGCGACCGCTCGAGTGCAACACGCTATGCCGTCCAGGCCCGCAAGGCGCTGCCCAACGAACCGCTGACGCACCTTTTGCGCGCCCAAGCCGCCCAGCTCTCCGGCGACCGCACCACGGCGCGGCGCATTTTCGAAGCGATGCTCGCGTCCCCCGACACGGAACAACTCGGTTTGCGCGGTCTCTATCTGGAGGCGACGCGCGAAGGAGAACCCGAGGCCGCCCGCCAGTTCGCCGAACGCGCCGCCCGCCTCAATCCGCGCTTGGGCTGGCCGCTTGAGGCGCAGTTCGATCTGCAGTGCAAGGCACGCGATTGGGCCGCTGCCATTGAAACGGTCAATCACGCCAAGAAGGCCGGCTTGATGGACCGGCCCACCGCCGATCGCCGCCGGGCCGTGTTGCTCGCGGCGCAGGCGCAGGACCTGGAAGAAACCGACGCGGAAAAGGCACTTGCCCTCGCGTCGGAAGCCCATGGCCTGGCCCCCGACCTCATCCCGGCGGCGGCCGTCGCCGGCCGGATCCTCGCCTCGCGCGGACAGACAGCCAAGGCTGCAAAAATCATCCAGAAAACTTGGGCGAAGGCGCCGCACCCGGATCTCGCCGCCGCCTATGCCTACGCGCGCATCGGCGACAGTCCGAAGGATCGCCTGGAGCGCATCAAGCAGCTTGCCCAATCCAAACCCCATGACGTCGAAAGCGCCATGGCGGTCGCCACCGCCGCGATCGAGGCGCGCGTCTTCGACGTCGCCCGTCATGCGCTACAGCCGTTCCTGGATGACCGCATGACCCGGCGCATGGCCCGCCTGATGGCCCGCATCGAGGGCGAGGAACATGGCGATGCCGGCCGCGTGCGCGCGTGGCTGGCAAAGGCGGCAACGGCCGGCAACGATCCAGCCTGGACGGCGGACGGTGTCGTCCTCGATGCGTGGTCGCCGATCTCGCCGGTCACCGGCAAACTCGATACGGTGGTCTGGCGCAGTCCTGTGACCGGCACCACGGCTGGCGGCGCAAC
>JAWOJH010000123.1:0-7922 GCA_046481725.1 Methyloceanibacter sp. | reverse complement strand
TAGTTCGTCAGCGCATCGACCCACACATACATGATATGCTTCGGGTCGCCCGGCACGGGGATACCCCAGTCGAACGTCGTGCGCGAGATCGAAAGATCCTGGAGCCCGCCGCGCACGAAGCTCTTCACTTCGTTCGCCCGCGTCTCCGGCCCGATGAACTCCGGATGCGCCTCGTAATGCGCAAGCAGCTTGTCCTGATAGGCCGACAGCCGGAAGAAATAGCTCTCCTCCTCCACCCACTCGACCGGCGTTCCCTGCGGTGAGAGCTTACGCCCGCCCTCGCCCTCCTTCAGCTCGCTTTCGTCGTAATAGGCCTCGTCGCGCACCGAGTACCAGCCGGCATATTTGTCGAGATAGATGTCGCCCGCCGCCTGCATGCGCCGCCACAATTCCTGGCAGGCGCGCATATGGCGCTCCTCGCGGGTTCGGATGAAATCGTCGTTCGAGCAGTTCAGAGCCCGCACCATGTCGCGGAATTTCGGCGTGTTGCGATCGGCGAGTTCGGCCGGGCTGATGCCTTGCGCCTTCGCCGTCTGCAGCATCTTGATGCCGTGCTCGTCCGTCCCCGTCAGAAAGAACACGTCGCGGCCCTGCAACCGCCGGAAGCGCGCCAGCGCGTCGGTCGCCACGGCCTCATAGGCATGGCCGATATGCGGCGCGTCGTTCGGATAGGAGATGGCCGTGGTGATGTAATAGGGCCGTTGGTCCGCCATGGCGGCAGGAATAGCGGGGGCGACGCCCACGGGCAAGCGCGCTCCGCTGCCGCGCTAAACAGGATGTTCCCGCGCCACCGCCTGGAGTCTGAACCAGGTCTCGAGCAGCAATAGGCTCTTGTCGAGATTGAGCCCAAAAGCCTCCGCCCTCGCCTCGGAGATTCCCTCCCAAGCTTCGGCCCAATGCGGCAGATTTGCCGGTGACACGAGTCGCCCGGCCAGAAGCTGCTCGTCTTGGGTGGCGCCGCTTCCCGTCGCGGCGAAGCGGATCAGGCGCTCGATCAGTCCGAGCAAAAGGGCGAGATAAAGTTCGAGCCGTTCGTTCTCGCTGGGGATCGCCAGGCGATCGACCTGGCGATGCAGCCGCCGGCCATCGATCTCCGGCAATGTGGCAAGGGCCGCCGCGATTTCCGTGTAAAGCGCGATGCCCTCGCTCGACACCAGTTCGAGCGCCCGCCTCACGCTGCCCTGGCTCAAGGCGAGCGCCGTGGCCAAGGTCTTGGCATCGGCGTCGTGCCCGTCGCGCTTGAACGCAGCTTCGACGGCACGCCTCAGATCGTCCTCTTGCAGTGGGGCGACCCGTAGCGTCCGCGTGCGCGAGCGGATGGTGACCGGGAGACGGCCCTCGGCACTGGAGATCAACAGAAAGAGAGTCCGGGGCGGCGGTTCCTCCAGCGCCTTCAGGAGCGCATTCGCCGCGTACTGGTTCAGCTCGTCGGCGCGATCGACGATCACCACGCGCCAGCCCTCCTCCCCCGCCGAATGGCCGAGAAAGCCGCGCAAGCGCCTCACCTCATCGATGAGAACCCCTTGCGACCAGCGCTTCGATTTGTCCACCCACGTACGGCGGATCAGCAACAGGTTGGGGTGCGAGAGCGCCGCCACCTTCCGGAACACCGGATGCTCGGGGCCGACATCCTCGCCGCCGGCGAGCACCTGCCGCGCGAAACGATAGGCAAGCGTGGCTTTGCCGATCCCCTCCGCCCCGACCAGCAGCCAGGCATGGTGCAGACGCCCGCTTCTGCGCGCCTCGGCAAACTCGCGCTCGGCCGCCTCGTGGCCGTACAGCCGCTCAACCTCGCGCGGCGAAGAGAACCCGGCCAGCCGATCCGGCTCGGCTGCCGCACCGCGCGACCGCTCCGCCGCCGTGCTCATGGGCTCAAGCGCTGCAAGACCACCTCCCAGACATCCTCGGCCACCATGGCTTCGGGCTGGCTCGCATCGATCACGACGCAGCGGTCAGGCTCTTCCTCGGCGATATCCAGGAACGCGCGCCGCACGCGTTCATGCAGCATCAGTTCCTGGCTTTCGAAGCGATCCGGCGCGTCGCCGCTGCGGCGCTCGGCCGCGCGCGCCAGCCCTTGCTCCGGAGGGATGTCCAAAATGAAGGTGATGTCTGGATTGAGGCCGCCTACCGTCATCCGCTCCAGCGCATTGATGATGCCCCGCGGTACACCGGCGGTCGTCCCCTGATAGGCGCGCGTCGAATCGAAGAATCGGTCGCACACCACCCACTTGCCTTCGAGCAATGCCTGGCCGATCGCATTTTCGATGTGATCGGCGCGCGCCACGGCGAACATCAGGGCCTCGGCGAACGGACCGAACTCAAAGACCTTCCCGGAGAGCAGCGCGCCGCGGATTTCCTCCGCGGCCGGAGAACCGCCGGGCTCGCGGGTGGCGAACACTTTGCGGCCGGCGCGCGTCAGCCGATTGGCCAGGATGCCGGCCTGGGTAGATTTGCCGGACCCCTCGCCCCCTTCGAAGGTGATGAACCTGCCGAGCTCGGCGGCTTCGCGCTGCATTGGCTAGAGCAACCAGCAGAAAGCAAGACAGCCGAGCGAGTCGAGTCCTCGCATCAGGAAGTTGCTAGGCTCGATATCGTCGCCGGCGTAAAGCGGAATGTCGTTGGTGGCCTGAGATTCGGCCGAGGTCACCCGCAACGTGGCGATCTGATCGCCCTTGCGGATCGGCGCCTTGAGCGGCCCCTCATAAACGATCTGGGCCGAGACCCTGCCCGTGGCATTGGCGGGGAGAATGACATTGATATTGCCGTTGCCGACCAGCGGCACGTAGTGGCTGGAGCCGCCCCACACCAACGCGTCGCTGACCTTCTGGCCTTCGTCGAACAATCTGAACGGCCGGAAGCTCTTGAACCCCCAATCCAGCAATCTGCGCGCCTCGGCTTCGCGGTCCTTCGCCGATTCCAGACCGGCGACAACGACGATCAGCCGCTGATCGCCGCGCGTGCCGCTCGCGGTGAGCCCGTAGCCGGATTCCTTGACGAAGCCGGTCTTCAGACCGTCGACGCCGATCTCGGCGAACACCAGCGGATTGCGGTTCCGGAAGGTGAACTTGTCGCGATAGCGGAACTCCTTCAGCCCGAAATACTGGTAGTAGTCTGGGTAATTGTAGATGATGTAATGCGCGAGGATCGCCAGCTCGCGCGGCGTCATCACATGACCTTCCGCCGGCAACCCCGTGGCGTTCTTGAAGGTCGATTTCTCAAGTCCGATGGTCCGCGCATATTCGGTCATGCGCTGGGCGAACACATCTTCCGACCCGGCGATGCCCTCGGCGAGAATGATCGCGCCATCATTCGCGGATTGGACGGTGACGCCGCGGATCAGGTCCTCGACGGTCACCATGGTGTTGAGCGGGGCGAACATCGCCGACGTGCCGGAGGGCGCGCCGCCGATGCGCCAGGCATGCTCGCTGACCTTGAACTCGTCATCAAGTTTGAGCCGGCCCGCCTTCAACTCGCGGAACACGACGGCAAGCGTCATCATCTTGCTCATGCTGGCGGGCGGGGCGAGACGGTCGGCGTCCTTCTCGAACAGCACGAGATTTTCGTCGGCATCCATCAGAATGGCCTGCCTCGCCTTGGTCTCGAAACCGGCGGCTGGCTTGGTCTGCGCCGCGGCGCTGCCGGCGCCCGCGATAAGCAGGAAGCCGGCCGCGGCCAACTTGATCCATTTGTCAAGGCGCGAGGCGTTCACGGTCCAACCAGGCGATATCGAAGTGGATGAAAGAGGCCGCTCGCAAGCGGCCGACTTTGCAAATATCAAGCGGGGCCCGGCAAAAATCAACCCGGAAGCCGCGCCTAGTACTTGGTGAGGACCTTGGCGCCTTGAAATCCGGCCCCGGACACCTTCCGCAACGCCGCCCGCGCCGCGCCCATATTCGCGAACGGCCCGACCCGGACGCGGAAATAGGTCTCGCCGCCCACCTCGATCTCAGCCACGTCGACCGGCGCGATGGAGGAGAGCGTCTGATGCGCCCGCTCGGCATTGTCCTGGTTCTTGAAAGAACCGGCCTGGATCACCGGTCCGCCGGCGCGAGCCCTTGCCGCTTTCGCAGGCAGCGCGCCGGTGATCTGCGGCGGCGCGAGCGCCGCCGGCTTCGGCATCACGTCCTGCTTCGCGACGATTCGGCCAACTGCCTCCGGCACAGTTTGCGGCCGGCTTTCCGGCTTCGCCGCCGGCAAGGTCTCCGCGGCAATGCTCTCGACCGCCACCGTGCTAACCTTGCCCAGGGACGGGTCACCCTTGGCCGCGAGATGCACCCAGCTCTGACTGGCAAGATATTGCCGCTCGTAGCTGTCGTCGCCGTTCAATGGCGCGCGGCCGAGATATTTCACCCGCACGGTCGCGGTGCCGCGATTGCGAAAGCCGAGCAGCTCTGCCGAGCGGCGCGACAGATCGATGATGCGGTCGTTTTTGTAAGGGCCCCGATCGTTGATGCGCACGACGACGGAGCGTCCATTGTTCAGATTAGTGACGCGCGCATAAACGGGAAGCGGCAAGGTCGGATGCGCCGCCGAAAGCCGATCCATGTCGTAGATCTCGCCATTGGCGGTGCGCCGTCCATGAAACAGCTCGCCGTACCAGGACGCGTTGCCGACGCGTTCGTAGCCCGGCTCCTCGCGCGGCGCGTAGCTGACACCGTTGATTTGGTAAGGCTGGCCGACGGTGTAGTAGCCGCCGCCTTTCGGCACCGGCTGCCCGAGAGGAACGATCCGCTCCCCCAGTTTCTCGCCGTTATTGCCCGAGCCGCAAGCCTGAAGCGCGCCGAGAGCACCGGCAATGATGAGGAGTGCCGTTAAGCGGACAAGCCCCGCGCCCGCGGCGAAAGCAGGGCCGGCCCCGGCCCTTGGGGGCGTGAATGGACTCACAAAACGCAACGACCCGCCCCCCGGTAGGGCTGTTCACCCGGGGTCCGGAATGACCTTCAGGAAAAGGTTCGATCGGCGCAGCCGGTCCCCAGTCCGACTCTCGGCCGAAGAGGGTTAGCAAAGCATGAATTTCAAGCCATTACCCGGATCGGAGCCGTGCCAGGCACGTGGCGACGACCGCCTCGAACGGAAGGCTTGCATCGATCACTTCGAAATCCTGCTTGCCGGTCGCGTAGCCAAGCTGGGCATCGACGACCTCGACTGTCGCATCCGAAATGTCCCCCTCCCGCGCGGCGACCCGCCGGCGCAGAATTTCGGGAGGGGCTTCGAGCCAAAGCCCGGTGAATGGAACGCGTAGTTCTGCCGCCAACGCGGCCACCTTGGCCCGCTCCTCCGGTTTCGCATGGACGGCATCGAGGATCGCCACCTGTCCGCCTTCCAGCGCTATTCGCGCCCGCTTGCGGCAAACGGCATAGACCCGGTCGGTAACCGCGGCGGTATAGGCGCTGGCCGGCAGCCGGTCCTGCTGGGCGACCCCGAACAGCCGCTTGCGCTCGACATCGCTGCGCATATGCACGGCTCCCGGAAACGCGCCGAGGTTCGGCGCGATGGCGCGGGCGACCGCCGACTTGCCGCTGCCCGACAATCCGCCGATGGCGATCAGCCGCGGCGCCGGCGAAGCGAGCAATCTCCGCGCCAGCGCGAAATAAGTGCACGCCTCACTGAGCGCCACATCCGCGTCGCCGTCTGTCACGGCTCGCGCGCGCAGCAACTCGACCTTGGCCCTTATCCCGGCGCGCAGCGACAGAAACAGCGGCAAGGTCGCAAGCCCGAACAGATTTCCGGTGCCAGCATCGGCATCGAGATAGGCGTTGAGCAAGCTGTTGGCGTGCGCTGCAAGCCCGCGTTTGCCGAGATCCATCAGCAGGAAGGCGAGATCGTAGAGAACGTCGATCGTCGCCAGCCGGTCGTCGAATTCGATGGCATCGAACAGCACCGGCGCGCCGTCGATCTCCACGATGTTGCGCAGATGCAGATCGCCGTGGCAGTGGCGCACATAGCCGCCCCTCGCCCGCTCTTCGAGCAGCGGCATCAGCGCGGCAAGCTTTTCCCGGCTCGTTGTGGTCAATTCCTGCGCGGCCTGCGGCGCGATCTCGGCGGGGTGGCCTGCGAAAGTTTCCGCGTTGTCGCGCAGCACAACCTGCAGCGGAGCCACGGCGAAGCCCGGCGACAGAACCCGCTCGATAATCGCGTGGAATTCCGCGATCGCCTCGGCGAGCGGCGGCATCGCCGCCAGCTCGAGCCGGCCTTCCCCAGCCATGCGGTCGTAAAGCTTCGCCTGATCGAAGCGCCGCATGCGCAGCACCCATTCGACTGCCTCCCCCTCGCCGCCGAGACGGAAAGCCCCGCCTTCCCCTCGGCTGACCGGGATAACGTCAAGGTACAAGAGCGGCGCGGTTCGCCGGTTGAGGCGGAGCTCGTTCAGGCAGGCCGCGTGGCGTCTTTCAAGCGTGGAAAAGTCGAGAAACGAGTATTTGACGGCCCTTTTGACCTTGTAGGCGAAGTCCCCGGCGATAAAAACGATAGAGGCATGGGTCTCGATGCGCTCTACGGTTGCAGGACGGGGCGAATAGGCTTCGGCCTGCCCCATGAAATTCAAGACCTTAGCCTGCAGAGAATCGTCGTCGCCCATTTATTAACCATAGCACGAGATTTGCGTGCTTCCCGTGCCACAGGGTCCTTGAAAATCTTAGAGAAACTTGCCTCGGCCCTTGCTGGCCAAAGGTTAACTGGCTAACCTTTTTGGAGGACGGGGCGGTTTGGCGGGAATCAACCGGCTACGCCTCTCGGAAAGGCCGAGCGGTCAGATGGTGGGGTGGATGAAGTGGGCGGCGATCGCGCTTGCGGTTGCCGGTCTCCTCATGGGCGAGGCTACGCTCGGCGTGGCCGGCGACACCACGGTCGCGGTCAAGCGGCTCGGGCCCCCCGACGTCGAGGCGCGCCGCGAATCGCTGCTGAAGCAAATGATCGCGCGCCCGTCCGATCTCGATCTCGCCTTCCAATATGCGCAGCTTTCGTCCCAGGTCGGCGACTACGAGGCCGCGGTCTCGACGCTTGAGCGCATGCTGATCTATGCGCCGGACACGCCGCGCCTCCAGGCCGAACTCGGCATCCTTTATTACCGCCTCGGCGCCTACGAAGTGGCCCAGTCCTATTTCGCGCAGGCGCTGGCCAACCCCAACCTGCCGCCCGAAGTCGCCGCGCAGATCCGCGGCTATCTGCAGCAGCTCGCGCTTTCCGCCGATCCGCCCGCCTTCTCCGCCACCTGGTTTTCGGCGATCCGCTGGGAAAGCAATGCCAATGCCGGTCCCGGCACCAACAGCGTCACCTTGAACAACATCGATTTCACGCTCGACCAGCAATCGGTCGGCCGCTCCGGCTGGAGCGCGCTGAATATCGGCACCTTGCACTATGCTTGGGACCTGAAGCGCCAGGGCGACCGCATCGAGTTCGACGCACTATTCTACAGCACCGCCTATTTCGACAAGAACCTCAACGATATCGATCTTGATTTCTTCGAGATAACGCTCGGCCCGAGCTTCAACATGAAGCGCTGGGGCTGGGACAAGACCCGCGCCTTCGTCTACGCCATCGGCGACCTCGCTTATCTCGGCTACGATCAATATTTCACCGCGCCCGGCGCCGGCGTGCGCCTGTTGAGCTTCGCCGCGGAGAAAAGCGTGCTCGACGCCCGCATCGAGACGCGCTACCGCGATTTCGAGGACAGCAAGGACCTCCCCTTTAACTCCGACCGCACCGGCTTTCAGACCCGCTTCGGCGCCACCTATTCCTACTACATGACGCCGGGCTTCGTGGTGACCACCCAGCTCTACGGCCAGCGCGAAAATGCCGAGGTCGGCTACTGGGCGGACTGGGAGATTGCCTTTTCCGGCGGCTTCGCCTGGACCTTCAACAATCCGCTGTGGCAGGCGCGCTTTCCCTGGACCTTGCAGGTCGGCGGCGGCGTGATCCGGCGC
>JAWOJH010000087.1:0-3298 GCA_046481725.1 Methyloceanibacter sp. | reverse complement strand
GTCGAGCAGTTGCTCGATACGGGCGCGACAGTCACGGCGCTTCCCTCGCCGGTGCTCGCGGAACTTGCCAAGGACGGCGTGCTGCGCCGGCCTTCTTGCCGCTTGCGGCGGGTTGGAGCGGTGTGGCCCACGGCTGAAATCGCCGAGCCGCCGCCGGCTTTCGACGGCGCGGCCCCATTGCTGTTCGATCTCTACCCGCTCGGCGATCTGGTAAGCCTCGTGCTGCGGCGGGACACGCGGCGGCAACCGCAGCCGATTCCGCTCGGGGCGGTCCGGGTTGGCGAGGATGGCAACGATGCCGTGTTCGCTGAGACCAGGCTTGGCGCGCGGCGCGATGCGGAGGGCTATGCGGAATTGCTGCTTCGAGGGCCGATCGTGCCGGGCAGTCCCGCCGGGCCGCTTGCCCCCGACAGCGGCGGCTTCGTCGCCACCGGACTCTATGCGGCGCCGCAGGGCACCGATGCTGCGAGCCTGCGGATCAAAAGCGATCCCGAGCTCCGCCGTCACGGCGGCATCGCGCTTGCTCTCAGCGAACTCGATGAGCTTTACCGAAGCTTCCCCGGATTTGTCGATGCTGCCTGCTTCGTGCTGCCGGATCCGGTCATGGGCGATCGCGTGTTCGGGGCGGCAATGATACGGCCGGGCGTGCCGGCTTCACTCGAGGCGCTTTGCAGCTTCCTCGCCGAACGCGGGATCGCGCCCTACAAATTCCCTGACAGGTTGCTGACGGTGGAAGCAATCCCGCGCGATGCGCAGGGCCGCGTGCTGCGCGACGAGATCGTGCTGCGCGTGTAGGCGTTACGCCGCCTGCTTGACGGCTTGGGCGATCTTGACCAGGCGCTGGAGCAGATCGTGCGCGCCGGCTAGCCGCGCTTCCGGCGTCTCCCAGTGGGCGTAGTAGATCAGCCGATGGTCGGGCTGGAGCTTCACCCGGTGGCCTTCGTCGCGGATGAACGCGATCAGGCCATCGGGATTGGCAAAGCTCTTGTTGCGGAAGGCGATCACCGCGCCTTTCGGCCCGGCGTCGATCTGTTCGATCCCGGCCTGGCGGCATAGGCCCTTGATCTCAACCACATCGAGCAGATGGCGCACCTCTTGCGGCAGCGCGCCGAACCGGTCGATCAGTTCCGCGGCGAAGGATTCGATCGCCTCGTGGCTCTCGACACCCGATAGCCGCCGATAGAGACCGAGCCGGACCTGGAGATCGGGTACGTAGTTTTCGGGAATGAGCACCGCCGTGCCGAGATTGATGCGCGGGCTCCACTGATCCTCGATGACGGCCCCCTCGCCGCCCTTCAGCGCCGCGACCGCCTCTTCCAGCATCGACTGATAGAGCTCGAAGCCAACTTCGCGGATATGCCCCGACTGCTCCTCGCCGAGCAGATTGCCGGCGCCCCGGATGTCGAGATCGTGGCTCGCCAGCACGAAGCCCGCGCCGAGCGTGTCGAGCGATTGCAGCACCTTGAGCCGCTTCTCGGCGGCGGGGGTGAGCCGCGCCTCGGCAGGGATGGTGAAATAAGAATAGGCCCTGATCTTGGAGCGGCCCACCCGGCCCCTCAGCTGATAAAGCTGGGCCAGGCCGAACATGTCGGCGCGCCAGACGATCAAGGTATTGGCGGAGGGGATGTCGAGGCCGGATTCGACGATCGTGGTCGAAAGCAGCACGTCGTATTGCCGGTCGTAAAACGCGTTCATCACTTGGTCGAGCTCGCGCGAGCCCATCTGGCCGTGCGCGCGGGCGACTTTTAGCTCAGGCGCGTGCTCCTTGAGGAAGGCCTCGGCCTCGTCGAGATCGGAGATGCGCGGCACCACGAAAAAGGTCTGGCCGCCACGGAAGCGCTCGCGTAAGAGCGCCTCGCGCAGAATGACCGGATCGAACGGCATGACATAGGTCCGCACCGCCAGGCGGTCGACTGGCGGGGTCGCGATCAGCGACATTTCGCGCACGCCAGACAGTGCCAGCTGGAGCGTGCGCGGGATCGGCGTGGCGGTCAGCGTCAGCACATGCACGTCCTCGCGCAGCTGCTTCAGCCGTTCCTTGTGCTGCACGCCGAAATGCTGCTCCTCGTCCACGATCAAGAGGCCGAGATCGGCGAACTCGATGCCCTTGGCGAGCAGCGCGTGGGTGCCGATGATAATATCGACATCGCCGGATTTGAGGCGCTGCTTCACCTCGGCCCGCTCCTTGGGGCTGACCAGCCGCGAGGTCTGCGCGATCTTCACCGGGAGGCCGCGAAAGCGCTCGGTGAAGGTGTGAAAATGCTGCCGCGCAAGCAAGGTGGTCGGCACCACCACGGCGACCTGCTTACCGGCAAGCACCGCGATCAGGCTCGCGCGCAGCGCCACCTCCGTCTTGCCGAAGCCGACATCGCCGCAGATCAGTCGGTCCATCGGCCTGCCGCTGGCCAGATCGCCGAGCACCGCGCTAATGCTGGTCTCCTGATCTTCGGTTTCCTCGTAGGGAAAGCGGGCCGAGAACTCCTCATAGACGCCGTCAGGCGGGTTCAGGACCGGCGCCTGACGCAATTCGCGGAGCGCGGCGACCTTGATCAGCTTTTCGGCCATGTCGCGGATGCGCTGCTTCAGCCGCGCCTTCCGGCTCTGCCAGCCCACGCCGCCAAGCCGGTCGAGTTGCGCGCCGGCTTCGTCGGAGCCATAGCGGCTCAGAAGCTCGATATTCTCCACCGGCAGGTAAAGCTTGTCGCCGCCCTGGTAATGCACCTCCAGGCAATCGTGCGGCTCGCCCGCCGCCTCGATAGTGGCAAGCCCTTCGAACCGGCCGATGCCATGGTCGGAATGCACCACGAGGTCGCCGACGGTCAGGCTCGCCACTTCGGTGAGCACGTCGGTGCCGCGCTTCGCGCGCGATTTGCGCACCAGCCGGTCGCCGAGAATGTCCTGCTCGCCGACAACGGCGATCCACGGCGCCTCGAAGCCGGTTTCGAGCGGCAGCACCGCGATCGATGTCACGTCCGGCGCGGCTTCGATCGCCTCGGCGAAAGTGCCGATGCGCTGGACCTCGCCGATGCCGTGTTCCGACAGAAGCGTGGCCAGCCTTTCGCGTGCGCCGTTCGACCAGCAGGCGACGAGCACGCGCTTGCCCTCACCGCTTAGCCGCTTCGCATGCGCGACGACCGCATCGAAAACATTGACGCCCTCGGTCTGCCGCTCAGCGGCGAAGGACCGTCCCTGCCGACCCCGAAACGACACGACGCCGGGCGCTTCGGGCTGCTCGAACGGATCGAGCGCGATCGTCTGGCGGCTGCCGATGGCCTCCTGCCACTCCGCATCGCCGAGG
>JAWOJH010000189.1:0-7180 GCA_046481725.1 Methyloceanibacter sp. | reverse complement strand
GAATCCGGTCGGCGGCGGACGACTCACCGGCGGCAACCCGGTACTCGGCCGGCTCGCGGCGCAGGTCGGTGCAGTATCTGTGGCCGATTTGGCTCTCCGCTATGTGCTTAGCAATCCTTATGTAACGGCCGTGGTCTCCGGCATAGCCAAAGATGGCGACTGCTCGACTACAAGGGACCCAATCTGATCGTGACCCCGCACGTCGCCTGGGCGAGCGTCGAGGCGATGCAGATCCTCGCCGATCAGCTGATCGACAACATCGAGGCTTTCGTCGCGGGTACACCGCAAAACGTGGTCAAGGAGTAGAGCAAGGCGTCGCCATGAAGAAGCTCCTGTTCCTGTTCGACACCGACCAATTTGTCAGCGTGTTCGACACCGTGGTTGCCTATGACGGCGGCGCCGACCGGGTCGCCGGCTATGCCGATGTCACGCCAGACACTGTTGGTCCGCTGGTCGACGGCACTATCTTCACGCGCGGCGGCAAGGACAAGCAGAACACGGCGATCTTCGTCGGCGGCGGAGACATGACCAAGGGCGAGGCTTTGTTCGCGGCGGTGAAGAAGAAATTCTTCGGGCCTTTCCGCGTTTCAGCCATGCTCGACTCCAATGGGTCCAACACGACCGCCGCTGCGGGCGTGGCGCTGTTGGAGAAGGCCGGCCAGCTCAAGGGCAAGAAGGCGGTGGTGCTGGCAGGTACCGGTCCGGTCGGCATGCGCGCCGCGGCCTTTTTCGGCCGGGAGGGCGCCGACGTCACCATTACCTCGCGTCAGCAGGCCCGCGCCGACCAGGCCGCCAAGGCGATCGAAACGCGCTTCGGGGTGAAGGTCACGCCCGTCGCGGCGGCGGATGACGCCGCACGCGCCAAAGCGGTCAAGGACGCCAATATCGTGTTTGCCGCCGGCGCCATCGGCGTGCAGCTGCTCAAAGCCGCCGATTGGCAGGACAACGGCGTGATCGAGATGCTCGCCGACGTGAATGCGCAGCCGCCGCTCGGCATCGAGGGCGTCGAGGCCACCGACAAGGCCAAGGAGCGCTCCGGCAAGATCGTGTTCGGCGCGCTTGGCATTGGCGGCCTCAAGCTGAAATTGCATCGCGGCTGTGTCGGCAAATTGTTCGAGAGCTCCGAAGGCGTGCTCGACGCCGAGGAGATCTACGCTCTGGCGAAAGAGATGGCATGACCGCGCAGATCAAGGACAACAAGATCGAGGAGTTTCTTGACGCGCTGGCTAGCCAGGCGGCGACGCCTGGCGGCGGCGGGGCCGCGGCCATTATCGGCGCGATGGGCGCGGCGCTGGTGAGCATGGTGTGCAATCTCACCATCGGCAAAAAGAAATATGCCGAGGTCGAAACCGACATGAAGGACGTGCTGGTCAAGGCCGAAGCGCTCCGCGTGCAACTCACCGGCATGATCGAAGACGATGCCAAGGCGTTCGACAAGGTGATGGGCGCCTATGGCATGCCCAAGGAGACCGACGCGGACAAGGCGGCGCGCGATGCGGCGATTCAGGAGGCGCTGAAGCTCGCCACCGACGTTCCGCTGGCTTGCGCGCGTGCGGCCCGCGACGTGATCGACCTAGCCGAGCGAGCTTCGGCCAAGGGCAACCTCAACGTGATCTCGGATGCTGGGGTCGGCGTCCTGGCGGCTTATGCTGCACTGCGAAGCGCCGCCTTGAATGTTTGGACCAATGCGAGATTGATCAATGACAAGACTTTCGCCGAGGCTAAGCTCAAGGAGTTGAACGAGCTTTTAGCCGGAGCCGAAGCTGCGACCGAGCAGGCCTATGGCACGGTCAAAGGCAAAGTGAGTTAGAGCTTCCGGGGGCCGACCGCCCCGCCGTATCGCTAAGGGAGGAGAGACGTGGACGTTCACGAGTATCAAGCCAAGGAATTGCTGGCGAGCTTCGGCGTGCCGGTCCCCAAGGGCGCGGTCGCCTTCAGCCCGGACCAGGCGGTCTATGCCGCCACCGAGCTTGGCGGCTGGAATTGGGCGGTGAAGGCGCAGATCCATGCCGGCGCGCGCGGCAAGGCCGGCGGCATCAAATTGTGCAAGACCTATCACGAGGTGCGGGACGCGGCCGCCAATCTGCTCGGCAAGCGGCTCGTCACCATCCAGACCGGCCCCGAAGGCAAGCCGGTGCAGCGGGTTTATATCGAGGTCGCCGAGCCGTTCGATCGCGAGCTCTATCTCGGCTATGTGCTCGATCGCAAGGCCGAGCGAATCCGCGTGATCGCCTCGACCCGCGGCGGCATGGAGATCGAGGAGATCGCCAAGAACGAGCCGGAGGCCATCCTTCAGGTCGTGGTCGAGCCGGCCGTCGGCTTGCAGGCCTTCCAGGCCCGCGAGCTCGCCTTCCAGCTCGGCCTCAGCATCAAGCAGGCGCAAAGCTGCGTCTCGACCATCATGAACGCCTATCGCGCCTTCCGCGATTGCGACGCCACCATGCTCGAGATCAATCCGCTGGTGGTGTCGAAGGACGACCGCGTGCTGGCGCTCGACGCTAAGATGTCGTTCGACGACAACGCGCTGTTCCGCCGTCACAACGTCGCCGACATGCACGATCCTTCGCAGCAGGATCCGCGCGAGGCGCAGGCCGCCGAACACAATCTCAACTATATCGGACTCGACGGCGAGATCGGCTGCATCGTCAACGGCGCGGGCCTGGCCATGGCCACCATGGACATGATCAAACATGCCGGCGGCACGCCCGCGAACTTCCTCGATGTCGGCGGCGGCGCCTCGCCGGAGCGCATCGCCACCGCGCTCAAGCTCGTGCTGTCCGACTCGAAGGTGAAGGCCGTGCTGGTGAACATCTTCGCCGGCATCAATCGCTGCGACTGGGTCGCCAAGGGCGTGGTCCAGGCTTGCGAGACGGTCGACGTCAAGGTGCCGCTGGTGGTGCGCCTTGCCGGCACCAATGTCGAAGAGGGGCGGAAAATTCTCGCGGAAAGCGGGCTGAAGCTGATCACCGCCGAGACTTTGGCCGAAGCCGCGGAGAAAGCCGTGGCGGCCTGCCAGGGCCGGCTTGCGGCTTGAGAACCGACCAGGAGTAGAAGTCATGAGCATTCTGATCGACGAAACTACGCCGGTTCTCGTGCAAGGCATGACCGGCGACAAGGGCACCTTCCACGCGAAGGAGATGATCGCCTACGGCACCAACGTGGTCGGAGGCGTCACCCCCGGCAAAGGCGGCGGCACCCATCTCGACCGCCCCCTGTTCAACACGGTGAAGGAAGCGGTGAAGGCGACCGGCGCCACCACCTCGATCACCTTCGTGGCACCGGCCTTCTGCGCCGACGCCATCATGGAAGCGGCCGACGCCGGCATCCGGCTGATCTGCTCCATCACCGACGGCATACCGGCTCAGGACATGATGCGGGTGAAGCGCTATCTCATGCGCTATCCCAAAGACCGCCGGCCGATGATGGTCGGGCCGAACTGTGCCGGCATCATCAGCCCAGGCAAGGCGATGCTCGGCATCATGCCCGGCCATATCTATCTCCAGGGCAAGGTCGGCGTGATTTCCCGCTCGGGCACGCTCGGCTACGAGGCCGCCTCGCAAATGAAGGCGCAAGGCATCGGCATCTCGACCTCGGTCGGCATCGGCGGCGATCCGATCAACGGCTCCTCCTTCCTCGACCACCTCGCTTTGTTCGAGGAGGACCCGGAGACCGAGGCGGTGCTGATGATCGGCGAGATCGGCGGCCCGCAAGAGGCCGAGGCCTCTGCTTGGATCAAGGACAATATGGCGAAGCCGGTGATCGGCTTCGTCGCGGGTCTCACCGCGCCGAAGGGGCGGCGCATGGGCCATGCCGGCGCCATCATCTCCGCCGCCGGCGATAGCGCCGCGGAGAAGGCCGAGATCATGCGGTCTTGCGGGCTCACCGTCGCGCCCAATCCGAGCGAGTTCGGCTCGACCGTGGCGGGCGTGCTGGCTTCGCGTCCGGAGCGCCGGGTCTCCGCGTGATCGGCGGGATTGGCTCAGTCCAGCGGCGCGCCAAATTTGAACCTGTCATGGCCGGGCTTGTCCCGGCCATCCACGACTTTGATTTAAACGGGGGAAATTCGTGGATGCCCGGTACTTTGGCCGGGCATGACGATTTAATCGTGACGGATTGCGCTATAAGGAGCGCCAGTCGCTGGGCGTCCCTGCGCCTAGGTGAAACCCCCTCTAGCCGGCCAATGCCGGGAATGTCTTGCGTCGCCATGAATGAGGAGCTCAGTTCGTCCCGCCCGGATGTCGCGCTGCCCGAGGCCGTAATCAGCGGCACCTCCGCGCAGGAGGCCGCGGACCTCCTGTTCCGGCTGCTGATCGAGGTGGTGCAGCGGCATCAGCCGGAGCTCAAGCCGGTGCTCAGGGGCGGTGCCGATACCGCCGGGCTGACGCCGGAGCTGATGGCTCGCGCGCTCCAGGCGCAAGGCATTTGGTTCCAGCTTCTCGCCATCGCCGACCAGAATGCCGCCATGCGCCGGCGCCGCCAGATCGAACGGGCGCGCGGGCGGGAAGCTTTGCGCGGCAGCTTCGCTCATGTCCTGGCCGAGGCGGCCGAAGATGGGATCGCGCCGCAGGAGATCCAGACCCTGTTCTCGGGCTTACGCATCCGCCCGGTGATCACCGCGCACCCGACCGAATCGAAACGCGTCACCGTGCTGGAGAAATACCGCAAGATCTACCTGCTGCTGCGGGAGCTGGAGGTTCCGCGCTGGACCGAGCGCGAGCGCAACGCCCTGATCGATGATCTGCGCGATCAGGTCGAGCTGGTCTGGATGACCGGCGAATTGCATCTGGAAAAGCCGACCGTGCAGCACGAGGTGCAGCGCGGTCTGCATTTCTTCGACGAAACGCTGTTCGAGAAGGCGCCGGAGATGCTGTCGCTCGCCGAAGCGGCGCTGGAGAAGACCTATCCCGGGCAAAGTTTCGAGCTGCCGCCCTTCCTCCAGTTCGGTTCTTGGATCGGCGGCGACCGCGACGGCAATCCGTGGGTCACGACCGAGGTCACCGGCTGGACCTTGCGCCAGAACGCGCTCGCCTCGCTCCGCTATTACCGCAGCCGCATCGTCGATCTCGCCCAGGCGCTGTCCATTACCGAGCGTGCGTTGCCGGCGCCGCTGAGGTTCAGGGCCGAACTGGAGCGCATCTTGGCTGCGTCCGGCGAGCCGGAGCAGATCACCTCGCGCAATCCGGGCGAGCCTTACCGGCAATTTCTCTCCATCGTGCTGCGCCGGCTCGAGGCCACCATGGCGCGGATCGAGGGGCAGGATATCGGCGGTCCCGGGGCGCCTTACGCCAATGCCGATGAGCTGATCCTCGATCTCCGGGTGATCGAGAGCGCGCTAGAGCAGGCGAACAGCCCGTCGCTCGCCAAAAACCTGGTGAAGCCGGTCCGCCGCGCCGTGGAGATCTTCCGCTTCTCCACCGTGCGTCTCGACCTGCGCGAGAACACCACCAAGACCACCGCGGCGCTCCAGGCGCTGTGGTGGGCGACCGCCGGCCACGGCGACGACACCCCGCCCGAGCTCGGCAGTCGCGAATGGCGTGTCTGGCTCTATCGGGAGCTGGCCCGGCCGCTGACCGGGCCCAGGCTGATCCCCGACCTTCCGGCCGAAGCGACCGAGCTGATCGAGATGTTCGCCCAGGCCGCCACCGTCAGGCGCAAGATCGATCGCGACGCGATCGGTTCGTTCATTCTGTCGATGACCCGCTCGGTCGACGACATTCTCGGTGCCTATCTGCTGGCCAAGGAAGGCGGCGCCTTCCTTGATGCCGCGGGCACCGAGATCTGCGCGCTGCCGATCGTGCCGCTGTTCGAGACCATCGCCGATCTCAGAGCCGCGCCTGCGATCATGCGCGAGGCGCTCGACGTGCCACTGATCCGCCGCTCGACGCACTGGCAAGGCGGTGTGCAGGAGGTGATGATCGGCTATTCCGATTCCAACAAGGACGGCGGCTTCGTCGCCTCCAATTGGGAGCTGGCCAAGGCGCAAAGCTCCCTCACCAAGGTCGGCGCCGAGGCCGGCACGGCGATTGCCTTCTTCCATGGGCGCGGCGGCTCGGTGTCGCGCGGCGGCGCGCCCACCGGCCGCGCCATTGCCGCCCAGCCCGCGGGTTCGATCCGGGGCCGCTTCCGCGTCACCGAGCAAGGTGAGGTGGTCTCTTATAAATATGCCAACAAGGGCACGGCGCGGTACCAGCTTGAACTGCTTGCCGCCAGCGTGTTCGAGCACGCGTTGAAATCCGAGCGCGAAGAGGCGCTGAAGCCGAAGCGCGAGTTCGACGACATCATGGAGGCGCTGGCGGGAGCCTCCCGCGCCGCCTATACCGGCCTCGTCTCGCATCCGGGCCTGGTCCAGTACTTCCAGGCGGCGAGTCCGATCGAGGAAATCTCGCTGCTCAATATCGGCTCGCGGCCGACCCGCCGCTTCGGAGCCAAGACGCTGAAGGATTTGCGGGCCATCCCCTGGGTGTTCGCCTGGGCCCAAAACCGCCACATCATCACCGGCTGGTATGGCGTTGGCTCGGCGCTCTCGAGCCTCCTCGAAGTGCGCGGCCAGCAGGGCGAAGCGCTCCTGCCGCACCTGTTCCAGGACTCGCGGCTGTTCCGCCTGATCATCGACGAGGTGGAGAAGACGCTTCTCCTCGTCGATCTCGACATCGCCCGCGACTACGCCAGCCTGGTCGAGGACGAGGGCGTGCGCGAGATGATCTTCTCGATGATCGAGCAGGAATATTGCTTGACGCGCGAGATGGTGCTCAAAGTTTCGGGCGCGAACGAACTTGCCGAGCGTTTTCCCGGCTATCGCCGCGCGCTCGCCGCCCGGCTTCCCGCCGTGAACGAGGTCAGCCGCATGCAGGTCGAGCTGCTGCGCCGGTTCCGCGGCGCGGAGAGCGACGCCAAGCGCGACGCCTTCAAATCCGCATTGCTCTTGTCCATCAACACCGTTGCCGCCGGTCTCGGCGCCACTGGTTAAGCAGAAAGGGGAGTATTCAAATGAGCTTTACGTTGATCCAACAGGCGACCCCGCGTCTCCACCGCTCAGAACTTGCCGTCCCGGGGTCCAACCCCTCTTTGTTCGAGAAGGCGGCCAAGGGCGGCGCCGACATTATCTTTCTCGACCTCGAAGATGCCGTGGCGCCCGACGACAAGGAGCAGGCGCGCAAGAACATCATTCAGGGCCTCAACG
>JAWOJH010000167.1:0-9466 GCA_046481725.1 Methyloceanibacter sp. | reverse complement strand
CTGGCCTACCCCGTCGATCTTGCCGATGAAACGGCGACCGCCGGAACGGCCGAACGGATCGAGCGCGAGGCCGGCACGCCCGATATTCTGATCAACAATGCGGGCGCCGGCCGCTGGCTGCCCTTCCTCGACACCAGCCCCGCGGAGGCGCGCGCGATGATGGCGGTGCCCTATCTCGCCGCCTTCGATCTCACCCGCGCCTTGCTGCCGGGGATGGTCGCGCGAGGTTCCGGCGGCATCGTCTTCATCTCCTCGCCCGCCTCCTATATCGCCTGGCCCAAGGCATCCGCCTACATCGCCGCGCGCCGCGCGATGGCTGGGCTCGCCGACAGCCTGAGAAGCGAACTGAAAAGCGCGGGCATCAAGGTGACGCTGGTCGCGCTCGGCACGGTGGCGACGCCTTATTGGGACAACAATCCGGGGAGCCGCGAGAACATGCCGAAGACCGATCCGCGTCTCGTGCCGGTGCTCACGCCCGCGCAGGCGGCTGCGGCGATCGTCGATGGCGCCGAAACCGGCAAGCCCCTCGTGGTGAAACCGGCGATCTACCGGGTGCTGTTCATCCTCAACGCGCTGTTTCCGCGCCTCGTGGCAAGCCAGCTCCGCCGCGCCATGCCGAAACCCCGCTGCTAGCGCCTCTTGATGCGCATCAAGGCGGCGGCGCCGCTTCTCGTCTAAAGGCAATGGGTTAGGCGTGGCCAGAGAGACTCATGCGCTTGTTTGTTGTGACCGCATTGCTGGCAGCGCTCCCCTTTGCCGGCGCGAACGCCGTGGCGAAAGATTGTCCGTATGTGCCGCCGGCCGGGAGCGCCGAGCGCAAGGCGATCATGGACTCTCTACGCGGGCCGGTACAAAGCGAGCTGAAGCAGGACGTCGTGTTCCTGGCGAAGAAATTCGCCGTGTGCCGCGACTGGGCCTTTCTTGAAGCGGAGCCGCAAAAGCCCAACGGGCGGCCGGTCAACTGGCCGATAACACCCTATCGCGCCGCCGTCGACGAGGGCATGTGCGGGGGCTACGTCCACGCGCTCTTGCGCAAGAAGGCAGGACGCTGGCAGGTGCGCGTCTACGAGATTTGCGCCTCAGACGTACCTTGGGTGATGTGGTCCGACGAATACGGCGCGCCGCGCGAACTCTTCCCACTCCACTGAGCGTATCGTCCCATGCGGCACAACTCGCTACTTGCCCTCGCAACTCTCATCTTCGTGCTTGTTGCGCTGCAGGCCGAGGCGCGCGAATGCAAGCCGCTCCACATGGACATGGGTCCACCCGCCCAGCCGGCTCAGTACCACGCCGAGCGCGTGGCGATACACACCTGGGAACGTCACGTTCTGGAACCAAGCGCATCTTGATCGAGATCAACCACCTGTGAGGCAAGCTTGGCAGGCGCGATAACTGCTCGGCAGGACGCCTATGAGGCGAGCTTGAGCTTGGCGTCGGCGCCCGTATCCCCTTCGGTCGGCATCGTCCGCGGTTCGACCTTGTCGCCGGACGGCATGCCGAACCGCCGCAACAGTCGCTTGATGTACACCCGGAAGCGATAATGCTGGATCTCGAAGCGGTGCCAGGGCGTGTCTTTCCACTTTATGCCATGGCCGATATCGGGCTGCGCGCGGGCCTTCAGCCCCTTGAACCAATTCGCGCGCTTGGGATCGCTGTCTTGCGCCTTGATGAAGGCGGCGATCAGCCGCGCCTGATAGTCGGCGATCTGCCAGACGCCGCCCTCCGCCGGCTCGAACAGTCCGGCCACGAAGAAATCGTCGAGCTCGCGATGGAAAGTGTGAATGAACAGCTTGGAGCGTCCCTGCTCGTCGAGAATGTAGGATGGGTCGATGAACGGGAAGCTGACGCGGAAGCCGGTGGCCCAGACCAGCAGGTCGACCTCTTCGGCACTGCCGTCGGTGAACACGACGCGCTTGCCGTCGAGCTTCTCGACGCCCGGCTTCACCGCGATGCGTCCATGGATGAGATGATCGAGATAGGTGTTGCAGGCGGTCGGATGCGCTTCGAACAGATTGTGGTCGGGCCGCTCCAGCCCGTAGCGATGATGCGGACCGACCAGGATGCGCATGCCGAAGCGGTAGAACAACCGCATCACCGAACGCGGCAGGGGAATGCGGCTGGTGATATCGACGAACCAATCGGTCGGCTTGCCGAACACCATCTTTGGGAAGAAATAATAGGTGCGGCGCATCGAATGCACCACGCGCCCGTTCTCGATCGCCGCGTCGGACAGAATGTCGACGGCGGAATTGCCGGCGCCGACCACCAGCACGCGCTTGCCCTTGAGTTGCTCCTTCGACTTGACGTCGTGCGAATGCAGCGCCGCGCCGTCGAACTTGCCGGGATAGGTGGGGAGGTTCGGCGACCAATGATGGCCGTTGGCGACGATTAGGCCCCGATAGAGCCGCGGCGCGCTCTCGCCTTCGATCTGGATACGCCAGCCTTGCGGCGTGTGCTCGGCGCGGCTCACCCGCTTGTTGAAGCTGATCAGCTTATAGAGCCCGAATTCCTTGGCGTAGGCCTGGAGATAGCTTTGCGCCTGCGCCCGGCTGGCATAAGGCGCCCACTCCTCGGGGAAATGAAAATCGGGATAGCGCGACAGTTTCTTCGAGGAGTTGAGCCAGGTCGAGCCGTAGACCACGTGCGGGCTTTCCGGATTCCAGATGCCGCCGACATCGGACAGCGCCTCGAAGCAATCGAATGGAATACCCTGCTCGGCGAAGGCCTTGGCCACCGCGAGCCCGCTGGCGCCGGCGCCGATAATGCAAAAACGCTGCACGTCCCGTGATTCCTTTCAATGCTTGGCGGCTGCTGGGCCGCGCTCGCCAGACCTAAGCATCCCCCAAAACCGGGTTCAACCCCGCTCGCACGCCCCGCGGCCGCCTGACCTGGGTCAAATTTCCCCCTAAGCCCGGGCCCGTGCCCGCGACGCTTCGAGCCTGGATTCGGCGGGCGTTTCCGTTATGGTCTGACGCGCCCGGAAGGGCCCCCGGGGGGAATGCATGCAAATCAAACAAGATGTCACCATCAAGACCTGGGACGGCACCTGGACCTACCAGCCCAAGGTCGTGGCGACGCCTGAGAGCGTCGAGGACATCGTCGAGATCCTGAGCGACGTCGTGCGCTTCCCCTCGCCCGTGCGGCCCGCCGGCTCGATGCATTCCACCGCGCGCATGAATGGCGACGACGGCGGCACCATGGTCGACATGAAGGCGATGAACCGCATCCTGCATTTCACTGACGATACGGTGACGGTCGAGGCCGGCGTCACGCATCAAACCCTCGCCAATGCGCTGAAGGAACGCGGCCTCCAGCCCTACATCACCACCGAGATCGGCAATGTCACCCTCGGCGCCATGGCCACCGCCGCCACCAAAGATAGCTCCTTCCCTGGCGGCTTCGGCCAGGTCAGCTCTTATGTAACCGCCGTGCGCCTGGTCACGCCGGACGGCAGGCTGAAGGAGATCAACGAGCGCGACAATCCGGAGGAGATGCAGATCATCCGCTCGAGCTACGGGCTGTTCGGCATCGTCTACGAGGTGACCATCCGGGTGCGGCCAACCACCGCGCTCTCGGTGCGGCATTATTCGCTGAGCCTCGAGAATTTCCGCAAATATTTCCCAATCTACAAGGCGCGCGGCTATGCCGTGATGTATTACATTTTTCCCTATGTGAAGCGCGTCGTCGTCGAACTGCGCAAGGACAATCCGGAAGCCCAGCCGACCTCGCGCTATCTCTGGGTCTACCGCAACCGCTTCTGGCGCAAATACGGCCCCGCCGTCACCCAGTGGATCCAGCGCACCACCAAGAACCGCGCGCTGCGGACCATGGCCGACAAACTGCATTTCTTTCTGCTGCGCCAGGCGCTGGTGCTCGTCGTCCGCGGCGATCGCACCTGGCCGCACGCGCAGATCATCAACTACCCGCGCGATCCGGGCGCCAACAAATATCTGTTCAGCATGTGGGCGTTCCGCGAGGCCGGATTCTTCGACATCCTCGAGGACTATTGCAATTTCCTGATCGCCTACGAGCAGAAGACCGGCTATCGCTGCGACCTGCCGAGCGTCGGCTATGCGATCTGCCGCGATGTCGAGGCGATGCTCTCCTATAGCTGGGAAGGCGCGACCTTGAGCATCGACCCGGCCTCGACCGGCGGCCCCGAATGGGAGCAGTTCCTGCGCCACTATAATGAATTCTGTAGCTCCCGCCGCGGCGTGCCGCTGTTCAACCAGACGCCGTTCCTGACCCGCGAGCAGGTGCGCAAGGCGTTCGGCGTGCGCTTGCAGCAATTCGCCGCGCGGCGTCAGGCGGCCGACCCCAAGAACCGCATGCTGGACTCCTATTTCCGCGAATTGCTTGGCTAGGCCTGGGGCCGCGCGAGCGGTTGCAGCCCGCGCCGCTGCTGTCCGGCCGGGATGCCGACCGGTCCGCCCACCAGGCTGATGCCGCTCTCACGTTGGTACATCAGCAGGTCGAGCGACGGCGCATGGTTGGTAATGCGCGTCAGCATGCAATGCGCTTGGCCGCGGTGATGCGTCTGGTGATTGAAGAGATTGATCAGCAGCGGCAAAAGCTCCTGCTCGATGCCGACCGGATTGCTGAGCGTGCGATAGCGGACCGTCCCCGCCAGATCGGTTTCGGACAGATTGCCGATATACGCGACAATCCGCTCGTCTTCCTGCTCCCGCGCGGCGCGCAAATCGGCCAGAGAGTCGAACAGGATCGCGTCGAGCCGGTCAGGCGCATCGCCCTCGCCGGTGAGCCGCTGCAGCCAGATGCGGTCTCCCACCAGAATGTGGTTCAAGGTGCCGTGCACCGAGCCGAAGAAGGCGCCGTTGTCTGCGCGATAGTCGGCGTCGCTCAACCCCGCCGCGGCGCCATAAAGCCGCCGGTTGGCCCATTGGTTATAGGCGGCAAGCATCTGCAAAATCGACTTCATTCCCTCTAGCCCTGCATCGTCTTGGTGAACCAGCGGATCAGCGGCAAGGAGACCGCGCGCGGGAGTGCGCGCACTGTCTTCAAGAAGCCCGCAACCTGCGGCGGGAAGGCGATCTCGTAAGGCCGCCCCCCTAATCTCTCCAGAATCTTCCGCGCGCAGCGCTCCTTGCTCATGACGAACAGCTTCTTCTTCGGGTCGTACGCGGCGTTGAGCGGCGTATCGACGAAGCCCGGATTGATCAGCGTGACGGCGACGCCCGTCCCCTCCAATTCCAGCTTCAAGCTCTCGGCGAGATTGATCACCGCCGCCTTGCTCGCGCCATAGCTGCCGTTCTCCGGCCATCCGGCATAGCCGAACAACGAGCCCATGATGGCGATGTGGCCCGATTTCCGCGCGAGCATGGCTGGCAGCGCCGCGGCGACACCGTTGATCACCCCGTCCACATTGACTGCCATGGTGCGGCGGAAACCGTCGAGATCGATATTGCGAATGTCGAACGGCACATACATGCCGGCCCCGAACAGCGCGAGGTCGATGGGACCAAGCGCGTCCTCGATTTTAGCCGCGGCTTGCTTCAGCGCTTCGGAGTTGAGCACGTCGGCGGGGAAGGCCTCGATACGCTCGCTCTCGGCGGCAAGTCCATAGAGCCGGTCGCTCGGCCGCGCGGTTGCCGCCACGGTAACCCCGGCAGCCGCCAGCCGCCGCGCGATCTCGCCGCAGATCGCGCCCGACGCGCCGGTGATCCACGCGATTTTCCAGGGATATTTTGCTTCGGCCACGACCGGCCTCAATCCACGAATGGGTCGTGCACGAGGATGGTGTCCTCGCGCTTCGGGCTGGTCGAGAGCAGCGCCACCGGCGCGCCGATCAGCTCCTCGAGCCGCCGCACATACTTGATGCATTGCGCCGGCAGCTCGGCCCAGCTCCGCGCGCCCCGGGTCGATTCCGTCCAGCCTTCCATCGTCTCATAGACCGGCTGGACCCTAGCCTGCGCCCCTTGCGCCGCCGGCAGATGGTCGAGCGGCAGGCCGTCGAGCCGGTAGCCGACGCAGATCTTGAGCTCCGGCAATTGATCGAGCACGTCGAGCTTGGTGAGCGCGATGCCGTTGATGCCCGACACCTTGCGCGTCTGCCGCACGAGGCAGGCATCGAACCAGCCGCAGCGGCGCGGCCTGCCCGTCACCGTGCCGAACTCCGCGCCGCGCTCGCCGAGCAGCCTGCCGGTCTCGTCCTTGAGCTCGGTGGGAAACGGCCCCTCCCCCACCCGCGTGGTGTAGGCCTTGGTGATGCCGAGCACGTAGTTGATCGCGCCGGGCCCGACGCCGGAGCCCGTCGCGGCCTGTGCCGCCACCGTGTTCGACGAGGTGACGAACGGATAGGTGCCGTGATCGATGTCGAGCAGCGCCCCTTGCGCGCCTTCGAACAGGATGCGCTTGCCCTGCCGGCGCTTCTGGTCGAGCAGCGCCCACACCGTATCGACATAGGGCAGGATCTTCGGCGCAATCTCGGCGAGCTGGCGGCAAAGCTCGTCGGCGGAGATTTCCGGCTGGCCAAGCCCGCGCCTAAGCGGATTGTGATGCGACAGGATCCGCTCGATCTTCGGCTTGAGCGAGGCCAGGTCCTGAAGGTCCATCACCCGGATGGCGCGGCGGCCGACCTTGTCCTCATAGGCCGGGCCGATGCCGCGCTTGGTGGTGCCGATCTTGCCGTCACCGGCCTCGGCCTCGCGCAACGCATCGAGTTCGCGATGCAGCGGCAGGATCAGGGTCGCGTTCTCGGCGATGCGCAGGTTGTCGCGGCTGATCTTGACGCCGAGCGCCTCGATCTTGGCAATCTCGTCGGCGAGCGCCCACGGGTCGATCACCACGCCGTTGCCGATCACCGAGAGCTTGGTCTTGCGCACCACGCCGGAAGGCAGCAGCGACAGCTTGTAGGTGGTGCCGTCGACCACCAGAGTATGGCCGGCATTGTGCCCGCCCTGGAAGCGCACCACGATATCGGCGCGCTCCGAGAGCCAATCGACGATCTTGCCTTTGCCTTCGTCGCCCCATTGGGAGCCGACGACCACGACATTCGCCACTGAAAAACTCCCTTGAAATCAAGGCCTGGACGCAGAAACGGCCCCGCTTCGCAGGCAGGGCCGTGGGCCTTTATAGCGCGGCCTTGAAAGACGTGCCACCACCGCGATGCGGTTGTCTGCGCGCCGAGGCGAACCTGCGTATCCCGACCTTTAGACCAAGCTAAGCGGCTTTGGCGGCGGCCTGTTTGACTTCGGCGAAGGCCCAGTTGAGCCAAGGCATCAGCGCCTCGACATCGCTCTTTTCGACCGTGGCGCCGGTCCAGATGCGCAAGCCCGGCGGCGCGTCGCGATAGGACGCGATGTCCTTGGCCGCATTCTCCACGTCGAGCAAGGTCGCCATCTCGCGCGGGAAGGCGTCGCGCAGGTGCGGCGGCAGCGCCAGCACCGCGGGGTCGGCGATCTTCAGACAGACGGAGGTGTTCGAGCGCGTCTCCTTCACGCGCGCGAGGAACTCCACCCAGGGCGTGCGCGCCACCCAGTCGGCAACCACCGCTTCATTGGCATCCGAGCGGGCGATGGTGCCGGCCAGCCCGCCCACGCTCTCCACCCAGTCGAGCGCGTCGAGATAGTCCTGGAGGCACAACATCGACGGCGTGTTGATGGTCGAGCCCTGGAACAGTGCGGCCTTGAGCTTGCCGTCCTTGGTCATGCGGAACAGCTTCGGCAGCGGCCAGGGCGGCGTATAGCTCTCCAGCCGCTCCACCGCGCGGGGCGACAGGATCAGCATGCCGTGCTGCGCCTCCCCGCCCAGCACCTTCTGCCAGGAGAAAGTCGCCACATCGAGCTTCGGCCAGTCGATGTCTTGCGCGAACACAGCGGAGGTCGCGTCGCAGATGGTGAGCCCCTTGCGATCGGCGGGGATCCACTCGGCATCCGGCACGCGCACGCCCGAGGTGGTGCCGTTCCAGGCAAACACCACGTCGCGGTCGCAATCGACCTGGCCGAGATCGGGCAATTCGCCGTAGGGCGCCACCAGCGCGCGGACGTCGCTTAGCTTCAGCTGTTCGACGATGTCGGTGACCCAGTTGCTGCTGAACGCTTCCCAGGCGAGTACGTCGACGCCGCGCGGGCCGAGCAGCGACCAGAGCGCCATCTCCACCGCGCCCGTGTCCGAGGCCGGCACGATCGCCAGGCGATAGTCCCGCGGCAGGCCGAGCAGCTCACGCGTGCGCTTCAGCGCGAGTTCGAGCCGGGCCAAGGTCTCTAGCTGGCGGTGATTGCGGCCGAGCAGCGCGCCTTTCAGCGCCTCCACCGACCAGCCGGGACGCTTGGTGCAAGGCCCGGAAGAGAAGCGCGGATTCTTGGGCCGCAGCGCCGGCTTTTTGTTCGTCGTCACCAGACCTGTTCCTTGTCTCTCTCTGCCGCGAGCTTGGCCTACGGACCGGCGGGAGAACCGTCAATCACAAAGAAAAACCGCCCGTCGAAGCGACGAGCGGCGAAGTGGCTAGCAGTCTGGTGGTTGAGGGGCTTTCTTTATTTAAAGGCGACCGGCATCGGCGCGGGCTGCTTGCCCAGAGCCAAGCGCACGCTGAACAGGAGGTCGTGCGAGGTGATGTCGTTGATCTCGAAGCTGCCGGCAATCGTGGAATTGTCATACGCAAAGGTTTTGCCGGTCTTCGCGTCGCCGAGATCGGTGTAGCGATAACCAAGGTCGAGGGTGAGGCCCGGCGTCACCTGGTAGGCTAAGCCGCCATAGACCGCCCAGGCGAAGTTGGTCTCGGTATGGTCTCGTCTAAAGGCAACGCCGTTATTCGGGACGTTGACGTCTTTATATCCAAGAACGGAGATCGACGCGAAGGCGACGCCGCCGCCGATATAGGGCGTGACGCAGTGCCAGGTGCCGAGATCGATGTAAGTGTTGAACAGCCCGAACCAGCTCTCGATGTCCGCCGTGTATTCATTCGTGCCGCCGCCGGAACCGACCGCAAAGCTACCAGTTGGGCCGCGATATCTGTCCTGGGCGATGAACAAGCCCTTGCCGCGATATTCGCCGGTGATGTCGAAGCGGAAATAATGGCCGGTGTCGTAGCCCAGGCCGAGGCCGAACAAGGGCGTGCTCTTCATGTCTTCGTGGATGAATTCAAAGTTTGGGCCGTGCAGCTCATAGTCGATCCCGCCGACCACTGGATTAGCGGCACCGACAAAGCCCTTCAGATACCAGGGGCCCACGCAGCCGACGCAAGGCTCCTCGAGCGGCGGCGGCGGCGGCAGGCCGAGATCGGCGGCATAGACGGCTGCCGTCTGGCCTTTAGAGCCGATCCAAGAAGAGGTTGAGTCGGGTGAATCGGTTGTGATTCTGTATTGGCGCTTGATTCGCGAAGGAGCGCCCGATGTGGAAACCGGAACACCGTCTTGCAGCCGAGCGGCACGGCCTACGATATCCCAGCGATCTGACGAACGCAGAATGGGCATTGGTGGAGCCGATGATTCCACCGGCCAGACGGGGC
>JAWOJH010000112.1:0-13615 GCA_046481725.1 Methyloceanibacter sp. | reverse complement strand
CTTGTGCCCGCCGCCGCGATGCCACATGGAGGTGCGGCCTTGATTGTTGCGGCCGCCGGATTTGGAGAGCCCCTCAGTCAGCGTCTTGACGGGCTTGCCCTTCCACAGATGACTGCGATCGACGAGCACGAGTTGCCGCTGCGACGGGGTGGTTGGCTTGTATGTTTTCAGGGCCATGGCGTTAGATCCTCGTCGTCACGTCGATCTTGTCGCCTTCGGCGAGCCTGACGATCGCTTTCCGCACGTCCTGCTGCCGGCCCTTGATACCGCGGAACCGCTTGGTCTTGCCCTTGCGGTTGATCGTATTCACGGACAGCACCTTGACCTTGAACAGCGTTTCGATGGCGGCCTTGATCTCAGGCTTGGTCGCATCGCGATGGACCTTAAACACCACCTGATTGTTTTCCGACGCAGCCGTCGCCTTTTCGGTGATGACCGGCGACAGGATCACGTCATATGCGGCGAGAGCGCTCATTTAAACCGCGCCTCCAGCGCTTCGACCGCGGCCTTGGTCAGCACCAGCTTCTCGTGCCGCAGAATGTCGTACACATTGATGCCCTGCACCGGGAGCACGTCGACGTGCGGCAGATTGCGCGCGGCCTTGGCGAACGCCTCGTGCACATCGGTGCCATCGACGATCAACACCGAACCGAATCCAAGCTTGGCAAAGCGCGACTTCAGCTCCTTGGTCTTGGCGTCCTTGATCTCGCAACTCTCGAGCACCACGAGCGTGTCTGACTTGGCCTTCGACGACAGCGCATGCTTGAGCGCGAGCGTCCGGACCTTCTTCGGCAGATCGATGGCATGGCTGCGTGGCTTCGGCCCGAAAGCCTTGCCGCCGCCCCTGAAGAGCGGCGCCTTGCGGCTGCCATGCCGCGCGCGACCGGTGCCCTTCTGGCGGTAGAGCTTGGCGGTGGTCGCGGTGACCTCGGAGCGGTCCTTGACATGCGCGGTGCCCGACCGCCGCTTGGCAAGCTGGTAGCGCACCATACGCTGGAGAATGTCGGCTCGCGGCTCGAGCCCGAACACCTCGTCAGCAAGCTCGACCGTTCCCGCCTTCTTGGCGTCGAGTGTGGTGATGTCAGCCTTCATTACTCTTGGCTCCCACCCTCTTGCGTCTCGGCCTCGACGCTCGGCGCGGCATCGGGCTCATCGTTCTTGGCTTGCGTCGACGCGGCGCCTGCGGCCGTACGGAACGCGCCCGGCTTCGGCGCTGCCTCAGGGAGGCTGCGCTTCACTGCGTCGCGCAGCACCACCCAGCCGCCCTTGGCGCCCGGGACCGCCCCGCGGATCATGATCAGGCCACGCTCCGGGTCCGTCTTCACCACCCGCAAATTCTGCGTGGTGACGCTGACGTCTCCCATATGCCCGGCCATCTTCTTGCCTTTGAACACCTTGCCCGGATCCTGGCGCTGGCCGGTCGAACCGTGGCTTCTGTGGCTCACCGACACGCCATGGCTCGCGCGCAAGCCGCCGAAGCCGTGGCGCTTCATGGCGCCGGCAAAGCCCTTGCCGATGCTGGTGCCGGAGACGTCCACAAATTGGCCTTCGACGAAATGGTCGGCGGTGATCTCCGCGCCCACCTCGATCAGGTTGTCGGGGCTGACCCGAAACTCGACGAGCTTACGCTTAGGCTCAACATTGGCCACGGCGAAATGGCCGCGTGCGGCGCGGGTCAGACGCTTCACCTTGGGACGCCCGGCGCCGAGCTGAAGCGCGGTATAGCCGTTCTTCTCCGAGGTGCGATGCCCGACCACCTGGCAGTGGTCGAGCTTCAGCACCGTCACCGGGATGTGCTCCCCGGCATCGGTAAAGATTCTGGTCATGCCGACCTTCTGCGCGATGACACCTGATCGCATTAGTCTTAATTCCTTGCCTCGTCTCGCGCGCTCTAAAGCTTGATCTCGACGTCGACACCCGCCGCCAGGTCGAGCTTCATCAGCGCGTCCACGGTCTGCGGCGTCGGATCGACGATGTCGAGCAGCCGCTTATGCGTGCGCATCTCGAACTGCTCGCGGCTCTTCTTGTCGATATGCGGCGAGCGGTTCACGGTGAACTTTTCGATACGGGTCGGCAGCGGGATCGGCCCGCGCACTTCCGCGCCGGTGCGTTTCGCCGTGTTGACGATCTCCTTGGTCGACGCATCGAGGATGCGATGGTCGAAGGCTTTGAGCCTGATTCTTATGTTCTGACTTTGCATCTCGATGGCCTTTGCCGGCAAATGAAGGAGCGCGCCGCCGGTGGCAGCGCGCCCCCATGTTTCCTTTACTCGATGATCGACGCCACGACGCCCGCGCCTACGGTGCGGCCGCCCTCGCGAATGGCGAAACGGAGCTTCTCCTCCATGGCGATCGGCACGATCAGCTCGACCGTCATCGCCACGTTATCGCCCGGCATCACCATCTCGGTGCCTTCCGGCAGCTCCACGACGCCGGTCACGTCGGTGGTGCGGAAGTAAAACTGCGGACGATAGTTGCCGAAGAACGGGGTATGGCGCCCGCCCTCTTCCTTGGTGAGGATATAGGCCTCGGCCTTGAACTTGGTGTGCGGCTTGACCGAGCCCGGCTTGCACAGCACCTGACCGCGTTCGACACCCTCGCGATCCACGCCGCGCAGCAGACAGCCGACATTGTCGCCCGCCTCGCCCTGATCGAGCAGCTTGCGGAACATTTCCACGCCCGTGACCACCGTTTTTGTGGTGGGCTTAATGCCGACGATCTCAACCTCCTCGCCGACCTTGATCACGCCGCGCTCGATGCGCCCGGTGACCACGGTGCCGCGGCCGGAGATCGAGAACACGTCTTCGATCGGCATCAGGAAGGGCTTGTCCTTCGGACGGTCGGGCTGCGGAATGTAGTCGTCCACCGCCTTCATCAGCTCGAGGATCGAGTTCTTACCGGTGGCCTCGTCCTTGCCTTCGAGCACGCCAAGCGCCGTGCCCTTGACGATCGGGATCTCGTCGCCCGGGAACTCATATTTGGACAGCAACTCGCGCACTTCGAGCTCGACCAGATCGAGCAGCTCGGGGTCGTCGACCATGTCGACCTTGTTGAGATAGACGACCAGCGCCGGCACGCCGACCTGACGGGCCAGCAGAATGTGCTCGCGGGTCTGCGGCATCGGGCCATCGGCAGCCGAGACCACCAGGATGGCGCCGTCCATCTGAGCGGCGCCAGTGATCATGTTCTTCACGTAGTCGGCATGGCCCGGACAGTCGACATGGGCGTAGTGCCGCTTGTCGGTCTCGTATTCCACATGCGCGGTCGAGATGGTGATGCCGCGCGCCTTCTCTTCCGGCGCCTTGTCGATCTGGTCATAGGCGGTGAACTTCGCGCCGCCCGTTTCAGCCAACACTTTGGTGATCGCGGCCGTCAAGGTCGTCTTGCCGTGATCGACGTGACCGATGGTCCCGATGTTACAGTGCGGCTTCGTCCGCTGGAATTTTTCCTTAGCCATGCTGGCTCTCCATCCTTCAACACAAAAACGAACTCGTCAGGGGCATCGCGGCCTCCGGACCCTTTAGGCGAATTTCGCCTTTACCTCCTCGGCAACGCCCTGCGGCGCTTGCGCGTAGTGATCGAACTGCATTGTGAACTGCGCGCGGCCCTGGCTCATCGAGCGCAGGTTGTTCACGTAGCCGAACATATTGGCGAGCGGCACCATGGCGCTGATCACCGATGCGTTGCCGCGCGACTCCTGACCGCGCACCTGGCCCCTGCGGCTGGTCAGATCGCCGATGATGCCACCGACATAATCCTCCGGCGTCACCACCTCGACCTTCATAATCGGCTCGAGCAGCTTGGGCCCCGCCTTCAGCGCACCTTCGCGGAACGCCGCGCGGGCAGCGATCTCGAACGCCATCACGCTCGAGTCGACGTCGTGGTAGGCGCCGTCGGTGAGCGTCACCTTGACATCGAGAATGGGGAAGCCGGCCAGCACGCCGGACTCGACGACGCTCTGCACGCCCTTGGCGACGCCGGGGATATATTCCTTCGGCACGTTGCCGCCAACCACCTTGTTCTCGAATTCGAAGCCTTTGCCCTGCTCGTTCGGCTCGATCGTCATCTTGACGCGGGCGAACTGGCCCGAGCCGCCGGTCTGCTTCTTGTGGGTGTAGTCGACATCGGCGCGCTTGGAGACGGTCTCGCGGAATGCCACCTGCGGCGCGCCGACATTGGCCTCGACCTTGAACTCCCGCCGCATGCGATCGACGATGATGTCGAGATGCAGTTCGCCCATGCCCTTGATGATGGTCTGGCCGGACTCGTGGTCGACCGAAACGCGGAACGAGGGATCTTCCTGCGCCAGGCGATGCAGCGCGACGCCGAGCTTCTCCTGGTCGCCCTTGGTCTTGGGTTCGACCGCGACCTCGATTACGGGCTCAGGGAACTCCATGCGCTCGAGGATGACCGGCTTGGCCGGATCGCACAGCGTGTCGCCGGTGGTGACGTCCTTGAGGCCGGCCAGCGCAACGATGTCGCCGGTATAGGCCTCCTTGATGTCCTCGCGGTGATTGGCGTGCATCAGCAGCATGCGGCCGATGCGCTCCTTCTTGTCCTTCACCGTGTTGACGAGCGTCGTGCCAGTTTCCACCTTGCCGGAATAGATTCGGGCGAAGGTGAGTGAGCCGACGAACGGGTCGTTCATGATCTTGAAAGCGAGCATGGACAGAGGTGCGTCGTCGCGCGGCTCGCGGATCACCTCCTCGCCGGTCTTGACGTCGATGCCATTGACCGGGGGCACGTCGAGCGGCGACGGCAGATAGTCGACCACGGCGTCGAGCAGCGGCTGCACGCCTTTGTTCTTGAAGGCCGAGCCGCACAAGATGGGCACGAATTGCAGGGTTACGGCGCCCTTGCGGATCAGCGCCTTGAGTTCGGCCTCGGTCGGCTCCTTGCCTTCGAGATAGGCTTCGGTCGCGGCCTCGTCGACTTCGACGGCCTGCTCAACCAGCGACTCGCGATATTGTTTCGCCTGCTCGAGCATATCGGCGGGAACGTCCTCGTCGTGGAAATTGGCGCCGAGCGACTCGTCGTCCCAAACCACGGCCTTCATGCGGACCAGATCGACGATGCCCCGGAAATTCGACTCCACGCCGATCGGCAATTGCAGCACGATCGTCTTCGCCCCGAGGCGCTCCTTGACCATCTTCACCGACAGGAAGAAGTCGGCGCCGATCTTATCCATCTTGTTGACGAAGATCATGCGCGGCACGCCATATTTGTCGGCCTGGCGCCACACGGTCTCGGTCTGCGGCTCGACACCCTGGTTGGCGTCGAGCAGCGCTACCGCGCCGTCGAGCACGCGCAAGCTGCGCTCAACCTCGATGGTGAAGTCCACGTGGCCGGGCGTGTCGATGATGTTGATGCGCTTGTCGTTCCAATAGGCCGTGGTGGCGGCGGACGTGATGGTGATGCCGCGCTCCTGCTCCTGCTCCATCCAGTCCATGGTGGCAGCGCCGTCATGCACCTCGCCGATCTTATGGCTCTTCCCCGTGTAGTAGAGGACCCGCTCGGTGGTCGTGGTCTTGCCGGCGTCGATATGCGCCATGATCCCGATATTGCGGTAATCCTCTAAGGGGGTAGCTCGCGACATCTCTAGTGTTCCTGACTTCGTTACCAGCGGTAGTGCGAGAAGGCGCGGTTCGCCTCCGCCATGCGGTGCGTGTCCTCGCGCTTCTTCACCGCGGTTCCGCGGTTATTGGCGGCGTCGAGCAATTCGCCGGACAGGCGCTCGACCATAGTATTTTCGTTGCGGCCTCTGGCGGCGGAGATGATCCAGCGGATGGCCAGCGCCTGCCTGCGATCGGTGCGCACCTCGACCGGGACCTGATAGGTGGCCCCGCCCACGCGCCGCGATCTTACTTCCAGTGCCGGCATCACATTGCGCAGCGCTTCGTGAAACAACTCGACCGGATTCTGCTTGGACTTCTTTTCCATCTGATCGAGCGCACCGTAGACGATCCGCTCCGCGGCCGACTTCTTGCCCTCCTTCATGATGGAGTTCATGAATTTGGTGAGCACGAAATCCCCGAATTTCGGATCGGGGATTACCTCGCGCTTATCTGCTCTACGCCGCCTGGACATGTCGTCTGGTCCGTTTTCCTAAATGCAAAACGACCCTATTTGGGTCGTTTTGCTCCGTATTTGGAGCGCCGCTGCCGGCGGTTGCTAACGCCTTGGGTATCGAGCACGCCGCGGATGATGTGGTAGCGCACGCCCGGAAGGTCCTTGACGCGCCCACCCCTGATCAACACCACGGAGTGCTCCTGAAGATTGTGGCCCTCGCCCGGGATGTAGCTCGTCACTTCCATCTGATTGGTGAGGCGGACGCGAGCCACCTTACGCAGCGCAGAATTGGGCTTCTTCGGGGTGGTGGTGTAGACGCGCGTGCAGACCCCCCGCTTCTGCGGGCAGGCTTGCATCGCCGGAACCTTGTTCCGTTTCACCGGCTTCTGGCGCGGCTTGCGGATGAGTTGTTGTATCGTCGGCATGTCTGCCTTTTCGTCCAATCCTTGTGCGGGCAAACGCCCAAATCAACCAGAGCCGAAGTGCGGGGGCTTGCCCATCGCCTTCAGCCTCAAAACAGAGGACCTTGGAGGGCCAATGCCCCCAAGATCATGACCCCGATGTGATCCCGGTTAGTCCGGCAGCGTCTAACCCGCGCTCTAAAGGCAACCAGAATTTGGGCTACCGCCTGCCGCGAAAGTGCGCGCGTTGTATCAGGCTGATTCTTGCATCGTCAAGGGTTTCCGCCAAAAATCAGGATCTGGAAGCCGGAAATCCGGAGGGCGAGACTGCCAGTTCCCGACCTCCGCTCTCCGGCTTCTAATCTCACGCTTCCGTTAGGCTGACGCGCCCTCTTCCGCCTCAGCCCCGGCTTCCTGATCGTCCTCGCCAAGCCGGTCATTGGCGGCGCGCTGCCGCTCCTCCAGGATCAGCTCGTCGCGATGCGTGGCGATCCGGTTCAACCGGGTCAGGGTACCGCCGGTGCCGGCCGGAATCAGCCGTCCGACGATCACGTTCTCCTTGAGCCCCTCCAGCGCGTCCACCTTGCCGTTCACGGCGGCGTCGGTGAGCACGCGGGTAGTCTCCTGGAACGAGGCCGCCGAGATGAACGACCGGGTCTGCAAGCTCGCCTTGGTGATGCCCAGCAGTACCGGCTGGCCGGTGGCGGGCTTGCCGCCCTCGGCCTCCACCGCCATGTTGACATCTTCGAGATCGATGCGATCCACATGCTCGCCCTTGAGGTACTCGGTCGAACCCGCGTCCTGAATCTCGATCTTCTGCAGCATCTGCCGGACGATCACCTCGATATGCTTGTCGTTGATCGTCACGCCTTGCAGCCGGTAGACCTCCTGAATCTCGTTGACGAGATAGTTGGCTAGCTCCTCGACACCCTTAATCGCCAGGATATCGTGCGGTGCCGGATGGCCGTCGAGCAGGTACTCGCCCTTCTCGATCCGGTCGCCCTCCTGCACCGCGAGATGCCGGCCCTTAGGGATGAGATATTCGACCGGCTCCTGGCTCTCGTCCTCGGGGACGATAGTGATGCGGCGCTTGTTCTTGTAGTCGCGGCCAAGCTGCACAATACCCGAGACCTCGGCGATGATGGCGTGGTCTTTCGGCCGCCGCGCCTCGAATAGCTCGGCAACCCGCGGCAGACCGCCGGTAATGTCGCGAGTCTTGGCGCTCTCGGTCGGAATGCGCGCCAGTACGTCGCCCCCCATCACCTGATGTCCCGGCTCCACCGACAGGACCGCATCGACCGGCAGCAAGTACCGTGCCTCGCCGCCTCGCGACAGCTTGCCGATCTTGCCCTTCTTGTCCTTGATCACCATGGCGGGACGCAGATCGACGCCGCGCGGAGAGGCGCGCCAATCGATGATCACGCTGTTGGTGATGCCGGTAGACTCGTCGCGGCGCTCGGAGACCGACATGCCTTCGACCAGGTCCTCGAAATCGACGGTGCCCTCGATCTCGGTGAGAACCGGCCTGGTATAGGGATCCCACTCCGCCAAACGATCGCCGCGCTTCACCTTGACCCCGTCGTCGACTCGCAGATGCGTGCCGTAGGGCAGCCGGTGCACGGCGCGCTCGGTGCCGTCCTCGTCGAGGATGACGATCGCGGTGTTCCGGCCCATGACCATGAGCCGGCCTTGCGAGTCCTTGACCACGTTACGCTGCTTGATCTTCACCGTGCCGTCGAAATTCGACTCCAGCGAAGACTGATCCACCACCTTGGCCGACGCCACGCCGCCGAGATGGAAAGTGCGCATGGTAAGCTGCGTGCCCGGCTCGCCGATCGACTGAGCCGCGATCACGCCCACCGCCTCGCCGAGATTGACCGGCGTGCCGCGAGCAAGATCGCGCCCGTAGCATGTGGCGCAGATGCCGTTGCGGGTCTCACAGGTCAGCGCCGAGCGGATGCGCACTTCTTGCACGCGCGCCTGCTCGAGCGCCTCGACCTGCTCTTCCTCGATCAGTTCGCCGGCCTTGACGACCACCTTGCCGGTCGACGGATTCTTGACGTTCTCGGCCGCGGAACGGCCGAGCACGCGCTGCCCGAGCGACACCGTCACCTCGCCCGCCTCGAGAATAGCGCGCGCGGTGATGCCCTCGGTGGTGCCGCAATCGTCCTCGGTGACGATGGAGTCCTGCGCCACGTCGACCAGACGCCGGGTGAGATAGCCGGAATTGGCAGTCTTCAGCGCCGTGTCGGCCAAGCCCTTGCGGGCACCGTGGGTCGAGTTGAAATATTCGAGCACCGACAGCCCCTCCTTGAAGTTGGAGATGATCGGCGTCTCGATGATCTCGCCCGACGGCTTGGTCATCAGGCCGCGCATGCCGGCCAGCTGCTTCATCTGGGCGGGCGACCCGCGCGCACCGGAGTGCGACATCATATAGATGGAGTTGATCGGCTTCTCGCGGCCGGTCTTGGGGTCGCGCTCCACCGCGGAGATGCGCTTCATCATCTCCTTGGCCACCTGCTCGGTGCAATCCGTCCAAGTGTCGACCACCTTGTTGTATTTCTCGCCGCGGGTGATCAGCCCGTCATTATATTGCTGCTCGTATTCGCGGACGAGATCCGATGTCTTCTGCACGATCTCGTCCTTGGTCTCGGGGATCACCATGTCGTCCTTGCCGAACGAAATGCCGGCGCGGCAGGCATAGGAGAACCCAAGCCCCATGATCTTGTCGCAGAAGATAACCGTCTCCTTTTGACCGCAGTGGCGATAGACCACGTCGATCATGTTGGAGATGTCTTTCTTTGTGAGTAGCCGGTTGACGAGGTCGTAGCTCACCATCGGGCTCTTCGGCAGCAGTTCGCCGAGCAGCATCCGGCCCGGGGTGGTGTCGTAGATATGCGACACCTGCTTGCCCTTCTCGTCGACCGTGATGAATCGGCCTTTCACCTTGGCGTGCAGGGTCACGGCCTTGGCGTCGAGCGCGTGATGGATCTCCGCCACATTGCCGAACAGCATCCCCTCGCCCGGCTCGTTGTCCATGGCGAGCGCGAGATAGTAGAGTCCGAGCACGATATCCTGCGACGGCACGATGATCGGCGAGCCGTTGGCCGGATGCAGGATGTTGTTGGTCGACATCATCAGCACCCGAGCTTCGAGCTGTGCCTCGAGTGACAGCGGCACGTGCACCGCCATCTGATCGCCGTCGAAATCGGCGTTGAAGGCGGCACAAACCAGCGGATGCAGCTGGATGGCCTTGCCCTCGATCAACACCGGCTCGAACGCCTGAATGCCCAGACGATGCAAGGTCGGCGCCCGGTTGAGCAGCACCGGATGCTCGCGGATCACCTCGTCGAGGATGTCCCAGACTTCCGGTTTCTCCTTCTCGACCAGCTTCTTGGCCTGCTTCACCGTGGCGGCATGGCCCTTGGCGTCGAGCCGGGAATAGATAAACGGCTTGAACAGCTCGAGCGCCATCTTCTTCGGCAGGCCGCATTGATGCAGCTTAAGCTCGGGACCGACCACGATCACCGAACGGCCGGAATAATCAACGCGCTTGCCGAGCAGATTCTGACGGAAACGCCCCTGCTTGCCCTTCAGCATGTCGGCAAGCGACTTCAGCGGACGCTTGTTGGCGCCGGTGATGACGCGGCCACGCCGTCCGTTGTCGAACAGCGCGTCGACCGACTCCTGAAGCATACGCTTCTCGTTGCGGATGATGATGTCGGGCGCGCGGAGCTCCATCAGCCGCTTTAGACGATTGTTGCGGTTGATGACGCGGCGATAAAGATCGTTCAGATCGGATGTAGCGAAGCGGCCGCCGTCGAGCGGCACCAGTGGACGGAGTTCCGGAGGAAGCACAGGCACCACGGTGAGGATCATCCATTCCGGCTTGTTGCCGGACTGAATGAAAGCCTCGACCACCTTCAGGCGCTTGGCGAGCTTCTTCGGCTTAAGCTCGGAGGTTGACTCGGCGATCTCAACCCTGAGATCGGCGGCGATCTTCTCGAGATCGAGGCCCTTGAGCAACTCGCGAATGGCTTCCGCGCCGATAGATGCGGTGAAAGAATCCTCGCCGAATTCCTCCTGCGCCGTAACGTAATCTTCCTCGGACAGCAGCTGGAGCGGCTTGAGCGAGGTCAGACCTGGCTCGAGCACGATGTAGTTCTCGAAGTAGAGCACGCGCTCCAGATCCTTGAGCGTCATATCGAGCAGCAGCCCGATGCGCGACGGCAACGACTTGAGGAACCAGATATGCGCCACCGGCGCGGCGAGCTCGATATGGCCCATGCGCTCGCGCCGGACCTTGGCGAGCGTCACTTCGACGCCGCACTTCTCGCAGATGACGCCCTTGTACTTCATGCGCTTGTACTTGCCGCACAAGCACTCATAGTCCTTCACCGGACCAAAGATACGCGCGCAGAACAGCCCGTCCCGCTCCGGCTTGAAGGTGCGGTAGTTAATCGTCTCTGGCTTTTTGATCTCGCCATAGGACCAGGACAGGATCTTCTCCGGGCTCGCAATTCCGATGCGAATCTGCTCGAAGTTCTGCTGCTGGACCTGTGGACTGAAGAGATTGGCGAGTTCTTGGTTCATTCGGTTGTCTCCCAACGGGCGGCCATGCCGCCCTTCGGTTGATCGCATTGGTTATTCGGTTAGGCCGAAGCGGCCGACGTTTATTCCGCCGCAGGCCGCGGCAATCTCGCCCGGGCCGGCTGATCCTCCGGCTTGGGCTGCACCAGTTCGACATTGAGCCCGAGTGCCCGCATCTCCTTGACGAGCACGTTGAACGACTCGGGGATGCCGGCTTCGAACGTATCGTCGCCGCGAACGATGGCTTCGTAGACCTTGGTACGGCCGGCCACGTCGTCGGATTTGACGGTGAGCATTTCCTGCAAGGTATAGGCCGCGCCGTAAGCCTCGAGCGCCCACACCTCCATCTCGCCGAAGCGCTGGCCGCCGAACTGCGCCTTGCCGCCCAGCGGCTGCTGGGTGACCAGGCTGTAGGGACCGATCGAGCGGGCGTGGATCTTGTCGTCCACCAGGTGGTGCAGCTTCAACATATAGATGTAGCCCACCGTGACCTTGCGCTCGAATTCCTCGCCGGTGCGCCCGTCGAACAGCGTCACCTGACCGGACGAGTCGAGGCCGGCCGCCTTGAGCAGCTCGGTGACGTCGCCCTCATGCGCCCCGTCGAACACGGGAGTGGCAACCGGCACGCCGACCCTCAAGCTTTCGCTCGCTTCGATGAGCTCATCGTCCTTCAGCGCCGAGACGGTCTTGTCGTCGCCGTAGATCGTCTTCAGCATCTCCTTGAGCGGCTTGGCCTTGTGGCTCTGGTAATACACCTCGAGCGCCTCGCCGATCTTGCGGCCAAGCCCGCGGCAGGCCCATCCGAGATGGGTCTCCAGGATCTGACCGACATTCATGCGGCTCGGCACACCGAGCGGATTAAGCACGATATCGATGGTGCCGCCGTCCTCGAGATAAGGCATGTCCTCGATCGGCACGATCTGGCTGATCACGCCCTTATTGCCGTGACGGCCGGCCATCTTGTCGCCGGGCTGGATCTTGCGCTTCACCGCGACGAAGACTTTAACCATCTTCATCACGCCGGGCGGCAACTCGTCGCCGCGCTGGAGCTTGTCAACCTTGTCGACGAAGCGCTGTTCGAGGCCCTTCTTCGCCTCTTCATATTGACGGCGGATCGCCTCGACTTCGGCCATCGCCTTCTCGTTCTTGAGGGCGATCTCCCACCAATGGCTGCGCGCGACCTCGTCGAGCAGAGCATCGGTAATCTTGGCTTCCTTCTTGATGCCCTTCGGCCCCTTGGCGACCACCTTATGCATCAGGGTGTCCCTGAGGCGGCCATAGACGTTGCGGTCGAGAATCGCGAGCTCGTCGTCGCGGTCCTTGGCGAGACGCTCGATCTCCTCGCGCTCGATCGCCATGGCGCGCTCGTCCTTCTCGACGCCGTGCCGGTTGAAAACGCGCACCTCGACCACCGTGCCGGATACGCCGGGCGGCAGCTTGAGCGAGGTATCGCGCACGTCGGAAGCTTTCTCGCCGAAGATGGCGCGAAGCAGCTTCTCCTCCGGCGTCATCGGGCTCTCGCCCTTCGGCGTGATCTTGCCGACGAGAATGTCGCCGGGGTTCACCTCGGCGCCGATATAGACGATGCCCGCCTCGTCGAGATTCTTCAGCGCCTCTTCCGAGACGTTGGGAATGTCGCGTGTGATCTCCTCGGGGCCGAGCTTGGTGTCGCGCGCCATCACCTCGAACTCCTCGATATGGATCGAGGTGAACACGTCGTCGCGCACCACGCGCTCGGAGATCAGGATGGAGTCCTCGAAGTTGTAGCCCATCCACGGCATGAAGGCGACGAGCACGTTCCGGCCGAGCGCCAGCTCGCCGAGATCGGTCGACGGACCGTCGGCGATGATCTCGCCCGCCTGCACCTGGTCGCCCACCCGCACCAGCGGCCGCTGGTTGATGCAGGTATTCTGATTCGAGCGCTGGAACTTGCGAAGATTATAGATGTCGACGCCGGACTTGGAGGGATCGGTCTCCTCGGTGGCGCGAATGACGATACGGGTGGCATCCACCTGGTCGACCACGCCGGTGCGGCGCGCGCCGATGGCGGCGCCGGAGTCCCGCGCCACGACCTCTTCCATGCCGGTGCCGACCAGCGGCGCTTCAGCCGTAATCAGCGGCACCGCCTGACGCTGCATGTTGGAGCCCATCAAGGCGCGGTTGGCGTCGTCGTTCTCCAGGAACGGAATGAGCGCGGCGGCTACCGACACCAATTGCTTCGGCGATACGTCGATTAGGTCGACCTTCTCCGCGGGCTCGAGCTCGACGTCGCCGGCATGCCGGCACACCACCAAGTCCTCGGCGAAAGTGCCGTTGGGGTTCAGCTTGGCGTTGGCCTGCGCGATGACGTAGCGCGCCTCCTCCATGGCGGAGAGATAGACCACCTCGTCAGTCACCTTGCCCTTCACCACGCGGCGATAGGGGCTCTCGATGAAGCCGTACTTGTTCACCCGCGCATAGGTGGCGAGCGAGTTGATCAGGCCGATATTGGGCTGATCTTAAGTTCGCAGCGATCCTCTACAAAAATAAAGACGTCTTTAATGGCGTTTTCACCCC
>JAWOJH010000221.1:0-17669 GCA_046481725.1 Methyloceanibacter sp. | reverse complement strand
CTGTCATATGACAGGAACGGGTGAAATCCCAGGGCCTTTTGCGCGCCGCCCCCCGGACTTTTCTCTCTGCTTCCCACGAATGGTATAGTTTTCAACTCAATGACAAAGATTCGCTCTTCGGCGCTCGCCGCCCCCGCCCCGCCTCCCCCGGGCGAGGAACAGCTCACCACCTCGCAGCGCGCCATGCGGCGCTGCCCCTCCGACTATCTCGAGGCGCTGAATCCGGAGCAGCGCGAGGCGGTGGAAACGCTCGAAGGGCCGCTCTTGGTGTTGGCAGGCGCCGGGACCGGCAAGACACGCGTGCTCACCATCCGCATCGCGCATATTTTGAACCAGGGGCGCGCGCGTCCCGGCCAGATCCTCGCCGTCACCTTCACCAACAAGGCGGCGCGGCAGATGAAACACCGTGTCGGCGAACTGATCGGCGGCGCGGTCGAAGGCATGCCTTGGCTTGGCACCTTCCACGCCATCGGCGTCAAGATCCTGCGCCGCCACGCCGAGCTGGTCGATCTCAAGCCGTCCTTCACCGTGCTGGATACCGATGACCAGATCAGGCTCATCAAGCAATTGCTCGAGGCGGAGAACATCGACGCGAAGCGTTGGCCGGCGCGGCATCTCGCGGCGATGATCGACGGCTGGAAGAACCGGGGACTGATGCCGAAGCGCGTGCCGGAAGGCGAAAGCTTCGCCTTCGCCAACGGCCGGGCCCGCGCGCTGTACGAACTCTATCAGCGGCGGCTCAAGGAACTGAACGCCGCCGATTTCGGCGACCTGCTGCTGGAGAATTTGCGGTTGTTCCAGGAGCACCCGGACGTGCTGGCGAAATATCAGGAGCGCTTCCTCTACATGCTGGTCGACGAGTACCAGGATTCCAACGTCGCCCAATATCTGTGGCTACGGTTGCTGGCCCAAGGCAGCGGCAATGTCTGCTGCGTCGGCGACGACGACCAGTCGATCTATGGCTGGCGCGGCGCCGAGGTCGACAACATCCTCAGATTCGAGAGCGATTTCCCCGGCGCCAAGATCATCCGGCTGGAACGCAACTACCGCTCGACCGGGCATATTCTCGGCGCCGCCTCCGGCCTGATTGCCCATAATCAGGGACGTCTCGGCAAGACCTTGCGCACCGACGGCGCGCTTGGCGACAAGGTCGAGGTCGAGGTCTGCTGGGACGACGAGGAAGAAGCGCGCGTGATCGGCGAGGACATCGAGCAGCTACAGCGGCAACGCCATGGCTTGAGCCAGATCGCCATTCTGGTGCGCGCCTCGTTCCAGATGCGCGCCTTCGAGGATCGCTTCATCACGCTCGGCCTGCCCTATCGCGTGGTCGGCGGCCCGCGCTTCTACGAGCGCCAGGAGATCAAGGACGCCACGGCCTATTTCGAGGTGACGCTCAATCCGGCAAACGACCTCAAATTCGAGCGCATCGTCAATGTGCCGCGCCGGGGCTTGGGCGAGTCCAGCGTCAAGGCGCTGCACCAATTGGCGCGGGCGCAGGGCGTGCCGCTGTTCCAGGCGGCGCGGCTGATCGCCGAGACGGAGGAATTGAAGCCGAAGCCGCGCAAGGCGCTGTCGGACTTCATCGCCGCGTTCGACCGCTGGCGCTCGCTGATCGAGACCATGCGGCACACGGAGCTCGCCGAGCTGATCCTCGACGAGTCCGGCTATACCGGCATGTGGCAGGCCGAACGCTCGCCGCAGGCGCAGTCGAAGCTCGAGAACTTGAAAGAGCTGATCCGCTTCATGGACGAGTTCGATACGCTGGCCGGCTTTCTCGAGCATGTCAGCCTGGTGATGGACGCGCAGACCGAAGAAGGCGCCGACCGGGTCAATCTGATGACGCTCCACTCGGCCAAAGGCCTCGAATTCGACACCGTGTTCCTGCCAGGCTGGGACGAAGGTCTGCTGCCGCATCAACGCAGCCTCGACGAGTCGGGCCGCGCCGGGCTGGAGGAGGAGCGCCGGCTGGCGCATGTCGGGCTCACGCGCGCGCGTAAGCACGCCAAGATCACCTTCGCGCAGAACCGGCGCACGCGCGGCACCTGGCAGACCGCGCTGCCCTCGCGCTTCATCGACGAGTTGCCGGCCGATCATGTCGAGGTGTCGGAAGAGAAGCTCGCGCGGGGCTACGGGCCGAGCCGGTTCGAGACCGCGGAGAATTTATTCGCCGGCGGCTTTTATGAGACGCCGGGCTGGCGGCGGGCGCGAGCGAACCGGACACCGGGGACGGCTAGCCCCCGCGGACGCGAGCCGCTGACCATCGAAGGCACCTTGATCGCGGCCAGCACGGCGGAAGGCGCCGGGCTCGAAATCGGCCAGCGGGTGTTCCACCAGAAATTCGGTTATGGCCGGGTGGCGCAGATCGACGGCAACAAGCTAACCGTCGATTTCGACAAGGCCGGGCAGAAGAAGGTGGTCGACAGTTTCGTCGAGCGGGTTTGAGCGGCCTTGGCTGACGAGAACAAAACGTGTACAATTGGACGCGTAGTCGTCGGAGGGAGAATGCCATGCGCTATGCCGTGGCCTTATCGAGCTTGATATTCCTCATGTTTTTGATGCCGCAGGGAGGGTCTGCGGCGTTTGCCGAGGAGGTTTGCCGCTGCAAAGGTTGCGGCTGCAAGGGCGGTCCGGGCTGGCGCGGGCCGGAGGGGACCTGCGTCTCGCAAGCCAAATTGCCGGAGATCTGCGGGTCGCCGCCCGGCGCCCCTTGCGTCCAGGAGGCGGCGGCCAGGGTCTGCCCGGCGCGGCAGTCCTGGTTGCCTCGCGAGGACCCGGCGGCCACACCCTAGCTCCGCGGCGGGGCCGGGCCATTTGATTGTGAAGGCGTGGCTCGCCTAAGCTTCGGCGCCATGCAGGCCCCGCTCGACACCGCACTGCCGCCCGCCAAGCCGCCGAAGACCGCGCGGAAGGTGCCGCAGCCGCTTCCCGGCGGCCGGGAGCGCTTCATCCCGGTCAGCCGCTACGGACTCCGGGCGAAGCTGGTGGAGATGCTGGTCGAGGGCGGCGGCGACGCGCATGATTGGGGCCGGGCGCTGGATTGCCTGGCCGCCTGGCGGCACCAGGATCATCGCAAGCGGCTGCACGATCTCCTGGAAAACTATCTCCCCTTCAGTCCGGACAGCGACACGGCGCATCTGATGGAGCTCGATCAAACCCAGCGCGACCAGGCGCAGCGGAATTTCATCGCGGGCATCGAGCAAGCCTTGGCGCAAGCCAATTACATCCGGCTCAGCCGCGACGACGTGCAGCGCCTGCTGGCCGAACGCTCGCCATATGGCCTGCATCTCAATGTCGATCTCAGAGAGTTCGACGAGGGCCTGCTTTATTATCGCGGCACGGGCACGATCCTGCGCGAGGAGCGGAACCCTTGGCGGCTCTATCTGACCAAGGACCGCATCGAGATCCCGATCTTTTTGCGGCTGTTCCTGCTCTTGAAGCTGAAGCCCGAGCAAACGCGCATCGCCGAGATCATGGCGGCCACCGGCGCGACCGAGGCGCGGGCGGCGCGAGCCTTGCACAAGGCGCGGGCGCATATGCCGCTCGGCGTGTCGAGCAATCATATCTACGTCAAGATGTTCAAGCGCATCCCGCAGATCGATCTGGAGATGCTGTTTCCCAACACCAAGGTCGCGTTCCGGCCGTTCGACAAGCTGAAGCTGATGGTCACCGCGGGCGGCGGCACCGTCGCCGGCGTGACCGGGACCGCGACCAAGCTGCTCGCCGCCACCAACCCGTTCACGCTCGCCTTCGGCGTCGCCGGCCTCAGCGCCGTGGTGTTCCGGCAGGTGATGAAGTTCTTCAACACGCGGAACCGCTACATGATGGTGCTGGCGCAGAATCTTTATTTCTGCAGCCTGGCCAACAATCACGGCGCGCTGAGCCTGATCTCCGATCGCGCCGAAGAGGAAGACGTGAAGGAGGACATGCTGCTCTACGCCTTCCTCGCCCGCCATCCGGCGAAATACGACGCGCTGACCGCCATCAAGGAAGACGCAACCGCCTTTTTGAAAGAGCGCTGCAGCGTGGGGGTCGATTTCGACGCCGAGGATGCGCTGCGCCGGCTGCTGGCCGACGGCCTCGTTCGCAGCGATGCGGATGGGAACCTGACGGCGATCGCGCCCGACGACGCCCGCGCTCATCTCGACACGCTTTGGGACCGGGTGCTCGACACCGGCAGCACCGGCCACGCCGCGGCAGGTGCATGATTCACCAAGCGAGCATCGAGGCTGCGGCTTCGCCCGCGGAGCGTATTCTGCGTGTTCTGGAAGAAGCCGATCCCTCCCCGCTCGCGGTTGGACTGTTCGATCGCGGCAATGGCCGCTGCGAAGTGTTCGCGCATTACGAGGCGGCGCCGGCGCGCGAGACCCTTCTGGCGTTGATCGCCACAGTGGCCGGCGGCAGCGATCTCGGCCCGCTCAGCATCGAGGCGCTCGCCCCCGCCGATTGGGTGACCTTGTCGCAAGGCAAACGCGGCCCGGTTCACGCCGGCCGCTTTTACCTGCATGGCAGTCACGATCGCGGGCGGGCGCCAAGCCACAGTTTCGCCATCGAGATCGACGCCGGCCAGGCCTTCGGCACCGCGCATCACCCGAGCACGCGCGGCTGCCTGCTCGCGCTCGACGATCTGCTCAAGCGGCACCGCCCGCGTTCGATCGTCGATATCGGCACCGGCACCGGCATTCTGGCTATCGCCGTAGCCAATGCGCTCAAGCGCTGCGTGATCGCCAGCGACAACGACCCGGTCGCGGTGGCAATCGCCGCCGACAATGCGCGGACTAATTGCGCCGGCTCCCTGGTGCGGGCGGTCCAGGCCGAAGGCTTCGCCCAGCCTTCGTTGCGGCGGCTGAAGGCAGATTTGGTCATGGCCAATCTGCTGGAGCGCGCACTTTTCCACTTGGCTCCCGCCTTGGCGCGGCATGTCGTTCCGGGTGGCCGGGCCGTCCTGTCCGGCCTGACTGAAACCCAGGCGCGAAGTATCGAAGCGCGCACCCGCGGCCACGGTTTCATCCTGGAAAAGCGAATCATTCTCGACGGATGGACGACATTGGTGATAGTCCGCCGCAGCGTGCGCGAGAGCGGCGATTGATCGCGACGGAGCTTTGCGCTTACAACTGGCCGGCCATGTATCAAATCTTCGATGACGTGAGTTCCCCGGCCGCGAGCGGCGAGCGGGTCAAGGCGTTGCAGCGGGAACTGAAGTCGCGGAGGCTGAAAGGCTTCATCGTTCCGCATAGCGACGAGCACCAGGACGAGTTCCTGGCGCCGGCCGCCGAGCGCCTGTCCTGGCTCACCGGCTTCACCGGCTCGGCCGGCGTCGCCATCGTGCTCGACAAGGCGGCGGCGCTGTTCGTCGACGGGCGCTACCTGCTGCAAGCGCGGGCACAGACCGATCCCGACCTCATCGAGGTGCATCAGACCCCGGAGGCAAAGCCGTCAAGCTGGATCGCCGAGAATCTCAACAAGGGGGCCTCGGTGGGCTACGACCCGGCGTTGCACACGATCCGGGAAATCGAGCGCCTGACCGACGTCTTGAGCAAGTCGGGCATCAAGCTGGTACCGGTGGATCGCAATCCGATCGACCTCATCTGGCAGGACCGGCCCAAGCAGCCCGCCAATCAGATCGTACCGCACCCGATCGAATATGCCGGGCGAAGCGCGCATGAGAAGTTGCGCGACGTGCAGGTGCTCCTGAAAGAAGAGAACGCGGACGTGGCGCTGCTGACCATGCTCGACTCGATCGCCTGGCTGTTCAACTTCCGGGGCGGCGATCTCAAGCACACGCCGGTCGCCTTTGCCTATGCGTTGGTGCCAGCGGCCGGCCGGCCGACCCTGTTCATCGACGCCGCCAAGATCGGCGACAATGTAAAAGGCGAGCTGCGCGAGGTGGCCGACATTGCCGATCCGGCGGCCCTGCTGGACCGGATCAAGGCGCTGGGGGAGACTCGCGCCCGCGTCAGGCTCGATCCCGAGACGGCGGCGATCCGCTTCGCGCAGGCCCTCAAGGCCGAAGGCGTGCAATTCGTCTCCGGCCAGGATCCCTGCACCCTGCCCAAGGCCATCAAGAACGAGACCGAGATCAAGGGTGCGCGGGCGGCGCATCTGCGCGACGGGGTCGCCATGGCGCGCTTCCTAACCTGGCTCGACGAGGTGGCCGAGTCAGGCAAGATCGACGAGATCGAGGCTGCGGTGAAGCTCGAAGACTGCCGCCGCGAGTCTGGTCAGCTCAAGGACATCGCGTTCGATACGATCTCCGCGTCCGGACCCAACGGCGCCATCGTGCATTACCGGCCGACCACCAAGGGCAAGCGCGCGCTGACCGCGGGCTCGCTCTACCTGATCGATTCCGGCGCGCAGTATCGCGAAGGCACCACCGACGTGACGCGCACCATCGCCATCGGCACGCCGGCGGCGGAGATGCGGCGGCATTATGGGCTCGTGCTGAAGGCCCATATCGCCATCGCCACCGCACGCTTCCCCAAGGGAACCCGCGGCCAAGACCTCGATCCGTTCGCGCGCCGGCCGCTCTGGGAGGCCGGGCTCGACTTCGATCATGGCACCGGACACGGCGTCGGCAGTTATCTGTCAGTGCATGAGGGGCCGCAGCGCCTGTCGCGGCTCGGCACCGTAGCGCTGAAGCCCGGTATGATACTGTCCAACGAGCCCGGGCTGTATTTCGAGGGCAAATACGGCATCAGGCTGGAAAATCTCGCGCTGGTAACGCCGCTTCAGCGGATCGAAGGTGGCACCCGCGAGATGATGGGGTTCGAGACCCTGACCTTGGTGCCGTTCGACCGGCGGCTGATCGACCCAAAGCAGTTTTCGCCCGCCGAGCTTGCCTGGCTCAACGCCTATCACGCCCGGGTGCGGCGCGAGATCGAGCCGATCCTGCTGAGCGACGACAGGGCGTGGCTCCGGCATGCCACGGCGCCGATCGGCTAGAGTCATTCAATCGGAACAAAGATCCGCCGAGGGACCTTTGCCTTTGCGTTAGCGCCTTCCCTGTCCTGAGAAGCGAAAAGTCATGGCGATAGAGATACTGGTTTCGAGCGTGGCGGCGACGCTGACCACGGCGGCCTTCGTGCCGCAGGCGCTGCATATCATCCGCTACAAGGAGACGCGCGCCATCTCGCTGCAAATGTATGTCGCCTTCGCCATCGGCGTCGCGTTCTGGCTGCTGTTCGGCTTCATGATCTGGAACTGGCCGATGATCGTCGCCAACACCGTTACCCTGGCGCTGGCGCTGACCATCCTGCGCATGAAGCTGAAATATGGGTGAGGCGGCTATTCGATCAGCTTGAGCCAGTCCTCCTCGCTGAGGACCTTCACGCCAAGCGCCTCGGCGTTTTTCAGCTTCGAGCCGGCGCCCGGCCCCGCCACGACATAGTCGGTGCTTTTGGAGACCGAGCCCGCCACCTTGGCGCCGAGCCGCTCGGCCTTGGCCTTGGCCTCGGAGCGGGTCATGCGCTCGAGCGTGCCGGTGAACACCACGATCTTGCCCGAGATCGGTGAGGCGTGATCCACCGCTTCGAGCGGCTCGGGCCGGACCTCCTTGAGCAGTTCGGCGACCACCTCGACATTGTGCGGCTCCGCGAAGAACTCGCCGATCGAAGCGGCGACGGTCGGGCCGATCCCCTCGATATTGTCGAGCGCGGCGAAGGCCTCGCCCAGCCGGTCCCGGCCAGCTTCGCGCATCGACTTGAGAAAGGCTGCCGCGCTGCCGTAGTTCCGCGCCAACAGCCGCGCCGTGGTTTCGCCGACATGACGGATACCGAGCGCATAGATGAAGCGGTCGAGTTTGACGTTGCGCCGCGCCTCGATGGCGTTGAACAGATTGCCGGCGGAGAGCGCGCCCCACCCTTCCCGCTCGGCAAGCTTCGCGGCAGCGCGCTGGTCGCGCGCGGCGAGCCGGAAGATGTCCGGCGGGGACTGGATGACCTTGTCGTCGTAGAGTTCCTGAATCCGCTTCTCGCCGAGGCCCTCGATATCGAAGGCATTGCGCGAGACGAAATGTTTGAGCCGCTCCACCCGCTGCGCCGGGCAGATCAGCCCGCCGGTGCAGCGCCTGACCGCATCCTCCTTGCCGGTATTGGGATTGATCTCGCGCGTGGCATGGCTGCCGCAGGCGGGACAGACTTCCGGAAACTTGAATCGTTTCGCGCCCTTAGGCCGCTTCTCCTGAACCACGCCGAGAATCTGCGGGATGACGTCGCCGGCGCGCTGCACGATCACGGTGTCGCCGACGCGAACGTCCTTGCGGGCGATCTCGTCCTCGTTATGCAAGGTCGCGTTCTGCACCACCACGCCGCCGACCGTGACCGGATCGAGCTTGGCGACCGGCGCGCTGACGCCGGTCGATGCCGCGCAAGGTGGTGGTCGCCTTCTCGGCCGGGAATTTGTGAGCCACGGCATAGCGCGGCGCGCGCGAGACGAAGCCCAGCCGCTGCTGGAAGTCGAGCCGGTCGAGCTTGTAGACGATGCCGTCGATGTCGTAGTCGAGGCTGGAACGGCCGCTCTCGATATCGCGATAGGTTTCGAGCATCTCCTCGACCGTGCGCGTGAGGCGGATCAGCGGATTGAGCGGAAAGCCCCAGGCGCGCAGGATCTGATAGGCGTCCCACTGGGTCTCGGCGGGGAGCCCGGCCAACTCGCCCCAGCCATAAGCGAAGAAGCGCAAGGGCCGCTTGGCGGTGATGGCGGGGTCGAGCTGGCGGAGCGAGCCTGCCGCAGCGTTGCGCGGATTGGCGAACAGCCGCTCGCCCTCGGCGGCTTGTGCCTGGTTCAGCCGCTGAAAGGCCGAACGGCTCATATAGATCTCGCCGCGCAGCTCGAACGGGTCGGGGAAGCCGCCCGCTTCGATCGCTTGCGGAATATCGGCGATTGTGCGGACATTGGCGGTGACGTTCTCGCCCTGATAGCCGTCCCCGCGCGTCGCCCCCTGCACCAGCCTCCCCTCCTCGTAGCGCAAGGTAATCGACAGGCCGTCGATCTTGGGCTCGGCGGTGAAGGCGAGACCCTCGGTCGAAGGAAGCCCGAGGAAGCGGCGAATGCGATCGAGGAACTCGCGCAAGCCCTCCTCGTCGAACACATTGCCGAGCGAGAGCATCGGCACTTTGTGAACCACCTTGCCGAAGGCCTCGACCGGCGCCGCGCCGACCCTGAGCGTCGGGCTGTCGTCGCGGACCAGATGCGGAAAGCGCGCCTCGATCTGCTCGTTGCGCGCGCGGAGCGCATCATATTCGGCGTCAGATATCTCCGGCTCGTCCTGGCGGTAATAGAGCTCGTCGTGATGGGCGATCGCCGTGGCGAGCCGTTCGAGCTCCGTGGCCGCCTCGGCCTCGCTCAGCTCGGCGACGGGTTTCGCGTGCGGGGAGTTCGCGTCTCGCTCCTGCTTTTTCGTTTTGGGCCTGCTCATGGTTCAAATCAGGCGGACCTGCTCATCAGCCGCTCCGCGGCCTTGCGCGCCTCATCGGTGATGGTCTGGCCGGCCAGCATGCGCGCGATCTCCTCGCGCCGGTGCTCGCCATCGAGCAATTCGACACGGGTGGTCATGGTCTCGCCGTCTGGGCCGGACACCGGCTGCTTGGCGATCAAGAGATGCCCGGCAGCCAGCGCGGCGACTTGCGGCGCGTGGGTGACGGCCAGCACCTGGACCTTGGCGGCGAGCCTCGCCAGGCGTTCGCCGACCGCGGCGGCGGTCGCACCGCCCACGCCGGCATCGGCCTCGTCGAAGATAAGGGTCGGCGCCGAGCCGCGGGCGGCAAGCACCACTTTCAGCGCGAGAATGACTCTGGCCAGTTCGCCGCCGGAGGCGACTTTCATCAAGGGACCGGGGTCGGTGCCGGGATTGGTTTGCACCCAAAAAGCGATGCGATCGACGCCGCCGGCTCCGCCTTGTTCCGGCTCGACGCTTTCGATATTGGTGATGAAGCTCGCCTTTTCCAGCTTGAGCGGCGCGAGTTCGGTCATGACCTCACGGTCGAGGCGGCTCGCCGCGTCTTTGCGCGCTTGGCTCAAGGCCAGCGCCTTCGCCGCACAGTCCTGGCGCGCCGCCTGGGCGGCTTTGGCCAGCTCTGCCATCCGCGCCTCGCTCGTATCCAGCGCCGCAAGCTCTCCGGCCAGCCGTTCGGTCAAGGCGGGTAGGCCATCGACCGGAACCTTGTGCTTGCGGGCGAGCGCGCGCAAGCCGAACAGCCGCTCCTCGGCGCGTTCCAGCTCGTTGGGTTCGAAGGCGGTGGCGGCGATGGCCTGCTCGAGCTTGGCGCGGGCGTTTTCGATCTCGGCAAGCACGCGTTCGAGCGTCTCCGCGACGGGGGACAGGACGGCCGGAGCGAGGCCCGCCTGGCGCTCGATGCGGCGAAGCGCCGCCGCCAGCCGCGCCCCGCCGGTGCCCTCGCCCTGAAGCGCGTCGAGCGCCTCGGCAAGTTCGGCCGCCAGCTTCTCCGCGTGCATCATCATTTGGCGGCGCGCCGCCAGCGCCTCCTCTTCGCCCGCTTGCGGATCGAGCTGGCGGAGCTCCTCCAGCGCATGGCTCAGAAAGTCCTGGTTGGCGCGCGCGGCTCCGATCTCGCTTTGTTGGCGGGCAAGCGCTGCCTCAGCGTGTTGCCAGGCGGCATAAGTTTCGGCGACTTGCGCGGCATCGCTGCCGAGACCAGCAAACGCATCGACCAGATCGCGATGGCCGGCCGGGTCGAGCAAGGCGCGATCGTCATGCTGCCCGTGGATCTCGACCAGCGACTGCCCCACCTGACGCAGGAGTTGCACGCCGACAGCCGTGTCGTTGATGAAGGCGCGGCTCCGGCCGTCCGAACCTTGCACGCGCCGCAAGATCAGCGCGTCATCCGCCTCGATACCGTTCTCCGCGAGCAGGGCGAAGACCGGGTGACCGGCGCCGAGGTCGAACATCGCGGTCACCTGTCCCTGACCCGCGCCGCGCCGCACGAGCGAGGCGTCGCCTCTGCCGCCGATGGCAAGCGCAAGCGCATCGAGCAGGATCGACTTGCCGGCACCGGTCTCGCCGGTCAGCACCGAAAGACCCTCGCCAAATTCGAGATCGAGCTTGTCGATCAGGACGATGTCACGGATCGACAGGGCGACTAGCATGGCTGGCGGATCAGGCGGGCCGGCCGTCGCTCTTCCAGGTCTCGGTGATCCAAGACCCTTCGTGCTCCTTCGGCTGAAGGCCGCGTTTGCCCAGGAGGCCGTAAGCGTGGGTGTACCACTTGCTGTCCGGAAAGTTGTGGCCGAGCACGGCGGCGGCGGTTTGCGCCTCGTTGACGATTCCCAATGCCATATAGGCCTCGGTGAGACGCATCAAGGCCTCCGGCGCCTGCTCGGTGGTCTGGTAGTCGGTGACCACCACCTTGAACCGGTTGATCGCAGCGAGATAGTTGTTCTTGCGGAGATACCAGCGGCCGACGGTCATTTCGCTGGCGGCCATCACATCCCGCAAGATGCGCGTGCGATTTTGCGCGTCCGCGGCGTAGCGCGAATTGGGATAGCGCTGGAGCAAGGTCTCGTAGGCGCCAAGCGCCTTTTTGGCATTGGTCTGGTCGCGCTTCGGGTCCAGCAGCCGGTCGTAATAGGACATGGCGATGATGTTCTGGGCAAGATCGGCTTCCTGGGTGCCCGGGTGCAGGGGGAGGTAGCGGTGGGCGGTCTGGATCGCCTCGTCATAGTTGCCGCCTTTGTAATACGCATAGGCCGCCATCAGGATCGCCCGGCGCGCCTCCTGCGAATAGGGATGGTTGATGTCGACTTCTTCGTAGGCCCGCGCGGCGTCGTTGAACCTGCCCTTGTCGGTCAGCCCCTCAGCCTTGCGATAGATGACATCGGGCGGGTCGTTGTTCTCGACGATCTCGGTCTTGCCGCCGAACAGCGAGCTGCCGCAGCCGGCCACGAGACTTGCCGCAAGGATGAGGCATGCAAGCCGCAATGGCATGGAAAACTGGCCGCGCGGCGCCGTTTGCAGCTCAACACGTCCGGTCATGCTACCCCTCAAAAGCCGCCCCCCTCGCGCCAAGCGCGATCCTGCCCGCCGCCAGGCGGAAGCTAGCGCAGCTATCAGCAACCAACTAGCCGATTATGGTGTTTTTTTGCCCTTTGCTCCGTTCGGGACACCGAAGCGAGAGTTTCAGCACGCGCAGATAGACCGACGCCTCCGGTCACGCGCCGAATGGCATGATGCACAACTTGAAAGCCGGAAGTGGCGTCTTGAGCCCGAAGCGCCGATTTAGCTCCGCTCGGCGGCGAAATTCGCGGCCGCCAGGCGATGGCTGAGCTCGGCATGACGAACTTCGCGATAACGCGGAGCTTCGATCATGGTCCAGGCATCGGAATCGGCGAACAGAGCCTTGAGCACCAAGGCGTTCAGGCGATGGCCGCCCCGATGGGAGCGGAACGAGCCGAGAATGGGCGCGCCGGCCAGAGCGAGATCGCCGACTGCATCGAGCGCCTTGTGGCGCACGAATTCGTCGGGGAAGCGGAGGCCTTCGCGATTGATGACGCGGTCATCGCCGATGGCGACGGTATTTTCCAGCGAGGCGCCGAGGGCAAGACCGGCGGCCCAGAGGCGTTCCACATCCTTCATGAAGCCAAAGGTGCGGGCGCGGGCGAGGTCGCGGCGGAACGAACCCGGGTTGAGCTCCAGCTCGATTCTCTGGGTTCCGATCAACGGCGAATCGAAGTCGATTTCGACGTCGAGATGGAAGCCGTTATAGGGGACCAGCTCGCCATAGGCGCCGGCGTCCTCGACCGAAACGCGCTTCAGCACCTTGAGGAAGCGGCGGGGCGCATCGAGTTCGGTCAGTCCGGCCTCGTCGATGGCTTCGACGAAACGGGCGGCGCTGCCGTCCATGATCGGCACTTCGGAACTGTCGATCTCGATCAGCGCATTGTCGACGCCGAGACCGCGCAGGGCGGCCAGCAGATGCTCGACGGTCGCCACGGAGGCGCCATTGCCGTCGCCGAGCACGGTGCAGAGGGTTACGCCGGTGACCGACCGCTGGTCGGCGACGATTTCGGTACCGTCGGCGTTGCCGTTGGAAAGAACGAAGCGGATGCCGGTATCGCCATCGGCCGGACAGAGAGCGATCGAGACTGGCGCCCCGCTATGTACGCCCGTGCCTGTCAGTGAAATCTCGGTGGCAAGCGTAGTTTGCCGTGCCCCTATGAAACCCCTCATGACCCCCGTCGGCCCCCGCCGTCTTCTGAGTTCCCTACTTAGCCCGGGAGAGCCCGAGCCCCCCATTGATCGGCGCTTCCTGACACTTTAGACCGTTTTCCCTTCGGTCTTTGGCTGTGCCTTTTTGGTCCTGCCGATCAATCTTGAAGAACCTTAACGCTCGGACTCAGAAGCGACAAATCACGGTTTCTTTCACTCTATTACCGGCATAGAGATATTATAAGCCATTGAAAAGTAACGGCAAATAGCGCTCGTCCGTGCGCGGACGAGCGTTATGGTTACCGCGCCGGCGCCTGTCTCAGTTCGCCCGGCGGCGCAAAAAGGCGGGAATCTCGAGATCGTCCTCGCCGAATGATTCGGTGGCGGCCTCCGTCAACTCGACCGCCAGAGCGCGGGGCTGAGCGTCGAGCCGTCGCGGCGCTTCCTCGCCCCGTGGCCGCTCGATTCTCAGGCCTTTCGGGGCCGCGCTTTGAGCTTGCGGCTGCGGCCGTGGGACCTGGGGCTTGGGCATTTCCGCCGCCGGAGGCGCCCAGGAACCGAACTCGGGCTCCCGCTTGGCGACGATCTCGGTTTCCGGCTCCTTGCGCACGCGGCCGACATTGGCAAGGCGCTCGAGGAAGCCGACCTTCTTCTTCTGGGCGGCCAGACCCACAGCAGCCGGCTGGCTGGTCTGAGCCCTGATTTCGTTCTGCGCGACGATCGGCAGTTCTTCCACCGTGGGCATGCGCCGCACCGGGCGCTTGACCATCGCAGGCGCCTGAGGCTGGAACGGCCGCGACGGCGCCTGCGGCGCCGGCTTCGGCTGGGCGGCGCCGATCGGCAGGCTGAGGCCCGCCACCTGCGCCGGGCGCTTCTCAATCGTCACATTGCCGGAACCGCGCCAAACCGGCGGCTCCTTGACGACCTCGTTCTGGCGGAGCACCAGGCTCGGCTCATCGAGATCCACGGGCGTGCCGGGCAGCGCCGCCAGCCCCGCCAGACGCTGGCTAAGGTTGCTCCGGTCTTGCGGCATGGCTGGACGCTGCGACTCGATCAGCGGCCGCGCGGCTTCGGCAGCGCCGATGCCAGTCGCCACCACCGAGACGCGGATCGAACCGTCGAGTTGGTCGTCGAAGGTCGCGCCGACAATTATATTGGCGTCGGGATCGGCCTCCGCGCGGATGCGACTCGCCGCCTCGTCGACTTCGTAGAGCGTGAGATCGTTGCCGCCGGTGATGGACACCAGCAGGCCGCTCGCCCCCTTCATCGACACATCGTCGAGCAACGGATTGGAGATGGCGGCCTCCGCCGCCTCGATCGCCCGGCGGTCGCCGCTCGACTCGCCCGTGCCCATCATCGCCTTGCCCATGCCGGCCATGATGGTGCGAACATCGGCGAAGTCGAGATTGATTAGGCCCTCCTTCACCATCAGGTCGGTGATGCAGGCGACGCCGGCGCGCAGCACATCGTCGGCCATGGCGAAGGCGTCGGTGAAGGTGGTCTTCTCGTTGGCGATGCGGAACAGATTCTGGTTGGGAATGATCAGCAGGGTATCGACGTATTTCTGCAGGTGCTCGATACCGGCCTCGGCCGCGCGCAAGCGCCGCGCGCCCTCGAACTGGAACGGCTTGGTGACGACACCGACGGTGAGGATACCCTCCTCGCGGGAGGCGCGTGCGATCACCGGCGCGGCGCCGGTACCGGTACCGCCACCCATGCCGGCGGTGATGAACGCCATATGGCAGCCGACGAGATGGGCTTTGATGTCGGCCATCGCCTCCTCGGCCGCGGCAGCGCCGATCTCCGGCTTGGAGCCGGCGCCGAGGCCCTCGGTGACATTGGTGCCCATCTGAATGCGGCGCTCGGCGCTGGAGCTCAGCAAGGCCTGCGCGTCGGTATTGGCGACCACGAACTCGACGCCCTTCAGACCGCATTCGATCATGTTGTTGACGGCATTGCCGCCGGCGCCGCCGACACCGAATACGGTGATGCGCGGCTTGAGTTCGGTCAGATCAGGAACTCTGAGGTTGATGGTCATGGCAGTCTTCCGATCCTTCATTGTCTTTTGCTCCGGCTCGCTTCGGCGCTTCCCCGCGTCGCGCCTGCGTCGGAGTCCTCATGCGATCAAAAATTGTCCCGTATCCACTCGCCGACCTTGGCGAAATAACCGGTGCCGGTACGCAGGAAGCGCTGCTCGGAACGCGCGCTTTGCCGGTCCTCGGCGCGCGCCCAGTGCAGCAGCAGGCCGATCCCGGCGGCGAAATCGGGGGCGCCCGCCACCGCAGGCAGACCGCTCATCGAGCGCGGGCGCCCAAGCCTCGCCGGGCGTCCGAACATATTGGCGGCAAGTTCCGGCAGCCCGGTGAGCTGGCTGCCGCCGCCGGTCAGTACCAAATGCTGGGTTACCTCCGCCGCCAAGCCGCTCGCCGCCAGCCGCCGGCGCATCAGATCGAGAATTTCCTCGATGCGCGGGCGGATGATCACCGCAAGCTGCGCCTTGGTGATCTGGTTCAGGCTCGGCTGGGGTAGGCCGGTCACGGCCGGATAGGTGATGATCTCGCGCTCGTCGGAGAGCGTAGCGAAGGCGCCGCCGTGCAAGGTCTTGAGCCGCTCGGCATAGTCGAGCGGCGCGCACAGGGTGCGGGCAATGTCGGTGGTGATGCCGTTGCCACCAAGCGCGATGGCGTCGGCATGGATGAAATGCCCGTCGACGAATACCGACAGCGTCGTGGTGCCGGCGCCGAAATCGATGCAGGCAACCCCGAGCTTGGCTTCGTCCGGCGTGACGACCGAGAGCGCGCTGGCATAAGGCGCCGCGACCAGGCTGGAAACTCCGAGATGGCAGCGCTCGACGCAGAGCATGACGTTGCGCATCGCCACCTCGTCGGCGGTGACGGCATGCAGGTCGACGGCAAGCCGCTCGCCGCACATGCCGACCGGCTCGCTGATGCCGCCATTGTCGTCGAGGCGATAGCTCAAAGGCAAAGCGTGCAGCACGTTGCGCCGGTCGCGGCCCGCATATTGCCGGCCGCCGGCGACCAGGCGCATGATGTCGTCGTCGCGAACGGTCCCCGACGGCAGCGCGATGCTGGCTGAGAAGCTCTCGCTTTTGAGGCGGCCGCAAGTCACGGCGACATGCACGTCTTCGACGGTGACCCCGGCCATGCGCTCGGCGGCATCCACGGCCGAGCGGATGCAGGCCTCGGCGCTGTCGAGATGGGCAATCATGCCGGCCTTCAGGCCCTCGGCGCGGGTATGGTCGAAGCCGAGCACCTCGAACTGCACCGCGTCGCCCTTGCCCTCGAACCAATCCGGCGCGGGCGAAGTCTTGGCGATCAGGCAGCAGATCTTGCTCGTCCCCACGTCGAGCGCGGTGACGATGCGCTGGCGCTTGCTTCTAATGGTGGTCGTGTATCCCATCCCCCTGCCCCTCAAACCCTTTTCAGGTCCTGCCTTTGGCCGTTTTGGTGCTCGCCGTCGGCACTTCGGCCTGAGGCGGCGCGCCCGGCGGATCTGCGGACGCGGGCGCGCGCAAGCGCACCGTGACTCTATCCAGCAGCCTGAGATCGACGGCGGCGATGTCCCGCGTCAGCAGGCTGCGCTCGCGTTCGAGCCGGGTGAGCGAAGCCAGCGCCTCGCCGACATTGTCGTCGGGCAGCATGATCTCGACACCGGAGCCGAGCTTGAGCGTCCAGCGGCGGTCGCCGACTCGGATCGCGCCGACGAGCTGCTGCCGCAGCCCGGCATAGGGCGCCAATTCGTCGATAAGTTGCGCGGCGCTCTCCGGCGCGCCTTCGCCGACGACGAGCGGAAGGTCGGCATAGGCCTCGCGCAGCGCCGGCGCCAGTACCGCGCCCTCGGCGTCGATGACATAGGTCTGACCCTTGCTTTGCCAGATCGCGTATGGAGCCCGCTCCTCGAGCGCGACTTGCAGGGTCGAGGGCAAGAGGCGCATGACCTGGGCGTGCCTGATCCACGGCACCGCTTCGAGCCGCACCTTGGCGGCGTCGGTGTCGAAGCTCAGCATCATGGTCTCGGGGCCGGCGCCAAGCGCCGCGGTGATCGCGGCGTCGGTCGTGTGCAGCTTGCCGGTCACGGTGATGCGGGTGACGCCGAAGCCGGCCGCCACGGCCAGGCGTTCGATGCCGCCAGTCAGCGCATCATAGGCGCGCGCGGTCTGGCCGCCGATGATCGCGCCATAGATGAGCGCGCTGGTGAGAAAGACGGCGCAGATGGCGAGCCATTTGCCGCGAACCCGATCGCTTCCGAGCCGCGCCAGGCGAATCGAGCTCGGACTGCGGGCAATGAGGCTCCTCGTCTTGGCGATCACCGGCAGACGGACGGAGGTCTTGCGCGAAGCAGCGATGCCGCGCGCCAGCAGGGGCTCCTGCGGGGCCCTTCTCCTCACCGTTCCCCTCGCGGGGTTCATCGATCGCACGACGCGTCCTCCACGATCCAGCGGACCAGCTCGCCAAACGAGCGGCCGGCATGGGCAGCAAGCTCGGGCACC
>JAWOJH010000213.1:0-2530 GCA_046481725.1 Methyloceanibacter sp. | reverse complement strand
TGCGCCCGTCATAGACCTCCCGCGCCAGCGCTTCGCCGTCGGGCTGATCGACGATCGACAACACTGCGGCGGCGTGGGTGTGATCGACGAATTTGTGCGGCAGGAAGGCGTGCAGCAGAGTTTCGACCGAGGGATTGGGCGCGGCGGAGTCGAGCAGGTTCAGCCGCTGCACATTGACCATCGCTTCGTCGGAGAGCGCATCTAGGGCGCGCAGCTTGCGCAACGGTTCGAGCTTCACCGCCGGCAGGCCCCAGGGCTCGATATCGGCCATGTCGGCGCCGGAGCCTTTCACGGCGATGACCTGGTGCTCCTCGCCGAGATCGTCGCGTGCGCGCGTCTTGACCGAGGTATTGCCCCCGCCATGCAGCACGAGCAGCGGATCGCGGCCGAGCAGGCGAGTGGTGTAGACTCTGAGGGCGATGTCCTGGCCTACGCCCTTGCCGGCGTAAGCCTCGACGGTTTCGCGCGCGGCGCTGTCGTTCCATTGGCTTTGCATGGCGCGCGTTGTGGCAAGTTTCGCGCGCTCCGGCAAGGGCCGGTTGCGAACCCTGCTACGCGGCCCTGAGCGCGGCCTGCAAAGTGTCGAGCACGCGCTCCAGCTGGCCGAACACGAAATAGTGGCCGGCACCCTGAATCACGTCGAGCCGGCAATGCGGCAAGGCCTCGGCAAGGTAGTAGGCGCCGCCCGGAGGCACGATGGGATCGTCGCTGCCCTGCCAGATGACAGTCGGCACATCGATCTCCTCCGCCACCAATCCCCACGGCAAGCAGAACAGGCGCAGATCCTGGCGGGCCCCCGCGACGCCCTGACGCAAGCCCTCGCGCAGCGCCGCCTGCAGATTGGCTTTCACCTCAGCGCGTCGCAGCAATTCCCGGTCGCTGGCCACCACACGCTGCATCAGCGCGCGATAGGCAACCTCCGGAGCATGGCGCACCAGGGTCCTCACCGTCCAAAAGAAGGCGGCGCATGCAGGATCGGAGCGTCCTATGCGGGTGAAGACCAGGCGGTGGAGCCGCGACATGCGGATGCGCCCGCGGCAGTCGGCGATCGGGCCGACCGGGCTCACCAGCGCGAGCAACGCCGTCCGGTCCGGCATTGCCGCCGCGGCGGCAAGCGCATGCGGTGCACCCCCGGACACGCCGAGCAGGGCAAACCGGTCGAGCCCGAGCGCATCGGTCAAGGCCTGAACGTCACCGGCGAGTTGCGCCAGCGTCTCCGCCCGGCACCAGTCGGAGAGCCCGTAGCCAGGCCGCTCCGGGGCGATGATGCGCAAGCCGCGCGCGCGAGCCGGGCTGCCGGTCAGGGCGAACATCAATCTGGAGCCCGGCGTGCCGTGCAGGGCGATGACCGGCGCGCCGGCCGGATCGCCGAACTCGGCATAGCCGATGCGCCTGCCGCCGGGCAGGCGAAACTCCTGGGAAAGGCGATCCACGGCAGCCGGCTCCATGCCGGGCCCCCGGCGGTTACCGGGAGTAGAACTCGATGACGAGATTCGGCTCCATGATCACCGGATAGGGCACGTCGGAGAGCGTCGGAATTCGCGTCAGCTTCGCCGTCATTTTGCTGTGGTCGACATCAATGTAGTCGGGAATTTCACGCTCCGGGCTCTGCGACGATTCCAGCACCATGCCGGCGTCCTTGGCCCTGTCGCGCACCTCGATCACGTCGCCCTCGCGGCAGCGATAGCTCGGAATGTTCACCCGGCGGCCATTGACCCGCACATGGCCGTGGCTCACGAATTGGCGCGCGGCGAACACGGTGGGAACGAATTTGGCGCGATAGACGATGGCATCCAGCCGCCGCTCGAGCAGGCCGATCAGCTTCTCGGAGGTGTCGCCGCGGAGCCGCGACGCCTCGTGATAGATTGCCTTGAACTGCTTCTCGGTGATGTTGCCGTAATAGCCTTTTAGCTTCTGCTTGGCGCGCAGTTGCTGCCCGTAGTCGGAGAGCTTGCCGCGGCGGCGCTGTCCGTGCTCGCCGGGGCCATATTCCCGCTTGTTATAGGGGCTCTTAGGACGGCCCCAGATATTCTCGCCGAGCCGCCGATCGATCTTGTGCTTGGCGTGAATGCGCTTCGTCATGCTTTAGAACTCCAAAGCCAAATCAGGCTGTTCCGCGGGACTCATCGCCCGCGCCTGTTGAAAACCCTTGCTGGTGAAGGCAGCGGACCGCCGGGACCTTCTCCGGCGGCCTCGAAACCAGGAAGCTCAAGGCTTCGCCCGCGTTCTGTTACACGCGAAAGGCCGAAAGTGTCAATTGCGGCGGGAGCCTATTGGGCCGGCCCGGCGCCCGCCCCGGCCGGCGCCTGCGCCGACTGGACATAGGCGTTGATGGCATTTTCCACCTTTTGCTTCTGCTCCGGCGGACATTGCGGCGCCTTGGGTACGACCAGATCCGTCCCCCCGGACGCCTCTGTATCGCCCTTGGTGCCGGCCTCCTCGTCGGGCACTTCGGTGATCTTGGCGTTACCGGCGAAATAAGACGCGGAAAACATATGCAGAGCGTTGATCATCAGCAGCTGCGACTCGC
>JAWOJH010000105.1:0-8044 GCA_046481725.1 Methyloceanibacter sp. | reverse complement strand
GCTCGCCGCGGAGGCGAGGCTGCTCGGCTTGGATGTCGGCACCAAGACGAGCAGCCTCGCCTCCGCGGCGAGCAGCTTGGGCAGGTCCTCGATCTCGACGAGAGGTGCTACAGTCACGCGCGGCGGATCAAAGGGTAGATTGCATGAAGATCACGTGGTTCGGTCATTCCTGTTTCCGCATCGATACGGGCTCGAGCAGCATCCTGATCGACCCCTTTCTCACCGGCAATGCCACCTTCGAGGAAACCAATATCCCGCTGCATGAGGCGATCAAGGGCGTAACGCATGTGGCGCTCACCCACGGCCATGAGGACCATGCCGGAGACGCGGTGCGGACCTGCAAGGAGACCGGCGCGGAGCTGCTCGCGGTGCACGAGCTTGCCTCCTATCTGGCCGGGCGCGGCGTGGACAAGATCGATCCCGGCAATACCGGCGGCACGCTGTCTCACGCCGATTTCGACCTGACCTTCGTTCCGGCCTGGCATTCCGCTTCCAATATCGTCGACGGGCGCCCGGTCTATCTCGGCGCCTGCTGCGGGCTGATTATCGCCCCGAATGGCGAAAAGACCGTCTACCACATGGGCGATACCGCGATCTTCTCGGATATGGGCCTCATCAACGAGATCTACCGGCCGGAAATCGGCTTCGTGCCGATCGGCGACCGCTACACGATGGGGGCCCGGACCGCTTCGCTCGCCTGCAAGCGCTTCTTCGACTTCGAGCTGGTGGTGCCCTGCCATTACGGGACCTTCCCGGTACTCGACCAGACCGCCGACAAATTCGTCGCTGAGATGGGCGGGAATAACGTGCTGGTGCCCGAGGTGGGCGTCCCCTTCGAGGCGTGATCTTCCTGTCTTCCCTCCCCCTTTCAGAGGGGAGGGAGGAACTTGCGTTGCCGCCTCTATACGCCAGTGTTACAGGAACGCCGCCATGTCCGTAGACCGCGCCACCGTCCGCCGCATTGCCCGGCTTGCCCGCCTCGCCATCACCGAGGCGGAGGAAGTGCGGCTGGAAAAGGAGCTGTCGGGAATTCTCGACTGGGTGGCGCAACTCGACGAGCTCGACACCGCCAATGTCGAGCCGATGACGCGGGTGGCCGCCATGACCATGAAGAAGCGCGAGGACGAAGTGACCGACGGATTTTGCGCGGCCGACATTCTCAAGAACGCACCGCAGGTCGACGACGGCTATTTCGTCGTGCCCAAGATCGTCGAATGAGCCATCTGACCGACCTCACCATCGCCGAAGCGCAGCTAGGCTTGCGCAAGAAGTCGTTCTCGGCGCGCGAGCTTGCCCGCGCGCATATCGAGGCGATCGAGGCCGCCAACGAAACGCTCAACGCCTATGTGCTGCCGACGCCGGAGCGCGCGCTGGACATGGCGGAGGCCAGCGACGCACGGCTGGCGAATGGCGAGGGCGGGGCGCTCGAAGGCATCCCGCTCGGCATCAAGGATTTGTTCTGCACCAAGGACGTGCGTACCACCGCCTGCTCGCATATCCTCGACGGCTTCACGCCGGCCTACGAGTCGACGGTGACCGCCAATCTCTGGGCGGAAGGCGCGGTGATGCTCGGCAAGCTCAACAATGACGAGTTCGCCATGGGCTCCTCGAACGAGACCAGTCATTACGGCCCGGTGGTCAATCCCTGGCGGCGCCAAGGCTCCAACGCCAAGCTGGTGCCCGGCGGCTCGTCGGGCGGCTCGTCGGCGGCAGTGGCCGCGCGGCTCTGCATGGGGGCGACCGCGACCGACACCGGCGGCTCGATCCGCCAGCCGGCCGCGGTGACGGGCACGGTCGGCGTCAAACCGACCTATGGCCGCTGCTCGCGCTGGGGCATCGTCGCCTTCGCCTCTTCCCTCGATCAGGCGGGACCGATCGCGCGCAGCGTCGAGGACGCCGCCATCCTGCTCGGCGCGATGGCGAGTTCCGATCCCAAGGACACCACCAGCGTCGATTTGCCGGTGCCGGACTATGCGGCTTCGGTCGGGCAAGGTGTGAAGGGTCTCACCATCGGCATCCCAAAGGAATATCGCGTGCCGGGGATGGCGCCGGAGATCGAGGCGCTGTGGCAGCAGGGCGTGGACTGGCTGAAAGCCGCGGGCGCGCAAATCAAAGAGGTGAGCCTGCCGCACACCAAATACGCGCTGCCGTCTTATTACATCGTCGCACCGGCCGAAGCCTCTTCCAACCTCGCCCGCTATGACGGCGTGCGCTACGGCTTGCGCGAGAAGGGCTCGGACGTGATCTCGATGTACGAGAACACGCGCGCGGCGGGCTTCGGCCAAGAGGTGAAGCGGCGCATCTTGATCGGCACCTATGTGCTCTCGGCCGGATATTACGACGCCTATTATCTCAAGGCGCAGAAGGTGCGGACCTTGATCAAGCGCGATTTCGATACGGCCTTTCAGACGGTCGATGCGATCCTGACGCCGACGACGCCCGGACCTGCCTTCGCGCTCGGCGAGAAGTCTGGCGACCCCATCGAGATGTATCTCAACGACATTTTCACGGTGACGGTGAACATGGCGGGCCTGCCGGGCATGAGCGTGCCGGCGGGGCTGTCGTCGGAGGGGACGCCGCTCGGGCTGCAGATGATCGGCAAGCCCTTCGACGAGGAGACGCTGTTCCGTACCGGCCGGGTGATCGAGGAGGCGGCCGGTCCGCTGTTCAAGCCACAAGATTGGTGGAGCAAAGCCGCATGACGACGCCGACGACGAAACGCCTTCTGGTCTCCTCGGGCAGCCCCTACGAGCCGATCGTCGGTTTCTGCCGTGCCGTACGCGTCGGCAACATCGTCGCGGTGAGCGGCACCACGGCGGGCTCCTCCGGCAAGCCGGTGGCGATCGGCGACCCGGCGGCGCAGACCCGCGCCATTCTCGAGACCATCGAGAAGGCGCTGACCGAGGCCGGCGCGAGCCTGAAAGATGTGGTCCGCACGCGAATCTATCTGACCGACATTACGCATTTCGAAGCGGTCGGCCGCGTGCATGGGGAATTCTTCGGCGAGATCCGGCCGGCCAACTCCACGCTTCAGGTCACCGCCTTCGTCAAGCCGGAATGGCTGGTGGAGATCGAGGCCGACGCGGTCGTGTCCGATTAGAGGAGCCCTGCCATGGCGCCACGCAAAGCCAAAGACTGCGCGACGATGGAGGAGGTGCGGGCGGAGATCGACCGCATCGACGCCGCGCTGGTCGATCTGATCGGCGAGCGCTTCAGCTTCGTCGATCGCGCTTGGCAGCTCAAGCGATCGCCGGCCGAGGCGCGTGTGCCATGGCGCATTCAGCAGGTGATCGACCGGGTGCGGGGGCGCGCGGCGGAACAGGGGCTGCCGCCCGAGCTTGCCGAGGCGCTGTGGCGGCAGATGATCGGCTGGTTCATCCAATATGAGGAAGAGAAGCTCCAGCAGCAGAACGAGGACGGGACGAAGTAGTTTCTTGTCATTCCCGCGAAAGCGGGAATCCAGTAACCACTGTCGTTCGCGATAAGCTGCCGTTACTGGATTGCCCGGTCAGGCCGGGCAATGACAAAATGTTTCAACCTCTCCCCACAGGGGAGAGGCGTATTAGGTACGGCATGGACCAGAAGACAGAAAAAGCGAACCTGATCGAAGGCGAGACCGGTTCCTGGGAAGTGGTGATCGGCATGGAGGTCCATGCCCAGGTCAGTTCCAACGCCAAGCTGTTCTCGGGTGCCTCGACCGAATTCGGCGGCGAGCCGAACTCCCATGTCAGCCTGGTCGACGCCGCCATGCCCGGCATGCTGCCGGTGATCAACGAAGGTTGCATTGCGCAAGCGATCCGCACCGGGCTCGGCCTGAAGGCGAAGATTAATCTCAACTCGATCTTCGACCGGAAGAACTATTTCTATCCCGATCTGCCGCAGGGCTACCAAATCAGCCAGTACAAGAGCCCGATCGTCGGCGAGGGGGAGGTGATCGTCGATCTGTTGAGCGGCGAGCGGGTCACTGTCGGCGTCGAGCGGCTGCATCTGGAGCAGGACGCAGGAAAAAGCCTGCACGATCAGCACCCGCAATATTCCTATGTCGATCTCAACCGTTCCGGCGTGGCGCTGATGGAGATCGTCTCGAAGCCCGATCTGCGCTCCTCCGAACAGGCCAAGGCCTATGTCAGCAAGCTCAGGACCATCCTGCGCTATCTCGGCACTTGCGACGGCAACATGGAGCAGGGGTCGCTGCGCGCCGACGTCAACGTCTCGGTGCGGCGGCCCGGCGATCCGTTCGGCACGCGTTGCGAGATCAAGAATGTCAACTCGATCCGCTTCATCGGCCAGGCGATCGAACACGAGGCGCGGCGCCAGATCGAAATCCTGGAGGAGGGCGGGGCGATCGTGCAGGAGACGCGGCTGTTCGACGCCAAGACCGGCGAGACGCGCTCGATGCGCTCCAAGGAGGAGGCGCACGACTATCGCTATTTCCCCGATCCGGACCTGCTGCCGCTCGAGCTGACGCAAGACTATGTGGACTCGCTCGCGCACGACCTGCCGGAATTGCCGGACGCCAAGCGAGCGCGCTTCATCGCCGATTACAGTCTCAGTCCCTACGATGCCGACGTGCTGATCGCCGAGAAGGAGGCGGCCGACTATTTCGAGGACGTCGCCGAGGGGCGTGACGCCAAGCAGGCGGCCAATTGGGTGGTCAACGAATTGTTCGGCCGGCTGAACAAGGAGGGCCGGTCCATCGCCGACAGCCCGGTCAGCGCCGGCCAGCTCGGCGGGGTGCTCGATCTGATCAAATCCGGCACCATCTCCGGCAAGATCGCCAAGGATGTGTTCGAGATCGTCTGGAACGAGGGCGGCGAGCCGGCGCAAATCGTCGCGGCGCGCGGCTTGACTCAGGTGACGGATCTCGGCGCCATCGAGCAGGCGGTGGACGAGGTGATCGCCGCCAATCCGGAGAAGGCGGAGCAGGCCAAGGCCAAACCGAATCTTGCCGGCTGGTTCGTCGGTCAGGTGATGAAGGCGACCGGCGGCAAGGCCAGTCCGCAAGCCGTCAACGATCTGGTCAAGCAGAAGCTCGGCATCGAATGACCCACGCGATCCGGGTGCACGACTATGGCGGGCCTGACGTCCTCGAATGGGAGGAGGTCGAGGCCGGCGATCCCGGGCCGGGCGAGGTCAAGATCAAGCAGACCGCGGTCGGGCTCAACTATATCGACGTCTATGTGCGCACGGGGCTTTATCCGCAGCCGTCCTTCCCCTTTATCCCGGGCATGGAGGGCGCCGGCGTGGTCACCGCGGTCGGCGAGGGCGTGCGCGACCTGAAGGTGGGGCGCCGGGTTGCCTATGCCGGGCCAGTCGGTGCCTATGCGCAGGAGCGGGTGATCGCCGCCGACCGGGTGGTGAAGATTCCGGCCGGGATCAGCGACGAGACCGCGGCGGCCATCATGCTCAAAGGCATGACCGCGCAATATCTCCTGCGCCGCACCTATAAGGTGAGCCGGGACACGACTCTGCTGTTTCACGCCGCTGCCGGAGGCGTCGGCCTCATTGCCTGCCAATGGGCGTCGTCGTTGGGCGCCACGGTAATCGGCACGGTGAGTTCCGCCGGCAAGGCGCTGATCGCGCGGTCGCATGGCTGCACGCATGTGATCAATGTCCGCGAGGAGGATCTGGTCGCCCGGGTCAAGGACTACACCAAGGGCAAGGGCGTCGACGTGGTCTACGACTCGATCGGCAAGGACACTTTCCCCGCGTCGCTGGATTGCCTGAAACCGCTCGGCATGTGGGTGAGCTTCGGCCAGGCCTCCGGGCCGGTGCCGCCGTTCAACATCACCCTCTTGTCGCAGAAGGGCTCGCTATTCGCAACGCGGCCCTCGCTCGGCACCTATATCGGGACCCGCAAGGATCTGGTCGCCACCGCCAACGATCTGTTCGCCGTGATCGGCAAGGGCGAGGTGAAGATCGCCATCAACCAGACCTACGCCCTGGCCGATGCCGCGCAGGCGCATCGCGATCTGGAAGCGCGGCAGACGACGGGTTCGACGATCCTGTTGCCGTAAGCCGCGTCGCGGCGCGCAGCGATTTCTCTCAACCCTCTCGATTTGTGGTTATCGACCGGTCACCGCGATTGGTGAAGGAGTCATTGCCAAACGCAAAGCTTAACGCAATGGCGGCGAATAACCGTGCAATCTAAACCAATCTTACCGCCTGTTATAGACTTGGTGATTTTACGTTAATCACGCCGATTCAGAAGTTGTTGAAAGTGCTCGCCCATGATCTCCACGTCGAGGATGCAGAAAAGACATGTAGGGAACCTGTCTAACCATCCGAATATTCGGCAAGTGTAGATAGAGGGGGCAAGTGACATGGCACGGATGGAGATTGCGACAGAGAAGGTCGAACTGGGGACGCAGACGGGTTCGCCGGATGCCTTGTTCGAGCTTGGGATGCTTTATGCGACCGGGCGGGACGTGTCGGCAGACCTCGTCGTGGCGCATAAATGGTTCAACCTGGCCGCTTCGCGGGGCAATGCGGCGGCGCTGGCGCATCGGGTTGAGCTTGCGCGGGAGATGTCGACCGAGCAGGTCGCCGAAGCCCAGCGGCTCGCCCGCGAATGGCTGCAGATGCACTAAAGACGACTAGGGGAGCTAGCGCAGAAGGTCGTCTTCCGCGTCCGGCTCCTCGCTGCATTTGCGGAACAGCGATGCAACGCAGCGATAGCTCTTGCGCGCGAACCCGCCGACGGCGCTCGAAGCACGCTGAGCGCGGTTTGGCTGGCCCGGTTCAGGACCGAGGGGAGGGGGGCTGTCCGCGACAAGCGGGCGCGGCGATTGATCGTAAGCCGGGACCTGCTCGGGCAGCGATTGGTTGATCTCTTGCGGTGAACCGCCGATCCGGCTGCGTGCATTGCGCAAGCCCTGGCGCGAAGCATTGACCGCCCGTCCGCCGAGTTCGACCAGGGTTTTCGGCTGATCGCCTTTCGGCTGCTCGAAGACCTTGCGCTCCTGTTCGAGCTTGTCGGTGAATTTCCTGACGCGCGGATCGGCGGCGAAGTCCTCGGGCAGGGGCCCCTCGTAGCTGTAGGCCTTCTCCACCCCGTGGCAGCCGCTCGCGCCGCGCTCCGCCGAACAGGCGCCGTGCTGGCCCTCCTTGGCGGTGCGCATGATGCAATAGAGCTTCAACGCGTCGCTCGGCTTGGCGCCGCCGGCATTGACGCGGCAGAGGTAAGTTTGCTCGGGGTTCTTGCAGGTGACGCAATAGGTCGCCTCGCCCGCGTAGGCGGACTGCGTCGCCAGGATCAGCAGGCAGGCGGCGAAGGCTGCAAGCGACGCTCGATGGCGCAACGGCCGAGCCATGATGCGGAGCTTCCCTCTCCCGTCGGCGATTTGCGAAGCAGTCTAGCACAACCACCCTCGCCCCATGTGGCGAAACAAGGGTATTCTGCTGCAATCCAGAATTGTATTGCAGGCAGAATTGCTGCCGGACGCGGGCGCGCTGCTTTCACAGCACAAGCCAGGTCAGGAAAACGAGCAAGCCAATGGCGAGAACGTAGGCGGTGCGTTCTGTCATCTCCGGAGCAGTCTAGTTCAGGGTCACTGACAGACCGCTGACGGGCGTTGCTTACCGGGGAATCGCCGGAGCCAAACGATTAGAGCTGCAACTCGCTCAGCCACCGTTCGTTGGCTCGCCGGAGGCGATCGGCGAGGTTATGCATCATCGCTAGCGCAAATAGCGGCGTCTCATGCACGAGGCGAAGGAAGGTCTTCTCGGTGATCGGCGCGACTTCGCAGTCCGTCTCGGCGCGAGCTGTTGCGCTGCGAGGCGCGCCGTCGATCAAGGACATTTCTCCGAAACTGTCGCCGGCGCTCAACTCCTCGATCGTTTGGCCGTCCCGCTCGATTCTGACCCTACCGGAACAGACCACATACATCTTGTTGCCTTGGGTGGCCCTGGCGAAGGATCACGTCGCCGGCGGCAAACTTCTCGACTGGTAGACCGGCGCCCGCCAGGAGCTCGAGATGTGAGTCAGCAGCCGCCATGGTTCCCCCGATTTTCGGCCGAGGGTTTATACCATCGCAATCGGATA
>JAWOJH010000148.1:0-3473 GCA_046481725.1 Methyloceanibacter sp. | reverse complement strand
GAGGCCATGCTGGAGGGCGAGAAGGCCATGACCACCTTCCTGCACCTGATCGCCTCCGAGCCGGAAATCGCGCGCGTGCCGATCATGATCGACTCCTCGAAATGGACCGTGCTCGAGGCCGGCCTGAAATGCGTGCAGGGCAAGCCGGTGGTCAACTCCATCAGCCTCAAGGAAGGCGAGGAAAAATTCATCGAACAGGCGCGCGCCTGCCGTCGCTACGGCGCGGCCGTGGTGGTCATGGCCTTCGACGAGAAGGGCCAGGCCGATACGCGCCAACGCAAGTTCGAGATCTGCGCGCGCTCGTACAAGGTTCTCACTGAAAAGGTGGGCTTCCCGCCGCAGGACATCATCTTCGACCCGAACATCTTCGCGATCGCGACCGGCATCGAGGAACACAACAACTACGCGGTGGATTACATCGAGGCCACGCGTGAGATTCGGCAACGCCTGGCGCACGCACTGATCTCGGGCGGCGTGTCCAACGTGTCATTCTCGTTCCGTGGCAATAACGCGGTGCGCGAGGCGATCCATTCGGTGTTCCTGTACCACGCCATCAAGGCCGGCATGACCATGGGCATCGTCAACGCCGGTCAGCTGGCGGTCTACGAAGACATCCCTTTGGTCCTGCGCGAACGCGTCGAAGACGTGATCCTCAACCGCCGCCCGGACGCCACCGAACGCCTGCTCGAAGCCGCGGCGAAGTTCGCCGGCGAAGGCGGCAAGGCCAAGGCCGAGGATCTGTCCTGGCGCGAGGCGCCAGTGACTGAGCGGCTGACACACGCACTGGTGCATGGCATCGACGGCTTCGTCGAACAGGACACCGAAGAGGCGCGCAAGCAGTTCCCCCGCCCGATCCAGGTCATCGAAGGCCCGCTCATGGACGGCATGAACGTCGTCGGCGATCTGTTCGGCGCCGGCAAGATGTTCCTGCCGCAGGTGGTGAAGAGCGCGCGCGTCATGAAAAAGGCCGTGGCCTGGCTCATCCCCTTCATCGAGGCGGAGAAGACCGCGGACAGCCGCGCCAAGGGCAAGATTCTCATGGCGACGGTCAAGGGCGACGTGCACGACATCGGCAAGAACATCGTAGGCGTGGTGCTTGCCTGCAACAACTACGAGGTCATCGACCTCGGCGTCATGGTGCCAGCCGCGAAGATTCTCGAAGAGGCGCGCAAGCACAAAGTCGACATCGTCGGGCTGTCGGGCCTGATCACGCCTTCGCTCGATGAAATGGCGCATGTCGCGAAAGAAATGCAGCGGGAGGGCTTCACGATCCCGCTGCTGATCGGTGGCGCCACGACTTCGCGCGTGCACACGGCGGTGAAAATCGCGCCGAACTATCCGCACCCCGTGATGTGGGTAAAGGATGCCTCGCGCGGCGTCGGCGTGGCCTCGAACCTCCTGAGCGATGACCTCAAGGCGGACTTCGTCACAAAAGTCCACGCTGAATACGAAGAAGTACGCGCGCGGCACAAAGGCAAGAAGGCCGGGGCGCGCATGCTTGCGCTCGCCGAGGCACGCGCCAACAAATCAAAGATCGACTGGAACAGCCACGCCCCGGCGACGCCGCACACGCCGGGCATCACCGTGTTCGAGGATTATCCGCTCGGCGAGTTGACGCGCTATATCGACTGGACGCCGTTCTTCATCACCTGGGAGATGAAAGGCCGTTACCCAGCCATCCTCAAGGATGAAAAGGTCGGCGTGGAAGCAACGAAGCTTTTCAACGACGCCCAGGCACTGCTTAAACGCATCATTCAGGAAAAATTATTTACGGCGAAAGGCGTAGTCGGCCTGTTCCCGGCCAACAGCATGGGCGACGACGACATCGAAGTGTACCAGGATGAATCGCGTCAGAAGCCCGTCATGGTGCTGCACAGCCTGCGCCAGCAGGATGAAAAGCCGCCAGGTCGGCCGAACCGCGCGCTGGCGGATTTTGTCGCGCCGAAAAATTCCGGCCGCAAGGATTACATCGGCGGTTTCGCCGTCGGGATTCACGGGGCCGATGAACTGGCGAAGCAATTCGAGAAAGCGCATGACGATTACAATTCCATCATGGCCAAGGCGCTGGCCGACCGTCTGGCCGAGGCCTTTGCCGAGCGCCTGCACGAGCGCGTACGCAAGGAATTCTGGGGCTACGCGGCCGATGAAAAACTCGATAACGAGGCGCTGGTGCGCGAGGAGTACAAGGGCATCCGCCCCGCTCCCGGCTATCCGGCCTGCCCGGATCACACGGAGAAGGAACTGCTCTTCAAGCTAATCGACGCCACGAAAAACATCGGCGTGAAGCTCACCGAAAGTTTTGCCATGTGGCCAGCCGCCGCCGTGAGCGGCTTTTACTTCGCGCATCCCGATTCGGCGTACTTCGCGGTCGGCAACCTCGGCAAGGACCAGGTGGAAGACTACGCACGCCGCAAGGGCATGGACCGCGCCACCCTCGAGCGCTGGCTGTCGCCCAATCTCGGCTACGAACCGCAGGAATAAACCGCGTCGTATTTTGCGCGCCGGTGTTGCGTTTTTTCAACGCCAGCACCGGCCGCGCTTTTGACTTTGAGCAAGTCCTCCCGCCACGATGAGTGTTAGGGTAACTCTTAGTATTCTTTCCACTGAGGCCATGTTGTAGCTGGACCGGATACCTGTGTCATCGCAAGCCATCGCTTGCTGAATAGCGGGGGTGACTTCTGTGAGCCTGCCACAATGGCTATCCATGGATCGCTTGATGCGCCCGCGCGGCGTTGCCTGGTTCGTGCTCGCGTTCACGCTGCTGCTCTCCACCCTGCTCGCCTGGAACATCCAGCGCAATATAGATCTCCAGGAGCGCCGGCGCTTCGATGACGCGGTATGGCAGACCCTGACGGCGATCGAGCAGCGCATGGCGGCCTACGCCGACACGCTGGGCGGCGTCGGCGCCCTGTTCTATTCGAGTGAATACGTCGCACGGCACGAGTTCCAGACCTACGTCAATACCCTGCGCGTGCCGGAACGCTATCCCGGCATGCAGAGCCTGGGTTTCATCCGCCGCGTGCGCGAATCCGAGCATCACGCGGTCACGCAACAGATTCTCGAGGAACAGCGCAGCAACCCCTGCGGCTATCCCGACTTCCCGATATTCACCGCCCCGGCCAGCACCGAGTACTTTCTGGTGGTGTTCGTCGAGCCGATCGCGCAGAACCTGTCCCTGTTCGGCCGCACCGTCATGACTGAGCCGGCCTGCCGCGCCCCCATGGAACGGGCGCGCGACACCGGCGAAATCTCGGCCAGCGAGCGCATCAGGCTCAGGCACGGCGACCGGGACAAATCCGGCTTCGTGCTGCTGCTGCCGCTGTACCAGTCGGGCGCCATGCTCGACAGCGTGGACAACCGCCGCCGCGCGCTCATCGGCTATGTATTCGGAAACTTTTTCGTGAATGACCTGCTCCAGGGCATCTTCGGCGAACGCGTGGTGTCCAATCTCGGCATCGACCTGGAGGTGTTCG
>JAWOJH010000158.1:0-4840 GCA_046481725.1 Methyloceanibacter sp. | reverse complement strand
TGACCACCGGCAACAAGTCCGAGGTCTCGGTGGGCTATGCCACGCTCTATGGCGATATGAATGGCGGCTTCAACCCGATCAAGGACCTCTACAAGACCCAAGTTTACGCGCTGGCGCGCTACCGCAACCGCGCAAGGCCGAAGGGCTGCCTCGGACCGCAGGGCATCGTCATTCCGGAGAACGTGCTGACCAAGGCGCCAACCGCAGAGCTGAAGCCGGGCCAGCGCGATCAGGATACCTTGCCGCCTTACGAAGTGCTGGACGACATACTCACTTGCCTGGTGGAAAAGGAGATGCCGCTCGCCGAGATCGCCGCACGCGGTCATGCGCCGGAACTGGTGAAGAAGGTCGAGCGCATGCTTTATCTCGCGGAGTACAAGCGGCGGCAGGCGGCGCCGGGGGTGAAGATTACCGCCAAGAATTTCGGCCGCGACCGGCGCTATCCGATTACCAACAAATTCCGTGAGAAGCTTTGAGCATGGCCGTCCGGGTGAGATTTGCGCCGAGCCCGACCGGGCGGCTGCATGCCGGCAATATCCGCACGGCTGTATTCAATTATCTGTTCGCGCGGCAGATGGGCGGAGAGTTCGTCCTCCGTCTCGACGACACCGACCGCGAGCGCTCGACCGAGGAATTTGCCGCCGGCATCCGCGAGGATTTGGCCTGGCTTGGGCTCGATTGGGCGAGGGAGGTGCGCCAGTCGGAGCGCTTTGCCCGCTACGAGGCGGCGGTGGAGAAGCTCAAAGCGGCCGAGCGCCTCTACCCGGCCTATGAGACGCCGGAGGAACTCGAACTCAAGCGCAAGCGCCAGCTCGCGCGCGGCCGTCCGCCGGTCTATGACCGGGCGGCGCTCAAACTGACGGACGCGGAGCGCGCCAAGCTCGAGACGGAAGGCCGCAAGCCGCATTGGCGCTTCTTGCTCGAACAGCGCGATGTGGTGTGGGACGACCTGGTGCGCGGCAGCCAGCATGTCGATGCCGCTTCGCTGTCGGATCCGGTGCTGGTCCGCGCCGACGGAACCTATCTCTACACCTTGCCGAGCGTGGTCGACGACATCGATCTCGGCATTACCCATGTCATTCGCGGCGAAGATCACGTCGCCAACACCGCGCCGCAGCTCCAATTGTTCGAGTCGCTCGGCGCCAAGCCGCCCGCCTTCGGCCATCACAATCTGCTGATCGGCGCCGAGGGACAGGCGCTGTCCAAGCGCGACCGCTCGCTCGCGATCGAAGGCTTGCGTGAAGAGGGCATCGAGGCGCGAGCCGTGGCGAGCTACAGCGCCATGATCGGCACGTCGGATTCAGTTACGCCGCATGCGAGCCTGGACGAACTGGTGCCCGGCTTCGATTTCGCCAAGCTTTCGCGGGCGCCGGCGCGGTTCGACCCCGCCGAGCTGCGCCTGCTCAACGCAAAGCTCCTGCACATGCTGCCGTTCGGCGCCGTATCGGCGCGGCTCGCCGCGATGGGCGTTCGCGGCGGCGAGGCATTTTGGGAGGCGGTACGCGGCAATCTTGCAGTGCTCACCGAGGCGAAAATCTGGTGGGAGGTCGTCTCGGCCAAGATTCAGCCGGTGATCGAGGACGCAAAGCTTTGCCGCGAGGCGGCGGCGCTGCTGCCGCCGGAGCCCTGGGACGAGACCACCTGGCCGGCCTGGTCGGCGGCGGTGAAGGACGCGACTGGCGCGAAGGGCAAAGCCTTGTTCCGGCCCTTACGCCAGGCGCTGACCGGCCGCGATCACGGGCCGGAGCTCAAGCAGCTCCTGCCCTTGATCGGGCGGGCGCGCGCAATGTCGCGGCTCGCAGGCGAAACGGCCTGAACGCTAGAATTGCGGACCGAAGGGCGAGGCCGGCGGCGGCGCCGGCGGCTTCTTCTTGGTGGTAGTCGACTGTGCCGGCGGCGGTGGCGGCGGCGGGGGTGCCGCGGCGGTCGGCGCGGGCGGTGGCGGCGGGGCTTGAGCCGCCGGCGGCAGCGGCGGCGGCGGCTGTAAGTCGGGAATGGCTGCGGGCGGTGGCGGCTCGGTGGCAGCCTGAGGCGGAGGCGCGGGCTCGGTGGTGCCGGTCATGTCGAGGTCGAAATCGGGCACCTCCTGGGGGATTGCTGCCTGTGCAGGTTCCGGCGGCGGCGCGGCCATGGCCGGGGCGGCGGGCTGAGCGGTGCCGTCCACCTCGGCGCGCTTATTGGCCGACTCGATATCGGTCGGGTTGTATTCGGCCTGCTTGCAGGAGCAGCCCTTCACGTATTCCTGCCGGTAGCGCAAGGCCACCGGGAGATCCATGTAGGCCGACCCGCTCAGCGAGACGGCCTGCTCGATTTCCTGTCCCGGATTGCGATAGACGTAGAGCTCGGCGGGGGCGGCGCAAGTCGAGTGGCAGCGCTCCGCGTCCTGCCCCAGACGCGCGCCATAGGTCGAATAGCTGACCGGGTAGTAGAAGCCGTCGCACAGCCGCACGCAGACGGAGCGGTAGCGACCCTCGGGATTGATGCTGCGATACATCGGGGTTTGCGGCAGCTGTTCCACCGGCTCGCGGTTGCCGCCGAAGAAGTCGAATAGACCGCCGCCGCGCCGCGCTGGTTGCGGGGCCGCCACGCCGCCACAGCCGCTCCGCGCGAGCGCCTGCTGCAGCTCGGCCTGGCGCCGCTTGTTGCCGCCGCCGCCGGTCAAGGCCTGACGTTGCTGCTGGAGCTGGGCGAGCTGGCGGCGCGAGTCCTCCAGGCGATTATTCATATTGAGGCATTTGGGACTTCTGACCAGTCCGCGGCCGAAGATGAAGAAGCTCTCGAAGCAGCCGGCATCCTCCATCGAGGCGCGGGTGCCCTGGAACACGCGATCAGCCTGCGCGATCTGCTGGTCGATGTAGGCCACTTCCTCGCGGTTGGCGCCGCCACCGCCGCGGGCGGCGGCGAGTTCCTGCTGGAGTTGAAGACAGCGCACCTGCTGCTCGCTCATGCCTTGGGCGAGCGAAAGTCCGGCGCCGCTCACGAGCATGGCGCCGCACAAAGCGGCCACGCCGAGCCGGTTGCCGCGCGACGGCGGCAGCGATGGCGCAAACACGCGCCGAAATTCGCGATAAAGGCTCAAAGTTGGTTCCATCCCCGAAGGCCCGCCCGACGCATTATGCGCTCTTAGATTCCGGGGTCAATGCGGCATGAATAAGGATGGGTTGCTTGACGCTCACAGCAAACCGCTTCATAAGCAGTCCCAAGATGAGGCAAAAGCAACCCATCCTTATGATTTCCTGCGGCATCATTCTGGCCTAGTAAACACGCTGGCCGGGCCGTTCTCCCTTTATACTTCTCCGATCTACCGAAAATAGAGAACCGAACGCCCGCCCGCCGGCAATGGGGTTCGTTCGTGACGTTGAAGCTTTACAACACGCTTACCCGGGAAAAGGTGCCGTTCAAGCCGCTCGACCCGGCCAATGTGCGCATCTATGTGTGCGGGCCGACGGTCTACGACTTTGCCCATATCGGCAATGCGCGGCCGGTGATCGTGTTCGACGTGCTGTACCGGCTGCTGCGGCACATCTACGGGCCGGAGCACGTCACCTATGTGCGGAACATCACCGACGTCGACGACAAGATCAACGCACGGGCGGCGCAGGATTACCCCGACCTGCCGCTGAACGAGGCGATCCGCAAGGTTACGGAAAAGACCGAGCAGCAATTTCACGCTGACATGGCCGCGCTCGGCGCGCTTCCACCGAGCGTGCAGCCGCGCGCGACCGAACATATCGAACAGATGAAGGCGATGATCGAGCGGCTGGTGGCGAATGGTTGCGCCTATGTCGCCGAGGACCATGTGCTGTTCCACGTCGCCGCCATGCAGGATTACGGCAAGTTGTCGGGCCGCTCGCTCGACGAGATGATCGCCGGCGCCCGGGTCGAGGTCGCGCCCTACAAGCAGGATCCGGTGGATTTCGTGTTGTGGAAGCCGTCGAAGCCGGGCGAGCCGTCATGGAAGTCGCCGTGCGGCATCGCCGCGCCGGGGCGGCCGGGCTGGCATATCGAATGCTCGGCGATGGCGGCCGCGCATCTCGGCCAGACCTTCGACATCCATGGCGGCGGCATCGATCTCGTCTTCCCGCATCACGAGAACGAGATCGCGCAGTCGCGCTGCGCCAACCAGACGCCGATCATGGCCCAGGTATGGATGCATAACGGCTTCCTGCAGGTCGAGGGAGAGAAGATGGCGAAGTCGGCCGGCAATTTCGTCACGGTGCACGAGCTTTTGCAGGATTGGCCGGGTGAGGTCATACGGCTCAATATGCTTCGCACACACTACCGTCAGCCGATCGATTGGACTGTGCGCGGATTAGAGGAGAGCTGGAAGATGCTCGCCTCTTGGACCGCGTTCCCTGAATTCCTGGAGGGGACGGATGAGAGGTTCGCGCCGGGGGTTCTCGATGCGCTGCTTGATGATCTCAATACGCCGCAAGTGATTGCCGAGCTACATTCTCTCGACAGCAAAGATGACTTCGCTCAGTTAGGTCCGACGCTCAGAGCGTTAGGTCTTCGACATAGACCCACGAGCAGGCGAGAAGTCGATGCAGCGAAGGTCGAGAGCTTCGTCAAGGCTCGCCACGCCGCGCGGGCGGCGAAGAACTTCAAAGAGGCGGATCGCATTCGCGACGAGCTTGCCGCCATGGGCATCGAACTCAAGGATTCCAAGGACCCCAAGAGCGGCGAGCTGGTTACCACCTGGGAGGTCGCCCGATGAGTCGTTTCAACTGGTTGCGGCCTCATGCTGAGGAGCGTCCGCAGGACGCCTCTCGAAGCATGGGCAACCCGATGTGGCTTCACCCTTCGAGACGGCGCGTTCCGCGCCTCCTCAGGGTGAGGA
>JAWOJH010000084.1:0-5244 GCA_046481725.1 Methyloceanibacter sp. | reverse complement strand
GCCGGGCCACGCGGGCCTCGGTCTCTGCATTCGCGCCCGAGATGACCAGCGGCACTTTGGCGCCGGCCGGCACGTTCATCTCGGCGCGCACCGAGCGAACTTCGGAAATGAAGCGGATCACCCAGCCGATCTCAGCGTCGGCGCCGGCATTCTGAAACCCATGCTGACCCGGCCAGGGCGCCAGCATCAGCAGGCTCGCCCTGCCCTCACCCGGCGCCCGCTTCGCCCATAGCTCCTCGGTGACGAAGGGCATGAAGGGATGCAGCAGCGTCAGCGCCCGATCGAGCACGAAGGCGGCGGCGGCCCGCGTCTCGGCGGCGGCGGCGGCATCCGGCCCGGCCAGGATCGGCTTGATCAGCTCGAGATACCAGTCGCAATAGACGTGCCAGATGAAATGGTAGATGGCGCCCGCGGCCTCGTTGAAGCGGAAGGATTGGAGCGCCTCGGTGACCGCGGCGAGCGTCCGCTCGCTCTCGCCGAGAATCCATCGGTTCAAGGTCACCTTGGCGGCGGCGGGGTCGAAGCCGGGATCGGGCGTGCAATCGTTGATCTCGGCGAAGCGGGCGGCATTCCACAGCTTGGTGGCGAAGTTGCGGTAGCCCTCGACGCGGGATGCGCTGAGCTTGATGTCGCGGCCCTGCGCGGCCATGGCGGCAAGGGTGAACCTGAGCGCGTCCGCGCCGTAAGTGTCGATCAGATCGAGGGGATCGATCACGTTCCCCTTCGACTTCGACATCTTCTGGCCCTTCTCGTCGCGGACCAGCGCGTGGATATAGACGTCGCGAAACGGCACCTCGTCCATCACGTGCAGGCCCATCATCATCATGCGCGCAACCCAGAAGAAGATGATGTCGAAACCGGTGACCAGCACGTCGGTCGGGTAATAGCGGGGAAGCTCGCGCGTCTGCTCGGGCCAGCCCAGCGTCGAGAACGGCCACAGCGCCGAGGAGAACCAGGTGTCGAGTACGTCCTCGTCGCGCTCGAGCGCGGCCTCCTTGCCGTAGTGTTCCTTGGCGAGCGCTTTCGCGCCCGCTTCGTCCTCGGCGACGAAAATCGTGCCGTCCGGTCCGTACCAGGCTGGAATCTGATGACCCCACCAGAGTTGGCGGGAGATGCACCAGGGCTGGATGTTCTCCATCCAATGGAAGTAGGTCGTCTCCCAGTTCTTCGGCACGAAATTGGTGCGGCCGCGCTTCACCGCATCGATGGCCGGCTTGGCCAAGGTGGCGGCGTCGACATACCATTGATCGGTCAGCCGCGGCTCGATCACCGCGTTGGAGCGATCGCCGTGCGGCACGGTATGCACATAGGGCTCGATCTTATCGATCAGCCCTTGGGCTTCGAGGCGCTCGACGATCAGCTTGCGCGCGGCGAAGCGGAACACGCCGTTGAATTCGAGAATCGTTGCCTTGAGTTCCGGGCTCGGCTCGACACCTTGGGTGAACTCGGGATTGGCATCGAGCTGAAGCTTGCCGTCGGGGCTCAGCACATTGATCATCGGCAGGCCGTGCCGCCGGCCCACCTCGAAATCGTTGAAGTCGTGCGCGGGCGTGATCTTCACCGCGCCGGAGCCCTTCTCGGGGTCCGAATATTCGTCGGCGACGATCGGGATGCGGCGGCCGACCAGCGGCAAGACCACGTTTTTGCCGACCAGATGCCGGTAGCGCTCGTCCTCGGGATGCACGGCGACGGCGGTGTCGCCGAGCATGGTCTCGGGCCGCGTGGTGGCGACGACGATGAAGCTCGACGGATCCTCGGGGTCGAACTTGGTGCCTTCGATCGGATAGCGCAGATGCCAGAGATGCCCCTTGGTCTCGATCTGCTCGACTTCGAGATCGGAGATTGCGGTCAGCAGCTCCGGGTCCCAATTGACCAGCCGCTTGTCCTTGTAGATCAGCCCGGCGCGGTAGAGATCGACGAACACCTTGCGCACCGCGCGCGACAGCCCCTCGTCCATGGTGAATCTGAGCCGCGACCAGTCGCAGGAGCAACCGAGCCGTTTGAGCTGACCGACGATGGTGTTGCCGGATTCCTCTTTCCACTGCCAGACGCGCTTGATGAAGGCCTCGCGCCCCATGGCCCGCCGGTTCGGCTCCTGCCGCTCCAGCAATTGCCGCTCGACCACCATCTGCGTGGCGATGCCGGCATGGTCGGTGCCGGGCTGCCACAGCACGTCGCGGCCGCGCATGCGCTCGAAGCGCACCAGCACGTCCTGCAAGGTGTTGTTCAGGGCATGCCCCATATGCAGCGAGCCGGTCACGTTGGGCGGCGGGATGACGATGGCGAAGGGCTTGGCCCCGGCGCGGTCGGGGCGTCCGGCGGCGAAGGCGCGCGCGTCTTCCCAGGCGCGATAGACGGCGCCTTCGAGATTTTGCGGCTGATAGGTCTTGTCGAGCATGGGGGCGAAAGGACGAAGTCGCGAGGAAGTCGCGCGGGCGTCCTACGCCGTTGCCTTCTCGGCTGTCAACCTAGAGCGGCTCAATCGCGCTGGAAACGATCGGGATTGTCCCGAAGCTCGTCGCGCAGCGCCGAGGTCAGCACGCGGGTCATGTTCTCGTCGAGCCAACGCTGAAGCATCGGCCGGAGCATGTCCTTGACGCTGTCCTCCAGCGATTTCTGCGCGCCGTCATCCGCCTCCGTTTCCGCACCGTGACCGTTGCGCAGCGGCGCGAGCGGCTCGGGTTCGGCCGGGGACTCGACGGCGGCCCAGGACGGTGTCTCGCTTTGCCAGGACGGCGTCTCGCTGTCCCAGGCGGGCGGCGACTCCGCCTCGAGCGCGGGCTCGACAGGGCTTGCCTCCTCGATCATGGCCTCGGCCTCGAAGTCGGTGAGAACCAGTTCGGCCTCGGCTTCGGGTTCCGGCTCGGCTTCCGGCTGCGGCTCGGCTCCCGGCTCCGGCGCGGCGAAGGCTTGCGCCTCCGGCTGGGGCTCGAACTCTGGCTGTGCCGGCGGATAGAACGACGCCGGCGGCGGCGTGTCCGGGGTCGGCTGCGGTGCAAACTCGGAGATCGAGGTCGGCAGCTGACCGGCCCGCAAGGCGGCGATCGCGCGATCCAAGGCTGACGCCGCCTCCTCGCTTGCCGACATTGGCGGCGGCGGCGCTGCCGGGGCCGGCTCCGGGATAGGCTGCGGCTCCGGCGCGGCTACCGCTTGCGGCGGAGGCGGCGGAGCCACCGCGACTTGCGGCTGCGGCTCCGGTGGCGGAGGCGCTTGCGGCACCTCCTCCGGCTCCGGGGCCGGCTCGATGAATTCAGGTTCCGCCAGGGCTTCGACCGGGGCCGGCACTTCCTCGACGGTCTCGACGAAGATCAATTCTTCCTCGACGATCTCCAGGCCGCCAAGCTCGGCGGTCAGGTCGAGAATCTCCTCCTCGTCCTCGGCCGGCGGCTGCGACGCCCCGCTCAACACCCGGGCGATGTCGCTGATGATCCTATCGTCAGGCGTAGACTCCGCCCCGTCATCCAACTCCCCGTCGTCCTGAAGGACACCAGAGGCTTGGTATTCCTGCGAAGGCTGCTGTTCCGATTCCGACTGATCTTCGGAAATGATACGCCGGATGGAAGCGAGAATCTCCTCCATCGTCGGTTCAGGAGCCCGCTCCATGCTGGTCATCACTTGATCCCTTGCCGCCATAAGAACCCCCGCATCACTCGGCGGTTACGCCCCCAGAGCCCCTCCGCATTTGTAGCTTAAAACGCCATTAACATCCAAGTCTCGATTTGGGTGGGGCGTCCCTCCGCGAGGGTTAACGCCGAAGTTCCGCCATTGGTTCACTCGTCTGGTGCCGGTGGCGCCGGCGGGCGCAGACCGAACCACTTGTTCTTGACGATGTCATAGTGCTCAAATGGATCGTAATAGGGCACCGGCAGCCCAAGGGTCTGCGCATCCATCCGCCCGATCGCGGCAAAAAGCGAATATTCGGCGACTATTCGATCCCGCAGGGCGCGGACGAGCAAAATCTGGGAATTCAGGAGTTCCCGTTGCGCGTCGAGCACATCGAGCGTGGTGCGCTGCCCAACCTTCTCCTCCTCCTGAACCCCGGTGAGTGCAATCTTGTTGGCTTCGACCGCAGCTTGGGCCGAGGCGATCTGCGGGCCCGAGGATTGCAAGAAGCCCCACTGCGACAGGACGTCGGCATGCACCCCGAGCCTTGCGTCCTCGACCAATTTTTTGAATCGATTATTGTCTTCTTTGGCTTGCCGCACCGAGGCTGCGACGCCGCCACCTTGATAAAATGGGACGGTGACTCTGCCGCTCACGACCGTGTTTTCCGACCAGTCGCCGCGCTCGTTGCCGGCGTAGCTCTTGCTGTAGCTCGCATCCAGCGAGACGTTTGGCAGCAACTGCCCCATCAATTGCTGAATATTATAGAGCGAGGCTTCCTCGGCATAGACTGAGGCAAGGATGATCGGATTCTCGCCGTCGCCCAGGGTCATCGCCTCATCCAGTGTGCTCGGCAGCAGATGCCGGATTGAGGGCGGGGTGACGAGGACACCTGGCGGGTCGCCAATCACTTGTTGGTAATCCGCTTCGCTGGTTTTTAGGTTCGCTTGCGCGAGAGCAAGGATTGCTCGTGCTTCGGCAACCCGCGCCTCAGCTTGCGCGACATCGGTGCGGGTGACTTCGCCAACTTCGAAGCGGTCTCGGGTCGCCTTGAGCTGCTCATTGAGCACCGACACGTCGTTTTCGCGCAGCCGCACGACGGCGCGTTCCCGCACCACATTGACGTAGGCGGTGGCTGCCGCCAGCAACACATTCTGCTCGGTGGCACGCAGACCTTCGCGCGCCGCCTGCACGCCCGATTTGGCCTGACGGATCGCGTTGAGAATCTGGAAGCCCTGAAAAATCGGCTGGCTCAGCTGAACAGATAAACTGTGAGGATAGGTCGTGCCCTCATCACCGGTGAAGCCGCCGCCACCGCCACCGCCGTTAACTGCGAACTGGCCACCGCCTCGGTTTGTCGTCAGCTTTTGGATCGCGGCGTCCGCCGATCCACTGATATTGGGGCGCAGCCTCGATTTGGCTATCGGCACATTTTCATCGGTGGCGCGCAGGTTCGCCCGCTCGGCATTAAGCACCGGATTGATGAGATAGGCCTGAGCCAGCGCTTCCTCGAGGGTCTGGGCAACTGCCGGAGTCGCCGCCACGGCAGCGACAAACAGCGCGCAAACAAAACCAGCCCCGCCGAGCAGTTTCCGTGCAACTCCCTCGCAGGAGGATGGGTCGCCCCTACCCTCTTTATCA
>JAWOJH010000061.1:0-6062 GCA_046481725.1 Methyloceanibacter sp. | reverse complement strand
GATCTTCGACATGTCGAGAATATCGTTGATTACTTCCAAGAGATAGGCGCCGCTGTCGTAGATGTCGCGGGAATATTCCTGATATTTCGGGTGGCCGAGCGGGCCGAACAGCGCCTGCTGCATCACCTCGGAGAAGCCGATCACCGCATTCAGCGGCGTGCGCAGCTCGTGGCTGATATTGGCGAGAAATTCCGACTTGGCACGATTGGCGGCCTCGGCGCGGTTCTTCTCCAGCGCATACTTTTCGGCGAGATCGACCAGTTGCTGCTTTTGCTGCTCGAGCTCGCGGCGCGAAAGTCTGAGCTCGGCGACGCTGGCCCGGAGCTGCTGCTCGCTGTCGCCGAGGCGCTGCTGGCTCTCCTTCAGCACGGTGATGTCGGTGCCGACACTGACATAGCCTCCGTCGCGCGTGCGGCGCTCATTGATGTGCAGCCAGCGGCCGTCCTCGAGCTGCGCCTCGTAGGTGCGGCTATCGTCGTCACCGGCGCGCGCTACGGCCACGCGCTTGGAAACGATCGGCTCGGTGGCGGCGGCGATGACTTCGTCATAGGGGCTGCCGGGACGCACCATCTCGTCCGACAGGCCGTGGAACTGCTGGTATTTGCTGTTGCACATCACCAGCCGGTTGTCTTTGTTCCACAGCACGAAGGCCTCGGAGATGGTCTCGACCGCGTCGCGCAGCCTGGCGTTCTCGTCGGCCGATCCGGTGCTGACCTCCTGATCGGAGACCACGGCGATGCCGGTCAGATAGGGCTCGCCGTCGATCCGGGTGATGTGCCCGCGCAGCCTGAAGTTGATCCAATTTCCGCCCGCATGGCGCAGGCGGAAGGCGTCGTCGAACAGGCTCGTTCCCTCGCGCAAATGCCGGTCGAGCGCGCCGCGAAGATCGTCGTCGGGATGGAGCGCGCGGGCGATGGTGCCGAAGGCCATTGGCTGGTCGTGCGGCTCGAGCCCCAGCAGGCGGTACATCGGCGCCGACCAATGCACATGGCCGCGCGCGAGGTTCCAGCGCCAGACGCCGCAGCCCGGCAGGGCTTCGGTGAGTTCCTTGGCGAGACTTCCCTCGGATTTGCGCGTAGCCGCCGGCGCCAAATACCAGAGGCCGCCAGCCAGCAGCACGAGGACGAAGCCGGTGAGCACGAGAAGGGTGATCTCCAGCCGCGCCGCCTGGCGCCAATCGGCAAGGGCGGCATCGACCGGCTGCACGAAAGCGAGCTGCGCGTCCGTCTGCGGGACGTTGCGCACGGTGACGATGGCGTCGGTGCCGTCGAGCAAGGTCAGGCGCAGCACGCCGGCCTCGGCGCCGAATACGGTCAAAGGTTGTTGCGGGCCGAGAATCGTGAGCAAGTTGCCTTGCGGCTGACTGGCCAGCGGCGCCCGGCCCTGAATCGCGCCCTCCGCGTCGGCGAGCAGGGCGATGCGGTCGTAGATGGTCGCGCCTCTGGGCAGGCTGGCGGCCAGCGCGCCTTGCCAGCCGGTATTGGAGCTGAGCGTCTGCTCCTTGAGGTTGAGCGCGGTGGCGTCGGCTATCAGGGCAAGCTGCTTCTGCGCGGCATCGAGCGCGGCGCGCTTGCCGTTGGAGATTTGCGTGGTGAAGCCGATGATGGCGACGATGGCGAAGCCGATAAGCAGCAGCGGCACCAACCGGCGCAACAACTCCGCATTGGGCAGGTGACGGCCGATAAGCGCGCGGAAATGCTGCCAGTCCGGCCCCGCGTAAGCGAATCCCTCACGCGCAGAACGCGCCCGCGCCATTCGTCCCCCTTTGGACTTCTCAAGCTCGCGCCGGAGAAGTGCCGCATCTCCGAATCGCCCGCATCGTCATTGGAATCGATGAAAGCGTGGTCTGTCCAGAGCAAAGCTGTGGAAATTCGGTTAATAACCCGTTGACAGGGGCGAGACTCTAGGCGGCGCCAAGGGATTTTGTGACGATCTCATAGCTGTCGGTGGACAAAGTTTGGCCGGCCAGGTCTTCGAGCACGCCCTTGGCGCGGGCCTGGCGTTGCGGCTCCAGCATATGCCAGCTCTCGAAGGCGCCGAGCAGGCGGGCGGCCATATGCGGGTTGAAGCGGTCGATCTCGAGCGCCTGGGCGGCCAGCAGCCGGTAGCCCGCGCCGTCCAGGCGGTTGAAACCGGACGGGTTGGCATGCACGAAGCTGCCGATCAGCGCGCGCATGCGGTTCGGGTTCTTGAGCGAGAATTTCGGATGCGACAGCAGCGACTCGACCGTCTGAACCGTGTCGGGCCGAGTCGCGCGCGCCTGCACCGCGAACCATTTGTCGAGCACGAGCGGCTCGTCCTGCCAGCGCGCATAGAAATCGGCGAGCGCCCGGTCGCGCTCCGGGCGCTGCAAATGCGACAGGATCGAAAGCGCGGCGATGGAGTCCGTCATGTTTGCCGCCCCGCGATAGTGGCGCTCCACGCGCGCGATCTCCTCGGGCACGCCGGTCCCGACCAGCAGATCTAGGGCTGCGTTGCGCAAGGCGCGCCGGCCGGCGCTTTCGGCGTCCGGCGAATAGGGTCCGCCCGGCTCGCTCCGCGCGTAGAGTTCCGTCAGCCGGTCCTTGATCTCCTTGCCGATCGTGGCGCGCAGGGTCTCGCGCGCGGCATGTACGGCATCGGTGTCCACGCCCCGGCCCAACTCGCGCGCGATGTCGGACTCGCTCGGCAACTTCAAGTACTCGGCGCGGTAGGCGTAGAGCAGCGTGTCGTCGCTCGCGGTGTTGCCGAGCGCTTGCGCAAGCCGCGCCGCCTCTTTTCCCTTCACCGGCTGGAGCGTGCCGCCGCCCCGCGCGGCCGCCGTCAGCAGATCGAGCGCATAGGTTTGTGCCGCCTGCCAGCGATTGAACGGATCGCTGTCATGCGCCATCAGGAACTCGATCTGAGCCGGGTCGAGATTGGTGGTGAGGCGGACCGGCGCGGAGAAGCCGCGCAGCAGCGACGGCGTCGGCGGGGAGGGGACATCGCGAAATTCGAACACCTGCTCGCGCTCGGTGACTTCGAGCAAGCCGTCGGCGAGCGGCGCGCCGCCGACCTGCAAGGGAAGCTCGTCGCCATTGGCGCCGATCAGCCCGACCTTGAGCGGGATCAGCATCGGCTCCTTCTTGGTCTGGCCAGGCGTCGAGGGCACGACCTGGCTCACCGCCAGCCGCGCGGTCTTGGCTTTCGGGTCGTAATCGAGCGAGCAAGCAAGCTCCGGCGTCCCAGCCTGCGTGTACCAGAGCATGAACTGGGAAAGGTCGCGGGCGTTCGCGTCCTCCATGGCCGCGACGAAATCCTCGACGGTGGCCGCCTGGCCGTCGTGGCGTTCGAAGTACAGATCGAGGCCCTTGCGGAAGCCGTCGCGGCCGAGCAAGGTCTGCAACATGCGGCAAAGCTCGGCCCCCTTCTCGTAGACGGTCGAAGTGTAGAAGTTGTTGATCTCGATATAGGAGGAGGGGCGCACCGGGTGGGCGAGCGGACCTGCGTCTTCCGGGAATTGGTTCGTCTTCAGGGCCCGCACGCCGACCACGCGCTCGACCGGGCCGAGCCTGGTATCGGCGGTGAATTCCTCGTCGCGGAAGACGGTCAAGCCCTCCTTCAGGCAGAGTTGGAACCAGTCGCGGCAGGTGACCCGGTTGCCAGTCCAGTTGTGGAAATATTCGTGGGCGATCACGCTTTCGATCGAGGCGTAGTCAGCGTCGCTCGCGGTATCGGGCCGGGCCAGCACCAGCTTGTCGTTGAAGATGTTGAGGCCCTTGTTCTCCATCGCCCCCATATTGAAGTCGCTGACCGCGACGATATTGAACACGTCGAGATCGTATTCGCGGCCGAACCGCTCCTCGTCCCAGCGCATGGCGCGCTTGAGCGACTCCATGGCCCAGGCGCAGCGATCCTCCTTGCCATGCTCGACATAGATATTCAGCTCGACCTTGCTCCCCGAGGCGGTGGTGAAACTGTCCGGCACGCGCGCGAGATCGCCACCGACCAGCGCGAACAGATAAGAGGGCTTCGGATGCGGGTCGTGCCAGATGGCGAAATGGCGGCCGGTGCCCGCAATCTCGCCTTGCGCCACCGGATTGCCGTTCGACAGGAGGATGGGAGCAGCGGCGCGCTCGGCTTCTATGCGGACGGTATAGACCGCGAGCACGTCGGGGCGGTCGAGGAAATAGGTGATGCGGCGGAAGCCTTCCGGCTCGCATTGGGTGCAATAGGTGCGGTTCGAGCGATAGAGGCCGGAGAGCGCGGTGTTGGCTTCGGGGTCGCAGGTGGTGACGATCTTGAGCGTGAAAGGCCCGGCGGGAACCGAAGCGATGGTGAGGGAGCGATCCGCAAGCTCGTAGTCGCCAGCAGCAAGCCGCTTGCCGTCAAGCTCGATGCTTTGCAAGACGAGAGCTTCGCCGTCGAGCACGAGCGGCGAGGCGCAAGGCGCATCTTGATTGCGCCGCAGCTTCAGCTTGGAGGCGACGCGCGCCGCCTTGGGGTCTAGCGCGACGTCGAGTTCCACCGCATCGATGAGATAGGGCGGAGGCGCATAGTCTTTGAGCAGTTTTGGCTTGCGGACGGAATCTTGCATGGAACGTGGAGCACCCCTTTTGCCGTCGCTCTTAGAGGGCGGCGCGTGGAATGCCAAGTCTTGAACCGGAATTTTGTCGCCGCTGTAAGCTAGCCGGAGACTTCGCTGAGAATGCGGCGAGCGATCTGGGCTAGCTTGGTCAGGTCCTCGCCGAGATTTTCGGCCTCCTGGTCGGCATATTCGAGGAACTCTGCCAGGAGTTTCATGAAGATCGGCGCGCGCACGATAATCTCAGCCTGGAGCTCGATGCGGTAGGGGTCGAGATCGTATTCGGCGCCCGGAACGCGCCAGCCGCCCCAATCGCGCTCGGTGGTGACGACCATCGGATGGGTGCCGGGATGCGGATGGTGCCCGCATTGCTCGGCGCTCTTCCAGCGATTGTGACCGCGCAGAACCCGCCAGTTGCCGCCAAGCCCGTTCGCGGCGTTGATCTGTAGCGCGACGGATTCCTCTTCCAGCTCTTCCCGGGCGAATTCGCGACCCATGCCGCAGTCATAGGCAATCTTGATCGGTTCGTCGCAGCCCTTGACCCATTTCGGTACCACCGCCTCGACATAGGCCCAGGTCCCGACCGGCTTCACGACGACGCGCTGCGATTTGTGGTATTTGGCCTTTGCCATGATTTGACGCCCGCTTTTGGGAGCCTAGGCTCCGGCGCGACGCTAGGGCTGAAATGTTAAAATTTGGCCCCCTGCGGATGCGGCGAGGAGGCCAGGGGGGCGAGGAAAAGGGCGATTCCAGACGCGCAGGTCGAGTGGGCGTCCCAACTCGCAGGAAGGCTTACGGCAGTTCCATAGTGCCTTTCACTCGGCCGGCCATGAGCGTGTCGGTGAGGTTCTCGTACGTATAGGTGCCGCCGCCGCTGATGCCCTGGTACTTACCGGTGCCACCGGTCGTCGTGTAGACATATTCCTTGAGGTGCGAGCCCTCCTCCCAGGTCACATAAATCTTGTCGCCGCCTCATAGGTGTCGACGCAGGTGCCGGCGGCCTTCCAGGTTCCATCGGGCATGTATCCGTACTTGCCGACGCAGTCCTCTGTTGCCTTTGGAATCTCCGGATCGTCGTCGATGAGCACGCAGCGCATGGCGGCATTGGCAAGCTTGTGCCCCTTCTCGGGCTCGGTCTCGTCCCACCTGTCGACCACGCAAACGATGTGGGCCTCCTTGTTGATCTTGCCGGCATGCGCGGTTCCGCAATTGAGAATGAGCAGGGCCGGCGGCAAGGCGAGAACAAGCACTTCGCGTTCATGGTGTTGTCCTCCTTTTCGACGAGGGGCTGGTGGGCTCGTCAGTTCTTGCCCGGGGAGGCCATGGCGTCCTTTTGAGGAGTGCGGTGGCCGCTCCAGTTCAGTTGATATTTATCTTCGGCGGTGAAGTTCCCGGCATAGGTGCCCTCACCAGCGCTGCCCGTAAGCGCACCGGTTGCACCGATGATGGTATAGGTGCCATTCATGGTCGTGTTCGGCCTTCCGTCCTTCATGGTGGTAGTCACCGTTCCCTCGAATCT
>JAWOJH010000051.1:0-10495 GCA_046481725.1 Methyloceanibacter sp. | reverse complement strand
ACCCGATGCCGCAACAGCACCAAAAGTTCCAGTCTCCACAAAATAGTCAGGGGCAATTTGGCGCCTTTGGCAGCATTGACTGGCTGCGAATTGCTGCCTGCGCCGCGGCCATGTGCGGCTCGAAGTGCTGCCCCCTTATCTGGTGCAGGCGGTGCTTGCCACCGAGGACCGGCGCTTCTACTCGCATTTCGGCATCGATCCGATCGGGCTCATCCGCGCCTCGTTCCGCAATGCTTCGGCAGGCGCCGTGGTGCAGGGCGGATCGACCATCACCCAGCAGCTGGCCAAGAACCTGTTCCTGAAGCCCGAGCGCACCTATGTGCGCAAGCTGCAGGAAGTCGTCTATGCGGTCTGGCTCGAGCAGCGCTTCTCCAAGCAGGAGATCCTCGAGCTCTACCTCAACCGGGTGTATTTCGGCGGCGGCACCTACGGAGTGGAGGCCGCCTCGCGGCGCTATTTCGGAAAGTCGTCGCGGTTCGTCACCCTACCGCAAGCAGCACTGCTCGCGGGCCTGCTCAAGGCGCCCTCGCGCTACGCGCCGACACGCAGCGTCAAGCTCGCCAATGCGCGGGCCGAAGAGGTGCTCAATGGCATGGTCGCGGCCGGCTATCTCTCGCTGGGACAGGCACGAGCCGCCTCGCAGCAACCACTCAGGCTGTCGGCCAGGGGCGACGATACCGGCTACCCCTACGCCGTCGATTGGGTGACGGAGCTGCTGCCCGAGTTCGTCGGCGACCGCAACGCCGACCTGATCGTCGAGACCACGATCGACGCCGGGCTGCAACGCGTGGCGCAGCAGGCGCTCAGGCGTCTGCTCGACGGCGAAGGGGCGGAGCTCCGCGCCGGCGAAGGGGCGGTGGTGGTGCTCGACCCGATGGGCGGCGTCAAGGCCCTAATCGGGGGGCGCTCCTATTCGTCAAGTCCGTTCGACCGCGCGCTGAAGGCGATGCGCCAGCCCGGTTCGGCCTTCAAGCCGTTCGTCTACCTCGCCGCGCTGGAAAGCGGCTACCGGCCGGACTCGGTCGCCTATGACGGGCCAACCACCATCGCCGGTTGGTCGCCGCGCAACTATACCGGCATCTATCAGGGCGAGATCAGCTTGCGCGAGGCGCTGGCGCAATCGACCAATACGGTGGCGGCGCGGCTCGCGGCCGAGGTCGGTCCCTGGCGGGTGGTGCGCACGGCGCGCCGGCTCGGCATCCAGTCGCGGCTGCACGACCGGCCCTCGATCGCGCTCGGCACCGCAGAGGTCACCCTGCTGGAATTGACCGGGGCCTACGCGCCCTTCGCCAATGGCGGCCAGGGCGTGTTGCCGTATATCATCACCAGGGTGCGGAGTGGCGACGGCAAGGTGATCTATCAGCGGCGCCGCTCCACCACCGGCCAGGTGGTGGCGTCGCCCTTCGTCGGCGGCATGAACGACATGATGCACGCCACCATGACGCGCGGCACCGGCAAACAAGCGGCGATCGCAGGCCATGCCGCCGGCGGCAAGACCGGCACGACCCAGAGCTTCCGCGACGCCTGGTTCGTCGGCCACACGGCGCATTATGTCGCCGGGGTGTGGATCGGCAACGACAACGGCAGGCTGATGAAGAAGGTCACCGGCGGCACCCTCCCCGCCAAACTCTGGCACGAACTGATGACCTATGCGCATCGCGACAAGACGCCGGCGCCGCTGCCCGGCCTGCGGGCGCCTTCGTTCAACGATGCGATCGCCAAACTGCCGTGGAACGCGCCGCAGCGGGCAAGCAGTGACGACACGCCGCTCTACCGCCGCGTATTGGGCATCTTCGGACAGTAGTGTTCGGGCAGTAGCAAGGCGCGCGCTACTCGATGCTGCGCTTTGGCGAGTAGCCGCGCGAGGCGAGCTGCATGCCCTCCGCACCGTAGCGGTGCAGGCTGGGGCCGTGCTTTCTGAGCCAGCTGCGCGCCTCGTCGTGGCGCGGCATGGTGCGCTCGACCAGCGCCCAGAAGCGCGGACCGTGATTCATGTGGGCGAGATGGGCGACCTCGTGCGCAGCGAGATAGTCGAGCACGAAGGGCGGCGCCAGCAACAGGCGCCAGGAAAAGGACAGCGCGCCTGAGGTCGAGCACGAGCCCCAGCGCGTGGTCTGGTCGCGCACATAGAGCCGCTTCGGCGCGAGACCGAGGCGGTGGGCGTGCACGTCGACGCGCGTCTTGAGGTCGTGATGGGCCTGGCGCCTCAGCCAATCGAGCAGGCGGCGCGGGGCATGCTCCTCCTCGCCGGCCACATAGAGCCGCGGCAGACGTCTGGTGCCTACGCGGGCGCCTCCCGGCCAAGCCGGCGCGGGCTTGGCGTCCTCGGGCGCCTCGATCCAAACCACGCCGCGGCGGCGCGCGGAGCCTGCGAAGCGCAGCACATGGGCAAAGCCCCGCAAGGGCAAGATGGCGCCATGGGTGAAGGGCACCGGTTCGGCCATGCCGGCCACCCGCTCCTTCAGCCAATCGAGATGGCGGGAGAGAAATTCGTCGGCGTCGGCAAAGCTCGAGTAAAGCGGCATGGTGAGCACGGCGCCGCGGCGAGCTTCGCTCACTTGCAGGCTGAAGCGCCGCGCTCGCGCGCTGCGCCGCAGGGCCATGGGAATATCAAGCCCGCGGATTTTCACCTCGATGGTCTCGCCACGGGCGAGGTTGAGCCGCTTAAGCATGGTACGCTCCCTACTGTCGGCCGCCCCGAATCGACGGTGGCTACAGTAGCACAGGCCTTTGAGGGAACGCGCGCCTCGGCTTTAGGCAGACCGACCCAAGGCTCTCGCCAACACCCCTCTCCGGCGCTGTTTTTTGGCTATGAAATTGCGGATTTTCGGCTCGATTTCGGCGCGAAAACGGGACCCGTTGAACACGCCATAATGGCCGACACCGGCCTGGAGATGGTGCGCGCGCAGACTGTCGGCAAGGCCAGTGCACAATTTTTGTGCAGCGAAGGTCTGGCCGATCCCGGAAATATCGTCCTTCTCGCCCTCCACCGTCATCAGCGCCACTTTATTGATGCTGCCTGGATCGATCAGCCGGTTGCGATGGGTCATCACCCCTCGCGGCAGTTTGTGCTCGAGGAATACCGTCTCGATCGTCTGGAGGTAATATTCGGCAGCAAGGTCCATAACGGCAAGGAACTCGTCGTAGAACTCCCGGTGCTTGCCGGCGGAGTCGCCATCTCCCTTGATGAGATTATGAAATAAATCGCGATGCGCATTGACGTGACGCTCCAAATTCATGCCCATGAAGCCGCTAAGCTGTAGAAAACCTGGATAGACGCGGCGCATGACTCCGGGATAGGGCCACGGCACCTGGGTTATGACGTTGCGCTCGAACCACTCGATGCTGCGGCCTTCGGCGAAGCGGTTGACCGCCGTGGGATTTTCCCTGGCATCGATCGGGCCGGCCATCAAGATCATCGAACGCGGCACCGCCGGATCGCCGGCGCTCTCCATCAAGGACACGGCGGCGAATACCGGCACGGTCGGCTGGCACACCGCCATGACGTGGACGCTGCCGCCGAAAAACCGCAGAAATTCGAGGATGTAGTCGATATAGACGTCGAGATCGAAGGGGCCTTCGCTGCGCGGGACGAAGCGGGCGTCGTGCCATTCGGTGACATAGACGTCGTGGTGCGGCAGCAGATCGCGCACGGTGCCGCGGAGCAGGGTCGAGAAATGCCCCGCCATCGGCGCCACGAGCAGGATCTTGGGGTCGTTCCAGCGGCGCCAGGGGGACACCTCGCGCTCGAAATGCACCAGATCGCAGAAGGGCTTGGCAATCGCCACCCGTTCGCGGACGGAGACCTTACGGCCCCTCACCTCGGTTTCGGCGATGTCCCAGGTGGGCTTGCGATAGCGCCGCGTGGTGCGCTCGAACAATTCGAGCGCGGCAGCGGCGCTGCGCCCGAGCGGGGTATGATAGGCCGGATTGAGCGGGTTGCGGAACAGGAGCCGATAGGCCTCGGCCGCAGCCCGTGCAGGGCGCAACGCCGCCTGGTTCAGCTCATAAAGATGGTACAACACGAATCGCCCCTCCCGCTGACCTTATAGTGAAATGCTGCATCGCGGAATCACATGGTGATTCTATGTTGCGGTGCAATGACACTGTGTCGCGGAGGCCGATCCGCCGTGCGGCTAAAGGTAGCGGCGCAAGGTTTCGGCAATTTTTGGGGCGGGCGTGCCGTAGGAGAAATGCGTCACATACTCGCCGTCCGGTCCCATCAAATAGACCAGGGCCGAGTGGTCGATACTATAGTTTTTGCTGGTATCTTGGCCTTCCTGCTCGAACCTTGAGTAGGCAACGCGATAGGCCTTTGCGGCTTCGGCGATTGCTTCAGGCGATCCGGTAAGACTGACGAACTCAGCGCCGAAATTCTTCACATACTCGCCCATGACCTCGGGCGTATCGCGCTCGGGATCGAGGGTGATGAAGATCGGCACGATGTTCTTCGCCTTGGGGCCAAGCTCGGCCAACGCCGCCGAGATGACTTGAAGCTCGGCCGGGCAGATATCGGGGCAGTGGGTGAAGCCGAAGAAAACGAGCATGTGGCGGCCGCGGAAATCCGCGTCGGTGACGGTCTTGCCGGCCGGGTCGATCAGCTTGAACGGGCCGCCGACCAGCGCCTTGCCGGACGTCGTCACGGCTTGCTGCGGCGCGCGCCCGCCGAGCACCAGCGCCGCGGCGCCGCCGAGCGCGCCGACCAGAAAGCCCGCGACGATGATGGTCAGTACCCGTCCGCGCATCACTCACCCAATTGCACCAGGGTGCCGTTGACCCGCGCGCTCGCCAGAAACCAGCGGAAGGTCAGATAGCCGGCGACGATGTAAATCGCGTTCAGGCCGACCGCAAACCATAGCTGCGACACATCGAAAGTGTGGTGCAGCAGGATGCCGCGCATGCCTTCGAACACATGGGTCGGCGGCAGCGCCAGCGCAACCGGCTGCAGCCAGCCGGGCAGCACCGACACCGGATAGTAGACGCAGCAAAGCGGCAGCAGCAGGAAGGCGAGTGACCAGGCGAGTTCCTCGGCGCCCAGCCCATAACGCAGGATCACGCCCGCGGCGATCAGGCCGAGCGACCAGCTGGTCAGCACCAGCACGCCGAAAAAGGCGGCGAGCGGCAGACCGAGATCGAGCAAATTGAAGCCGAAGAAGAGATAGGCCGCGATCGTGACCGGGATCATGCCGACCGAGAGACGGATGATGCTCCACGCGCTCAAGGCGGCGACCAGCTCGAGCGGCCGCAGCGGGCTGATCAGCAGATTGCCGAGATTGCGCGACCACATCTCCTCGATGAAGGTGGTGGAGAAACCGATCTTCGAGCGAAACAGAATGTCCCACAGCAAGACCGCGCCGATCAACACGCCCGCGGCCTGCACCAGCGGGCTGGTGGTGTCGGCGAGATATTTCTGGAGAAAACCCCAGGTCAGCATCTGGAGGAAGGGCCAGTAGATCAGCTCGACGATGCGCACGCCCGAACTGCGCAGCAGATAGACGTAGCGCTTGACCAGCGCCGCCATGCGGCGAAGCGAGGCGCTTGCTCCGGTCTGCGGATAGAGGATCGGCGCGGCACCGGCCGTATCTGTGTGTGCTGCCGTCATGACGCCTGCCGTTCCGGGGCCTGGCTTCGCTCGGCACCGTCATGCGCGTGGTTGGCGCGGCCGCGCACCACGTCGAGAAACACCTCTTCGAGCGTGTCGCGTCCGTAGGTGGCGATCAGACTGGCCGGCGTCCCGTCCTCGATGATGCGCCCCTGATGCAGGAGAATCACGCGCCCCGCGAGCCGCTCGACCTCGGCCATATTGTGCGAGGCGAACAGGAGCGTGGCGCCGCGCGCTTCGGCGAAATGCTTCAGCTTGTGCCGCACCCAGTCGGCGGTGTCGGGATCGAGCGAGGCGGTGGGTTCATCGAGCAGCAGCAGTTCCGGTGCGTTCAGCAGCGCCTTGGCGAGACCGACGCGGGTCTTCTGTCCCGCCGACAATTTGCCGGTCGGCCGGTCGAGCAGGGGCACGATCTGGAGATCCTCGGCGATGAAGGCGAGCCGCTCGGCCACGTTGGCGATGCCGTAAAGCCCGGCATAGACCGTGAGGTTCTGCCGCACCGTCAGCCGCATCGGCAGATCGACATAGGGGCTCTGGAAGTTCATGCGATAGGCCACCGCCTCGCGGTCGCGGCTGATATCGGCGCCGAATACTCTCACCTCGCCCGCGCTCGGCACCACCAGGCCGAGCAGCATGGCAATGGTGGTGGTCTTGCCGGCCCCGTTACCGCCGAGCAGCGCCACCGTGGTGGCCGGCTCCAACGTGAAACTGATACGGTCCACCGCCGTGACGGCGCCATAGTTCTTGGTGAGATCGCGCACGACGACCGGCGGCGCGACCGAAGCTTCGCCCGCGCGCGGCAAGTGTCCAGACTTGGTTACTCGCTCGTCCATGAGCCTTGCGCTGCGTGCCCGCTTTGTCGGAATTGTGACTGGAGGTCCTGTGCTAGAACTCACCTATGGCTGCCCTCGACAATAGTCAAACCGTCCGCACGCACGTGCCCGAATGGCTGCGGCAGGGCGAGACGCGCCTGCGCCTCCAGACCATCGTCCGGCTGCGCTGGCTTGCCGTGCTCGGGCAGAGTCTCACGGTGATCGGCGCTTATTGGGTGCTGGGCATCCACCTGCCGATCGCCGCCTGCCTCGCCGTGATCGCGCTGTCGGCGTGGCTCAACGTCGCTTTGCGCCTCCGCTACCCGGCAAGCCACCGGCTTAAATCCGGCTATGCGTTTCTGATGCTCGGCTACGATATTCTTCAACTGGCCGCTCTGCTTTATCTCACCGGCGGCTTGCAGAACCCGTTCGCCTTTCTGCTGATCGCGCCGGTGACGGTTTCGGCATCGACCTTGCCGCTCAGGATCACCGCCGCGCTCGGCGCGCTCGCCATCGCGCTCGCGAGCCTGCTCACCACCTTCCACCACCCGCTGCCCTGGTTCAACGACACCAATCTCATTCTGCCCTTTCCTTATGTGATGGGCGTATGGGCGGCGCTGGTGTCGGGCATCTTATTCATCGGCTTCTATTCCTGGCGCACCGCGGAGGAAGGCCGGCGCATGGCCAAGGCGCTGGCGGCGGCCGAGCTGGTGCTGGCGCGCGAGCAAAAGCTTTCGGCGCTCGACGGGCTGGCGGCGGCGGCGGCGCATGGCCTCGGCACGCCGCTCGCGACCATCGCCGTGGTGACCAAGGAGCTGATGCGCGACGCCAAATCGTCGGACCCGCATTACGAGGACCTCACGCTGCTGCGCGCGCAGGCCGAGCGCTGCCGCGAAATTCTGGCGGAGCTCGCCGGGGGCGGCGAACAGCACGATCTGATCGTGTCGCGGTTGTCCCTCACCCATCTGATCGAGGAGGTGGTGTCGCCGCACCGTCTGGTCGCGGTGCCGATCGAGGTGGCGACCGGGCCGGCGCCGGACGGCGCGGGCGCGGCGGGCGAGCCGGTGACCGAACGCAATCCCGGCATGCTCTACGGCCTCGGCAATCTCGTGGAGAATGCCGTCGATTTCGCCAGCAACAAGGTCGAGGTCGATGCGCGCTGGTCGAAGGACGAGGTGCGGATCGTCATTGCCGATGACGGTACGGGTTTTCCCCCGCATGTGCTGGAACAGCTCGGCGAGCCGTTCGTCACCACCCGCGCCGCCGGCGACAGGCAGGAGGCGCCCGACGAGCATGTGGGCATGGGGCTCGGTTTCTTCATCGCCAAGACGCTGCTCGAGCGGTCCGGCGCCAGGCTCGAACTCGCCAACCGGCGGCCGCCCTCGGGAGGCGCGGTGGTCACCGTGGTCTGGCCGCGGTCGCGGTTCGAGCAGATGCCGGCCAGGGCCACCGCACGGGCGGTCTAAGCCAGAATCACGACGATTCCTTAGTTAACCGGCCGCCCCCCCTCGCGCCAAGCTTGCGGCTTAGTCCTTGTCGAACGGGGTAAAAGCACCTAGCTCTACGACATCTCGTCCAGAAGCTTCAAAAAAGAAGACTTTCGACCTGGGAGAGACGCCGCCGGCTGGGGCCAGCATAATCGATTGGGAGACTCCGGACATGGAAGCTCGACAGGCCTCGCCCGCGGCGGACAATACGTTGCTCATCGTCGATGACGATCGCGCTTTTCTCGCGCGGCTCGCGCGCGCCATGGAGACGCGCGGTTTCGCGGTCGAGGCGGCTGCTTCGGTGGAAGACGGGCTGTCGTCGCTCAAGCGCCGGCCGCCGGCCTTCGCGGTCGTGGATATGCGCCTCGACGACGGCAACGGCATCGACGTGATCGCCGCGCTGAAGGATGTGCGCCCCGAGGCGCGGGCCGTGGTGCTGACCGGCTACGGCAATATCGCCACCGCCGTGACCGCGGTGAAGCTTGGAGCGGTCGACTATCTGGCCAAGCCGGCCGACGCCGACGATGTGTACAACGCGCTGGTTGCATCCGACACGGCCGCCAAGGCGCCCCCGCCGGAAAATCCAATGTCTGCCGACCGGGTGCGCTGGGAACATATCCAGCGGATCTACGAGCTGTGCAATCGGAACGTCTCGGAGACGGCGCGGCGGCTCAACATGCACCGCCGGACCTTGCAGCGCATCCTCGCCAAGCGCGCCCCGAAGTAAGGCGGCAACACACCTCGCTTGTCATCGCCCGGCTTGACCGGGCGATCCAGTAACCACCGATCTCTCGACAACGAAGGCCAGCGGTTACTGGATGCCCGCTTTCGCGGGCATGACAACGATTGTGATGCGGAGTCTAAACCTCAAATCCGCAGTTTGGATCCAGGTGGAGCTGCAAGCGCAGCGCCGCCGCGCGGGCAAAGGCGAGCATCATCGCCTTGCGCCGTGCCACGGAGAGCCGCGCCTCGGCCGATTGGCGAACAATCTCGGCGCCGTAGCGGTCGGCGAGGATGAGACCGGCCGCCTCCGGAATCACCTCGGAAGGGAAATCGGCGGCGACGGCGAAAAACAGCCGGTCGCAGAAGGGCAGATAGTCCTGCCACTTGCCGTCGGTCTGATAGTCCAGCAAGCAGGACTTGATCTCGACGATCGTCAAATCCCCGCTTTGCGACAGTGCGACCAGGTCGGCGCGGCGGCCATTGGCCAGCGGCAATTCGGTGACCACCGAAAGCCCGAGCGCGCGGAAAGCGCGGCACACGCCGCGCTGCAATTCCGCCGCGACCGGCGACTGGCGGCGGTCGAAGGGGACGACGACATCGTCCTGTTCGGCGCGACTGTGCGGCACCTCACAAAAGCTCCGTAGAAAATCCAATTCTTCTCACTACATTGTGCATGCTTAACCATTCCACTTCGCGGAACAAGCTGGTAATTCTCGCGTTCCTGATAGTTGCGGCGTGTTGGCTCGGTAGTTCCCGGGCTTATCACGGGACCAGCCCGAGCCGAGGGAGAGTGTCATGAATCTCCACAACGCCGTCTTCGCGGAGGCGAAATCTTCCGTCGAATCCGACTCCTTGCATGATCGTCTATTCGCGACACGCGCGCTCTCCTCTGAGCTTGCCGCACCGTTGAGCGACGAAGACCAGGTCGTGCAGGCGATGGACGACGCAAGCCCCACCAAATGGCATCTCGCGCACACCACCTGGTTCTTCGAGGCGTTCCTGCTGAGCCGGTTTCTGCCGGGCTACCGCGTATTCGACGAGCGCTTCGAATATTGCTTCAACTCCTATTATGAGAGCGTAGGGCCGCGCCATCCGCGCCCCAAGCGTGGACTGCTTACGCGTCCCTCCGCGGAAGAGGTGCGTACCTACCGCGCCTATGTCGATGAGGCGCTGGGGCGGCTGCTCGAAACGCAACTTGCGCCGGAGGCGGCAGCTCTCATCGAGCTCGGCATCAATCACGAGCAGCAGCATCAGGAATTGCTGCTGACCGATGTTTTGAGTCTGTTCGCGGCGGAGCCGCTGAAGCCGGCCTACCGCGAGGCCGATCCCGGCGTCGGTGTGGGCAAGGCGGCGCCGCTCGATTGGGTTGGGTTCGACGGCGGCATTTTCCCGGTGGGGCATGAGGGCGAGGGGTTCGCCTACGACAATGAAGGGCCCCGGCACGAGCAGCTGATTCGGCCGTTCAAGCTCGCCAACCGTTGCGTCACCAATGCCGAGTGGATCCAGTTCATCGAGGATGGCGGCTATGCCACACACACGCTGTGGCTCGCCGACGGCTGGAACCGGGTCAACGCCAAGGAGTGGCGCGGCCCGCTCTATTTCGAGCAAGCCAAGGGCGGCTACATGCAGATGAGCCTGCTCGGCTTCCGTCCGGCCGACCCGGCTGCGCCGGTGACCAATGTCAGCTATTACGAAGCGGACGCGTTTGCCCGCTGGGCCGGGGCGCGGCTGCCGACCGAGTTCGAATGGGAAATCGCCGCGGCCGGCGCGCCGCCGACGGGACGCACCCTGGGAGCGGGCCATCTGCGACCGATGCCGGCCGAGACCGGTCCAGGTCTTCAGCAGCTGTTCGGCGATGTCTGGGAATGGAC
>JAWOJH010000034.1:0-24108 GCA_046481725.1 Methyloceanibacter sp. | reverse complement strand
TCAAAAACTGGAGCGACTAATCCCAGCAATAATCCGCTCAACCCCGGACATAACTAACCAATGATCACTGGTCGTCCAACCGGCGCCCGCTTGCTTGTGCCGACTGAGTGTACCGAAAACTTCATCCACATTGATTAGCTCAGGGAATCACCTAATTTCAGAGCATAATGTTTGCCACTGCTCGATCCCGTCCGTCTCGTCTTTATCGACGAGACCTGGGCATCGACCAACATGGCGCGCCGGTGTGGCCGCTCGCGGAAGGGCGAACGGCTCAGAGCCGGGATCCCGCATGGCCATTGGAAGACAACCACTTTTGTCGCCGGCCTCAGGCTCACCGGCATGGTCGCGCCTCTGGTGCTCGATGGCCCGATCAACCGGGAGGCCTTCCACGCCTATGTGAACCAGGTTCTCGTACCCGAGCTCGCACCTGGTGACATCGTGGTGATGGACATGTGTGGACGCCCCCGGCGGTGCAAGAAGAATCTTTTCGAAGAGCGCGGAGCGTGGTCGGGTGCTGACATGTGTCCGGCCTCTAATGCGGCCTTCGACATGCCGCTGGCCCGTATGGGAGTTCGCGGAGCGGGTCCAATTCAATCTGGCGCGCTCAAGGCGCGTATCCATCATCTGGTTTTCCCGATCCCGTCTCGTTGACCGTTGCGCCATACTCTCCGTTTGACCTTCTCACACGTTCAGGGCCCGCGGCGGAACTACCCCGCCACAGCCGGAGCCCGATAGGTTCCGCCTCTCGCCATCAATGCCCAGACGATGCGGGCCATCTTGTTGGCGAGGGCGACGATCACCAGCATAGGCGGCTTGCGGCTCAGCATGCGCGCAAGCCATGGGTCCCTTGTCGAGCCCTTGCGCATTGCCCAGCGCACGGTAGCGCTCGCTCCAATGATCAGCAGTCGACGCAAGGTTCGTTCACCCATGCGGGATGTCTGGCCGAGCTTCTGCTTTCCCCCCGTGGAGCGCTGCAGCGGTGTCAGCCCCAGCCACGCCGCAAAGTCGCGTCCTCTCTTGAAGGTCTGGGCCGGCGGCGCCAATGCAACGAGCGCTGTCGCGGTGATCGGCCCTATCCCAGGGATTGTCATCAGCCGCTTGGCTTCCGCATCCTCCCTGGCGCGCCGTGCGATCTCCCGGTCCAGCAGCGCCACCCTCTCGTTCAGTAATCGCAATTGCTCCACGAGCAGGCGCAGGATCGGTCGGGCCATCTCAGGAATGCCGGTGTGATTGTCCTCGATCGCCACCACCAGCTTAGCAACATGGAAGGGGCCCTTTGCTGCCACCATTCCGAACTCGGCCAGATGGCCGCGGATCGCATTGATGGTCTGCGTCCGCTGCCGCACCAGAAGATCGCGGGCGCGAAACACAACGGCGGCCGCCTGCTGCTCCTCGCCCTTTACTGCCACGAAACGCATGGTCGGCCGCAGCGCGGCTTCGCAGATCGCCTCCGCATCGGCCGCATCATTCTTCTGCCGCTTCACGAACGGCTTCACGTAATCCGGTGGAATGAGCCGGACCTCATGGCCCAGCTGCGCGATCTCGCGCCCCCAGTAATGGCTGCTGGCACAGGCCTCCATGGCAACTGTGCAAGCCGGCTGCGCGGCAAAAAATTGAAGCACCTGATTCCGGCGCAGCTTCTTGCGGAAGATCACGGCTCCAGATGCATCCGCGCCATGGACCTGGAACACGTTCTTCGCCAGATCCAATCCGATTGTGCTAACTTCCGTCATGGGCGCCCCCCTTTGAGTGATGACTTTTACGCCACCACTTTGGCACAGCGATGCCGTGAGGGGGCGTCCACCCCATCAACCTGCCCGCCCACAAGATCTCGGGCGTGCGCGAGGCCATCGATGCGGCCGACGCAAGGCTCTTCTATCTTCCGCCCTACTCACCCGACTTCAATCCCATCGAGATGGCCTTTGCCAAGCTCAAGGCGCTCCTGCGTCAAGCAGCAGCCCGCACCGTTCCGGACCTCCGGGAGGCATTGGCCATCTCCCTCGACGCCTTCACTCCGGCGGAATGCCAAGCCTACTTCGTCGCCGCCGGATATGACTGCAATTAAATTGAATCCGCTCTAGTCGCCGGCGCGCCATAGACCGAGGCGCTCCTGCCTGGCGGCGGACGCCGCCGCGGCAAGGGGCGCTTCATTTGCGTCTTGCGGTTCGGCCCAGCCCTGACGCAGCACCCAGGTCGAGAGGTCGGTGCCGCCGACCGAGCAGCGCGCGATGAAGCTTTTTTCCTCGCCGGACTTGGGCAGCGTGCAGGTGACCGCGCGGGTTCGGATCAGCTTGGCGAGAGCCGCCTTGGCGGCGGCGCCGCAGCGCCAGGTCTTGCCGGCGGCGTCCTTGCAGGTGGCGTCGGCCGCGCGCGCGGCAATGCCCGCCAGCCTGATGACCGCGCCGTCGGCTTGCAAACTGCCCGCATCGCGCACGGTCACCCGGCGATAGAGCTTGGTTGCGGGTGGCGGCGCCGGAGTCTGGGCGGCGGGTGCGCCCTTCGGCTCGAGCGCGGCGTGCGGCCCGGCCGCCGAGTCCATCTGTTCGGGCTCGGTCGGATTGGGGAGTGCTGCGGTTTGTTCCGGCCGAAGCGGCGCGGGCGCGCCCTTTTCTGCCGGCTTTGGCTTCGGCGCCGGGGCTACGGGTGGTTCGGTCGTGCCCGTTGCCACGGGCGATTCACCGTCCCGGCTGGCCCACCAGACCGCGGCGAAACCTAGCGGGGCGACGACGACCAGGACGTAGAAGAGGCGCAAGACGAAGCCCCATGCTGAAGACGGTGGTCGGACATCGGATGTCGGAGCCGGAGATAGAAAACGGAAGATCGGGCCATTGTGAGGCCCGTCATTTTCAGTCCCGGCTACTGCGAAGCCCAGACGATGCGCGCCATCCAGTCGATGCGGTCGAGCGGGAAGACGAGATTTGGGTGCGCCGGATTGAAGGAGGCGAGTTCGACCGTCTTGGCGCTGCGCCGCACCAAAATCTTCGCCATCACCTCGCCGTCGGTGGTGCGCAGGACCACGCGATCGCTTTTGCGCGGCGCCGAATTGGGCGAGACGATGAGGAGGTCGCCATCGCGATAAAGCGGCTCCATCGAATCGCCGGTGACTTCGAGCGCATAGGCATTCTCGTCATCGACGCGTGGAAAGCAGATCTGGTCCCAGCCTTGACCGACGGGGAAGCCGCCATCGTCGAAAAAGCCGCCGCCACCCGCCTGGGTCAGGCCGATCAGGGGAATGGGCTGCGCCGCCGTGCGGGCGCCCCGGGGCGCGGCGGTGACCAGCGCGGTGAAGTCCTCGAAGGAGGCGCCGGTCGCCTCGAGCACCTTGGCGATGCTCTCGGTGGTCGGCCAGCGGGGGCGTCCTTCGCCGGTGATCCGCTTCGATTTGTTGAAGGCGGTGGGGTCCAGCCCGGCGCGCTTGGCGAGGCCCGAGGGCGACAAATGATAGCGGCGCGCCAGCGCGTCGATGGCGTTCCATACCCTGCTATGGGTCAGCCTGTTCACGGGATTTGGCCCCGTTTTCGGGAATTTATACCTAATGTAGGAAATTATTGGCTGATTTGAGCAGTTTGTCCACCGCATTTCCACCGCGCTTCCCGTACGCCGGCGGTGCATGATCCCCGCCCACTCGGGGCGATTAGCGCGCGATCCCGCTTCGGCAAGCAAGGGCAACGCTTCCTTGTTGCGGACAGGGGCTCCGGCTAGTCTCCGCCGGAAGCCATGGCCGAGCCCGTCTATAAAGTCCTGAGCGAAGCTGCCTTCGCGGCGGCGGCACGCGAGGGGCGTTTCCTGGGCTCGCCCGACGACGTCAGAGACGGCTTCATCCATCTGTCGCAAGCGCACCAGCTCGCCGGCACCCTGGCAAAGCATTTTGCCGGGCACAACGGGCTCATGCTGCTCGCCTTCGATGCCGCCCGGCTTGGTCCTGAACTGAGATCGGAGATTTCGCGCGGGGGCGAACTGTTTCCGCATCTCTACGCGCCACTCGATCTCGCCGCGCTGCTCTGGGCAGAACCTCTGCGGCTCGGACCGGACGGGCGCCACATCCTGCCCAAGGAAGCGTTCGCATGAACGCGCTGTTCGGTCTGGGGCAGAGCCTGCTGCTGGCGCTGCCGCCGGAGCGCGCGCACGACCTCGCCATCAAGACGCTCGAACTCGGGCTATATCCGCGCGCCGACGCGCCAGACGACAAGCGCCTGGCGCAGCGATTGTTCGGACTCGATTTTCCCAATCCGGTCGGCATGGCCGCCGGCTTCGACAAGAACGCACGGGTGCCACGCGAATTGCTGGCCATGGGTTTCGGTTTCGTCGAGGTGGGCACGCTCACGCCGCGCGCGCAGAGCGGCAATCCGCCGCCCCGCATGTTTCGCTCGCTGCAAGATCGGGCCGTGATCAACCGGCTCGGCTTCAACAATGAGGGGCAGGAAGCGGCGCTCGCGCGGCTGGAGCATCGGCCCAAGGGGATTGTCGGCGTCAATCTCGGGGCGGGGCGGACCAGCCCGGACCGCATCGCCGACTATGAGCACGGCATTGCCCGCATGGCGGAAGTAGCGAGCTACCTCACCATCAATATTTCCTCGCCGAACACGCCGGGCTTGCGTGATCTGCAGGCACCGGAGGCGCTCGACGCTTTGCTCAAGCGGGTGCAGGCGGCGCGCGCGAAGCTGCCGCGCAAGCCGCCGCTGTTGGTCAAGCTCGCACCGGACCTTGCCGACGACGATCTGCCGGAAGTAGTGCGCGTGATCGTGGCGAATGGCGCGGAGGGTATCATCGTATCGAACACGACGCTGGCGCGGGAAGGCCTGCGCGACCAAAGTTTCGCCAAGGAGGCCGGCGGCCTGTCGGGGCGCCCCTTGTTCGCCCGGTCGACGCGGACGCTGGCGCGCGTGTTTGAACTCACCGAGGGGAAGCTGCCGCTGATCGGCGTCGGGGGCATCGATTCCGGCGAGACGGCGCTTGCCAAAATCGAGGCGGGGGCCTCGCTGCTCCAGCTCTATACCGGGCTGGTGTTCGAGGGCCCCGGCCTGATCGCCCGCATCAAGCAGACGCTGCTCGCGGCGATGGCGCGAGAAGGGGCGAGTTCAGTCACGAAGCTGGTCGGCCGGCGCACGGGCGAATGGGCGGAGCGCGCGCCGTGAGCGTCACGATCTATCACAATCCGCGCTGCTCGAAATCGCGCGCCACGTTGCAGTTGCTCGAAGCGCGCGGGCTCGAGCCGAACGTCGTCGAGTATTTAAAGACGCCGCCCTCCGCCTCGGAGCTCAAATCGATTCTTAAGAAGCTCGGCATGAAGCCGGGCGATCTCCTGCGCAAGGGCGAGCCGCTTTATGCCGAGCGCGGTCTGAAGGATCGCCAACTGAGCGACGACCAGCTGATCGCGCTGATGGCCGAGAACCCGGTCCTGATCGAACGGCCGATCGTGGTCGCGAACGGCAAGGCCGCCATCGGCCGCCCGCCGGAGAAGGTGCTGGAAATCCTCTAAGCTTCGCGGTTGCGCGAGCCGGGCTCGACCAGGTTGCCGCTCGAGGTTCCACCCGCAAATTTGAGCAGGCGCACCACCAGCCAGACCGGGAAGACGATCACCGCGCCGAGCAGGAAGTAGCGGAAGCCCTTCTCCACGGCGGCAAAGCCCATGTCGTAAATACGCTGGACCAGCCGTTGCAGGCTCTCGATGATCTCGAACGGGCTGAAGCCAAGCGCGGCCAGCACGACGCCAATGATCAGCGAAAGAATCGCCAGCCTGGTCAGCACCAGCGCCGGATTGCCGCCAAAGAACCGTTCCATTGTCGCTCTCCCTTGCCTCCGAGAGGCGCGCCACCGAGACTTGAGCGCTTCGAGTCGAATTACGCCAGAATTGGTGCGTAGCCAGGCCAAGGTCAAGCGGAAGGTCATGCGGGCAAGCGAAAAGCCGATTCTGAAGCCGGGACCCGAGGTGGGGCTGCCCGAGCCGTTCGCCGGCTGGTTCGCGGCGCGCGGCTGGCACCCGCACGCGCATCAGCTTGCTCTGCTGGCGCATGCAAGCGCGGGCCGGGACAGTCTGCTGATCGCGCCGACCGGCGGCGGCAAGACCCTAGCGGGTTTCCTGCCGAGCCTGGTGGATCTGGCGCGGCGCCCGGCGACGCGCAAGGCGGAACGGGCGATCCATACGCTCTATGTGTCGCCGCTCAAGGCGCTTGCGGTGGACATTGCCCGCAACCTGGCGGCCCCGGTCGAGGAGATGGCTCTGCCGATCCGGCTGGAGACGCGCACCGGCGATACGCCGCCGGCCCGCCGCGCCCGGCAGCGCATCGCCCCGCCCGACATTCTGCTGACGACGCCGGAACAGATCGCGCTGATGTTGTCGCATACGGGCGCGGTGGAGCTGTTCGGCTCGCTCAAATATGTGATCCTCGACGAGCTGCACGCGCTGGCCACCAGCAAGCGCGGCGATCTCCTGGCGCTCGATCTGGCGCGGCTGTGCACCCATGCACGGGGCCTGACCGCCGTCGGGCTCTCGGCGACGGTGGCGCGGCCCTACGAGCTGGGCGCCTTTCTCGTGCCGCATCAAGGCCACTCGGCAACGCGATTGGCCGAGATCGTCACCGCGGGCGAGGGGGCGCGCGCCGATATTTCGATCCTCAAATCGGAAGCGGAGCTGCCCTGGGCCGGGCATTCGGCGCGCTATGCGCTACCGGAGATCTACGCGGCGATCAAGGCGCACCGCCTGGCGCTCATCTTCGTCAATACGCGCTCGCAGGCCGAGATGCTGTTCCACGAGCTGTGGCGCTACAACGACGACAACCTGCCGATCGCGCTGCATCACGGCTCGCTCGACGTGGCGCAGCGGCGGAAAGTCGAAGCGGCGATGGTCGCGGGGAAACTTCGCGCCGTGATCTGCACCTCGACGCTCGATCTCGGCATCGATTGGGGCGATGTCGATCTCGTCATCAATATCGGCGCGCCGAAGGGTGCGAGCCGGCTCGCCCAGCGGATCGGCCGCGCCAATCACCGGCTCGACGAGCCGTCCAAGGCGCTGCTGGTGCCGGCCAACCGCTTCGAGGTGATCGAGTGCCAGGCGGCGCTCGAAGCGGCGGCGGCGGGCGCGCAGGATTCGCCGCCGATGCGGCCCGGCGCGCTCGATGTGCTGGCGCAGCACGTGCTCGGAGTGGCCTGCTCCGCCCCTTTCGACCCGGACCGGCTTTATCGCGAGGTCACGAGCGCCGCGCCCTATCAGGGACTGTTGCGCGAGGGCTTCGACAAGATCGTGCAATTCGTGGCGACCGGCGGCTATGCGCTGGCCAATTACGAGCGCTACGCCAAGCTCAAGCGCACGCCCGAGGGCTTTTGGCGCATCGCCCATCCGCGGATCGCCCGGCAATACCGGCTCAATGTCGGCACCATCGTCGAAGCGCCGATGGTCCGCGTGCGGCTGGCACGACGCAAAGGCGGGGCGCTGAAGCCGTCGAGCATGCTCGCCGGCGGACGGTTGCTCGGCGAGGTCGAGGAATATTTCATCGAGCAGCTCACCCCCGGCGACACCTTCGTGTTCGCGGGCGAAGTGCTCCGCTTCGAGGGCTTGCGCGAGACCGACGCGATCGTCACCCGCACGCACAGCACCGAGCCCAAGGTGCCCGCTTATGAAGGCGGCAAGTTTCCGCTGTCGACCTATCTGGCCGAGCGTGTCCGCAAACTGCTGGCCGAACCAGGCGATTGGGCCAGACTGCCGGACCAGGTTTCCGACTGGTTGCGCTTGCAGGCGGAGTGGTCCGTTGTGCCGGGGCCGGAGGAGGTGCTGGTCGAGACCTTCCCGCGCGGCAACCGCTATTATCTCGTCTGCTATCCGTTCGAGGGCCGCTTGGCGCATCAGAGTCTCGGCATGCTGCTGACGCGGCGGCTGGAACGGGCGCGGGCCGCGCCGCTCGGTTTCGTCGCCAACGAATATGCGCTCGCCATCTGGGCGCTGAACGACATGGGCGAGATGGCGCGCGCCGGCCGGCTCGACCTCGCGCAACTGTTCGACGAGGACATGCTCGGCGACGATCTCGATGCCTGGCTTGCCGAGTCGAGCCTGATGAAGCGCTCCTTCCGCGTCTGCGCGATCATCTCCGGCCTGATCGAGCGCCGTCACCCCGGACAGGAGAAGACGGGCCGGCAGATGACGGTGTCCTCAGATCTGATCTACGACGTGCTGCGCCAGCACGAGCCGGAGCATATTCTGCTCAAGGCGGCATTCGCCGACGCCGCCACCGGGTTGATAGATGTCGGCCGCCTCGGAAATTTCCTGAAGCGAATCAATGGGCGAATCAGGCATATTGCGTTGCAGAAGGTTTCGCCGCTTGCTGTGCCGGTGATGCTCGAGATCGGACGCGAGAGCGTGCCGGGGGAGGCCAGCGAGGTCTTGTTGCGTGAGACGGTTGAACAGCTCATCGCGGAGGCCTTAAGCGGACATGCTCAACGCCAAACTTGATCTGATGCCAGAAAGCGCGCCTTCGCTCCGTTCGCATATCCAGGTCGCGGGCCATACGATGCGGCCGCTGGCCGCGGGCGCGCTCTATTGGGAAGCAGAAGACACGCTGCTGGTCGCCGATCTCCATCTGGAGAAAGGCGCGGCCTATGCGGCGCTCGGAATGTTGCTGCCGCCTTACGACACGCGCGCCACCTTGGAGCGGCTGGCGAAGGCGATCGGCGCCGCCGGCCCTTCGCGGGTGGTGGCGCTCGGCGACAGCTTTCACCGCGCCGACTCCGCCAAGCATCTCGACGCGGGCGATCTCGAATTTCTGCGCAAGCTGCAACAGGGCCGCGAGTGGTACTGGATCTGCGGCAATCACGATCCGCATCTGCCCGCATCGGTCGGCGGTACGGTCTGCGCCACGCTGACGATCTGCGGGCTCACTTTGCGGCACGAGCCGTCGCCGGCGCCATCGGCGCGGGAGATTGCCGGCCATCTGCATCCGGTCGCGCGCATCGCGCGGCGCGGCACCGTGATCCGGCGCCGCTGTTTCGCCACCGACGGCGATCGGCTGGTGATGCCCGCCTTCGGCGCCTATGCCGGCGGACTGAATGTGCTGAATGAGGCGTTCGGGCCGCTCTTCCTGCGCCATCGGCTCGAGGCCTGGATGATGGGCCGTGCGGACGTCTATCCGGTGCTCGGCAGTCTGCTCTTGCCGGACTAGCGGCTATTCGCGGCGAAAGCCGTACCAGCCGGCCAGTCCGGTCAGCACCGCCACCAGCACCGCCAGCAGCCCATAGAGGAGGGGCTGCGTGAAGGCCATCACATAGATCGTGCGCTCGAAGCCTGCCTTGCTCACTTCGAGCGTGCTCAGATTTTTGCTGATCAGTTCGCCGTCGCGGAACAGATAGACGTCGGCGGTGTAGCGGCCGATCGGGACGTTCACCGGAAGCTCCACGGTCGCGCGGAACAGGCTCCGGCCGGCGAAGGACACGCCGTCGTCGATCTCCTGAAACAGCTTCTGCTTCTTCTTCAGCCGGATCACCGCGGAGCGGAATTGCGCGTCGCGGACGTCGTCGGAACGCGGTCTGCCGAAATCGAGATTGGCGATCCCGATTCCCAGCTCTTTGAGTGTCTCGTCGGTGGTCACGGCCCGGAAGGGGCGGGTGGACAAGGCGGCATAGAAACCCGGCACCTCGGGAAAGACCTCGCCCGGCCGGTTGATCCAGATGCCGAACACGCGCTCCTTGCGCCTTGCGACCAGGGGCTGCGAAGGGGAACGGACGACGGCAATCACGTCATAGGTTCCGGTATCGGGGGCCTTCGTCTGGCTGAAGTCGATGCTGCCATAAATCAGGATCTCGATGCCGGTGAAGTTCGACTGGATCGAAATCTCGCGCGTGGAGAGTTCCGCCTGGAGTTCCTCCTTGGAGGTGGGCGGGACGGTCGCGGGCGCGCCCGTCGCGGGCAGGGTGGCCGACACCAGCAAAGCGAGAGCGAGGAGAAGGTTTGGCATCAGCCGCCCGCCACGAGGGGTGAGATGGAATAGAGCTCGTCCGGCTTCAGCAAGAGGTCGAACAGGAGACGGATGGCGACCGCGAGCACCATCACCGCAAGCAAGGCCCGCAACTGCTCGCCCTTCAATTTCTGCCCGGCCCGCACCCCGAACTGACCGCCGATCACGCCGCCGGCCGCGAGAATGAAGGCGAGCACCACATCGAGAGTCTGGTTGAAGGTCGCGTGCAACACGCTGACCACGGCGGTGACGAAGATGATCTGAAAAATCGACGTACCGATCACGACATTGGTCGGCATGCGCAGCAGGTAGATCATCACCGGCACCATGATGAAGCCGCCGCCGACGCCGAGAAAGGCGGTGAGCAGGCCGACCACCCAGCCGATCACCAGCGGGGGAATGGCGCTGATGTAGAGGCGCGAGCGCGGAAAGCGCAGCTTCAGCGGCAGGCGATGCACCCAATTGTGCTGGCCCGGCTTCCGCGCCGAGGCCGGCTTGCCCCTGCGTGTACGGCGAATGGCCCGCAGGCTTTCGGCAAGCATCAGGGCGCCCACGGCTCCGAGCAGCGTGACATAAGTCAGCGAGATGATGAGCCCGGACTGCCCGGCCTCGCGCAGCATCTTGAGCAGGATCACGCCGATCAAAGCGCCGGCCACGCCGCCGGCGATCAGCACGGCGCCCATGCGAAAGTCGATATTGTTGCGCCGCCATTGCGCCAGCGCGCCGGACACCGACGTGGCGACAATCTGGTTGGCCCCGGTGGCTACCGCGATCGAGGGCGGGATACCGGAGAACATCAGGAAGGGGGTGAGCAGGAAGCCGCCGCCGACCCCGAACATGCCGGAGAGGAAGCCTACCGCCGCGCCGAGACCCAGCATGAGCACCAGGTTCACCGAGATCTCGGCTATGGGCAGGTAGACCTGTAACATCGGTGTCGGAAGCCGGAAATCAGCAATCTGGAGTCAAGAGCCAGAAAGCCAGAAATCGGCGGCTCTGACCACCCCTTCCGGCTTTAAGATTTCGACTGCCGATTTCCGATTGCGGAGGGCTAGCTCGCCAGGCGCTCGAGCTTGGCGACGAGGGGCGCGGTGACCCTGCCGCTCTCTTCCAGGCCGTTCTTGCGCTCGAAGCTCTTGATCGCCTCGCGGGTCCGGCCCCCCATCAGGCCGTCCGGGGTGCCCGCATCGTAGCCGAGTTGGTTGAGAAGGGTCTGGGCGCGGCTGACCAGGGAGGTGTTGGGCGAAGCGGAGGCGTCGGCCCATTCTTCGAGCTCCGGCACCTCATTGGCCTCGGGCGGCGGCGCCTTGGCGGTCCAGGCGGCCATGGCGTGCTCGGCTGCCGCAAGGCTGGCGGGATCGAGCTTCAGTCTGATCAGTTCGCTCCGCTTGCCGGCCTCGGCGTCACCGAGCGCGGCGGCCAGCGCGAGCCAGCGATAGGCTTCCGCCAAATTTTTGGGCATGCCGAGGCCGTGCTCGGCGAGGATGCCGAGATTGAATTGGCTGTCGGCGAGTCCATAGGCGGCGGCCTCGGTGTACCATTTGGCGGTAAGCCCCTAGTCGGGCTCGCCGGTCTCGCGGCCGCTCAGGCTGACGGCAAGATTGTGCATGGCCTTGACGTTGCCCTTCTCGGCGGCGGCCTGGTACCAGGACCGGGCGCGGCCGAGATCCTTGGCGACGCCCTGGCCGCGCTCATACATCGCGCCAAGCCGGTATTGCGCTGGCGCAAGGCCCGCACCGGCGGCGCGCGGCGTGCTGGGCACGAGCGTCCCCTTCGGCCGCGGCCTGGCGCAAGGAGAGCGGACCGAGTTCGTCCGGCGGCAAAGGCAGGCTTTGCGGAATCGGCGTGGCGTTGGGCGTCGCGGCGGCGGTCTGGGCCCCGAGGGTCGGGTCCTCGATCGAGAAGACGACTCCCGGTGGCAGCGGCGTCGTCTCGGTGATTTTCAAAGCCGCGGGCTGCGCCTGGAGCGAGATCTCATCCACCCCGGCGCGACGATATGAAGACTTCGCCACGTCGGTGGAATTGCCGGGCTGCCCCGCATCGCCCACCGCGGGTCCCGGCTGGAGAACGGGCGGAAGCTCGGAGGCGCCTGCGGGCGGCAGGGCTTGTGTCTCGGGCAAGGCGGCTGGGGCCGCGCCATCGTCGTCCGGCGCCGATCCTTCCTCATGCGGCGCCGCAGGATCGGTCTGCTCGAGCGCCGGCGAAACGACCTCCGGCTCGGGCTTCGATCCCAGGCGGCTGTAGAGCAGCATCGCGCTGATGGCGAGCAAGATGGCGGCGCAGATGATGAGGAAAGGCCGCTTGCGGCGCACGGGAAGCTCGCTTGCCGGCCTGGACTCCGCATCGCCCGCCAACTTCCTCAGTCTCGCGCTGCCGCCCCGTTCCTCCGCCTTGAGGGCGGCGGCTTGCGCGGCGCGGCGCGCCGCGGCGACGAGGCCGTCGGCCGGATCGGACCCCGCATCTTGTTGGCTGGGCCGTCCCTGCGGCGCCGCCATCCGGTCGGGATCGGTTGCCTGCGCTTCGGGAGGCGTGCGCTTGGCACGGCCGAAATTGGGCGCAGCCTCCGAACTGTCGAGTTCGGCAATGGCTTCACGCAGCCGGTTACGCGGCGGCGCGGGCTTTTTGTGCACGGCGGGCGCTACCCCACTGTCCGGAACTTCAGCAGCGGCTTGCTCCGGCTTGAAGCTGCGCGGCGCAGCGACCGGCTGGTCTGCCTCGGGCAGCGGCGCGAGTTCGCGCAAGCGATCGGCAAAGGGCAGCGGCGCCGGCTTTGGCGCAGGCGGCTGTGGCGGAGTCTCCTCCACCAGCTGCACCAGCTTCTTCAGGGATTCGTGCACGGCCTCGATCGTCCCGGCCAGACGATCGTCGTTGGCGCGCGTCCGCTCGCCCATCGCCATGAGGTCGCGATGCATGGCGTCGATCCGCTCCAAGGTGCCGTTGTCCAGCTTCGCTGCCTCGGCGACCCGGCGCGCGGCTTCGTCCGCCGCCCGGTTCGCAACCTCTTCCAGGCCGCCGGGGCCGCCGTCGACGCGCTCAAGCAACTGGCGCAGCACGGCGTCGATCTCGCCGACCTTGGCAAGCTGCGTCTGGGCGCTACCAAGTTGTTGGGCTAGTTCGGAAATCTTGGCTTCGAGGGCGTCGATGGGGACGTCCTTGGGGGCTTGCTCGGCGGCGCGGGCGATTTGCGCGCCGATCTCGTCGAGCCGGGCATTCAAGGCTTCGAAAGCCTGCGCCGGCATCGCGGTCGAGATCGAATGTTCCAGACGATGCGCCATCTCCAACAGGCGCCGGTCGAGATCGCGGCCCTCGGTCGCTGGGGGCGGCGGCGTGTAGAAGGCCGTCTGCTGGAACGGCGGCTCGCTCGGCCGCAGTGTCGAGGAAGCAAGCTCGCTCAGGAGATCGGGCTTGGCCATCATGCCCGCGGCGTAGTCGAGTTCGCCGGACAGGGCGCGGCCGAGCCGCTCGAAATCGTCGAGCGGCGTCGAGGCCTCGCGTTCCAGCCGCCGGGCCAGGCTGCTCACCTGATTGTGCAACCGGTCGAAAGTCTCGGCGTCTTCGGCGCTGCTTGCCGCGGCTACGGCCTCGGTCGCCTGCGACAGCCGGTCGATCCTTGTGTGCAACTCGTCGAGCGCCTCGCCGTAGCGCCGCTCGTTGGCCTCGATGCGCTCTACCAGGCGGCGGAGCAGGCTCTCCACCGACTGCTGATCCATGGGGCTCGCGGCGTGGGACGGCGTATCGAGGCTCCCGAATTGCCAGCTTGGTTCCGAAGCCATAGACGTTCCCCTTGGCGAGCAATCGCCGAATATTCGCGTCGGAATGGTCGTGGGACCGGTTCGAAGCAGGCGCGAGAAGGCGTGGGAACACGGTGGCAAGGTCGAGTAAATTTTGGGTTAAGGATCGGCCGGGAATGGCACAATCCTCGCCGGCGGTCGTCTCCGCTTGAGCCTTGTCAGCCGCGAGGCCGGCAGCGACCATGAGGCCCCGGGTTCATCGCAACGAGGATCGAGAGACATGGCGGAGATGGTTCAGGCGAGCCATGTGCTTACCGTCGCCACGCGCGGCAAAGGCTTCACTGAGATCACCGGCGATCTCGCGCACTGGATCGAGAGCTTCGCCGCCGAGGATGGGCTGCTCACCGTGTTCGTCCGCCATACCTCGGCGTCGCTCACCATTCAGGAGAATGCCGATCCGAGCGTGCGGCTCGATCTGCTCGACGCGCTGGAGGCCTTGGCGCCCGAAACGCGCAACTACGCACATCGGGAGGAGGGGCCAGACGACATGCCGAGCCACATCAAGGCGATGCTGACTTCGGTCAGTCTCGGCATCCCGGTCAGAGACGGGAGGATGACGCTCGGGACCTGGCAGGGCGTGTACCTGATCGAGCATCGCGCGCAGCCGCATCAGCGCACAATCGTGCTCAGCTTCATCGGCCACGCGGCCGCGGCCTAACGCCAGGCCTAAGCGCGAAAGCGATCGGTGGCGGCGATCAGTTCATGCACGATGCCGGCCTCGGTCATGGCATGGCCCGCATCGGCGACGATCCGCAGTTTGGCCTCTGGCCAGGCGCGATGCAGGTCATGCGCGATCTTGACCGGCGTCACCACGTCGTAGCGGCCATGCACGATCACGCCGGGGATGTCGCGTAAGCGATGCGCGTCGGCGATCAGCTGGTCGTCCGCATGAAAAAAGCCGCCATTGATGAAATAGTGGCATTCGATGCGGGCGAAGGCCAAGGCGTAGTGGTCCTCCGAAAAGCGGCGCACGCGCTCGGCGTCGGGCAGGAGCGATAAAGTTTTCCCCTCCCAGGCGCTCCAGGCGCGCGCGGCTTCAAGCTGCACGGCGGGATCGTCATGGGTGAGCCGGCGATGATAGGCGGCGATCATGTCGTCGCGCTCGGCCTCGGGAATCACGCTGAGATAGTCCTCGAAGGCGTCGGGGAAAATCCAACCGCAGCCCTGCTGATAGAACCATTCGAGTTCGGCGCGGCGCAGGGTGAAGATGCCGCGCAGCACGAGTTCGCTCACCCGCTCCGGATAGGTTTCGGCATAGGCCAGCGCCAGGGTGGAGCCCCAGGAGCCGCCGAAAACCTGCCAGCGGTCGATGCCGAGATGGGTGCGCAGGCGCTCGATATCGTCGACCAGGTGCCAGGTGGTGTTGTCCTCGAGCGAGGCGTGCGGCGTCGAGCGGCCGCAGCCTCTTTGGTCGAACAGGACGATGCGATAGGCGTCCGGATCGTGATAGCGGCGCATCATCGGATTGATGCCGCCGCCGGGGCCGCCATGCAGCAGGAGCGCCGGCTTGCCCTCTGACGAGCCGCATTCCTCGAAAAACAGTTCGTGCAAGTCCGAGACTTTCAGCCTGCCGGTGCGGTTGGGGGCAATCGCGGGATAGAGTTGGCGTCGCTGTTCCCTTGGCGATGGCTGATCGTTCATCCGCTTCCCGCCGCCTTCAATGGGCCGTCGATTCCGCCGCCGCCGCTGCGGCCGCAGCCGCGGCCGCGGCCCGGACCTGCGCGCGATCGTAGATCGTGTCGCCGCCCGAGTCGCGCATTTCCTCGCGGTAGTCGTCCTCGGCCTTGGGTGGCACGCCGGTGTAGAGGCTGACGCCGATGCCCGCGCCGAGCGCGAGGCCGGCGCCGACCAAGCTCGCCAGCGGCGTGGAGAGGCTCGTGCCGGCAAGTCCGAGCGCGCCGCCAAACACCGCCTCGATCAGCATCACCGCGAAGCCCGCCGCCAGCGCTGCCATGGCGCCCCATTTGGTGCAGCGGCGCCACCAGATGGCGAGCAGGAGGGCGGGAAAGAAGGTGGCGGCGGCAAAGGCGAACGCCATCAAGGCGGCGCGCAGCGGATCGAGGTCGGCGATCACCAAGAACACCGCGACGGCTAGCGCCGAGGCGCCGATCGCGGCCCAAGTGGCGACGATGCGCGACAAGGTCTGGCGCCGGTCGAGCACCCGGTAGAGATCCTCGGCGAGGCTGGCGGCGAGGGTGAAGAGATGCGCCCCCGCCGCGGCCAGCGCGATGGCCAATGCCGCGGTGGCCATGAGCACCGTCAGCACAAATGGGAGTCCAGCGGCCGCCGGCAACGCCAGCACCACCGCATCGCGCCCGATGAGAAGCTCCGCCGCGCCGATCGCCCCATCGCCGTTCGCATCGCCGATCCGCAGCAATTGATTGGCGCTCAGCTCGCCGAACAACTCCGGCAGCGCGGCTGCCGGTGCAAGGGCGATGTCGCGGAACATGATGAGCTTGGCGAAGGCGGCCATGGCCGGCGCGGTCATCACGAAGGCGGCGACGAATAACAGGCCCCAGGCGCTCGATCGGCGCTGTTCGGTAGGCGAGCCCGTTACGCCGCTGCGCATCAGCAGGCTTGGCAGCGCCGCGATGCCGAGCGCGAGACAGAGAAACAGCGTGATGAAATCGAACGGCGCGAGGATGCCGAAGGATTGGAGGAAGGGCTTGACGGCCGGCAGCGGCGCCGCCCCCGGCAGCGCCGTGTCGATGCTGCCTGGGTTGAGCGGTACGATACCGGCGGTGATCTCGGCATTCTGCAAGGCGGGGAACATCGCGCCGTAAGTCAGTTGCGGCGCCGGCACATTGGCGAGCAGGACGGCGATGGTGGTCACCACGACGGCGAGCCCCACGGCGCCGACGAGAAACTGGGCGCTGCCGGTCCAGGTCAATGAGCGCATGCCGCCGAGAATGGCGAAGGTGGCGACCAGCATGGCGATCAGCAACACGCCGAGCGAGAACGAGACCGGAAGGAAGAAGGCGACGATCAATGCGGCGATCTTGATCTCCGCGGCGAGCAGGAGCGTCGAGGGCGCCAGCTGCATCGCGCTCGAGGCCATGCGCAGGCTGCGGGAGCGGAAGCGGTGGCCGAGGAAGCTCGGCACCGTGTAGGCGCCGGCCTTGCGCAAGTAAGGGACGAACAGAACTGCCGCGGCAAGCATGCCGAAGGTCCAGCCAAGCCCGATGGTCAAGGCGTCGAAACCGAGAAAGAATACCGTGCCGGTATAGGCGAGAAAGCCGACGCCGCCGATCGCGATGGCCGCGAGCACGAAGCCGTTATAGACCGCCGGCACCCGCCGGCCCGAGGCGAAGAAGTCCGCCGTCTGAGTCGTCCGCGCCCCGATGGCGATGAGGAGAAACAGAGCGAGAGGCACGAGCATCATGGTCTGCGCCAGCAGCGGCTCGGCCCAGCCGAGCTGCTCGAACATCGCCACCAGGGCGATGAGCGACACAAAGGCGGCGGCGACGATGCTGTAATAGGCGCCGAGATGCGGGTTCGGCGTGCGCAGACGCGAGGGGATCGCCATCGCTCAGCGGACCCCTTCGCTCTCGGTCCGCGCCAGATCGATGCGCTCCTGCACGCGAATGAACCAGAACGCCACCGCGACGATGAATATCAAGAGCCCCTGCGCCAGGAGATAAAAGCCGAGCGGGAAATGCAGGAAACCGAACTGGTTGAGCCAGGGGATCGTGCTCACGGCCAGAAAAACGGCGAGCAGAGCCAGGGACAGGATCGCGATGGCCAGGATCAGCGTCTGGATCTGGTGGCGGTCTCGCGCCGGATCGCTCACGGGAATATTGCTCGCCACGCCGCTCCCCCTATCTCGGACGGCTAGGGGTTACCAGCTAGCCGCCGCCTTGCAAACCCGCTAGGCAGCATTGGCCGGAAACGTGGCAGGGTGTTGACTAGGGGCCGCGACAGGAAAGGCCGAGGAGGAGCCGGAATGCGAGGAATGCTGCATGAGTTCAAGGAATTTGCGCTGCGGGGCAATGTGGTCGACATGGCGGTCGGCATCATCATCGGCGCCGCCTTCTCAACCATCGTCCGCTCGCTGGTCGACGACGTCGTCATGCCGCCGCTCGGCGTGGTCACCGGCGGGGTGGACTTTTCCAATATGTTCATCTCGCTCGACGGCAAGAGCTATGCGTCGCTGGCGCAGGCTCGAGAGGCCGGGGCGCCGGTGATCGCTTTCGGAGTGTTCATCAACAACGTCATCAGCTTCGCCATCGTCGCCTTCGTGCTGTTCATGGTGATCAAGGCGATGAACCAGCTGCGCCGCAAGCAGGCGGACGAGCCGGCGAGCGAACCGCCGCCGTCGCGCGAGGTGGAACTACTGCAGGACATCCGGGACGCGCTGGTCAAGCGCGACTGAGCCCCCGCGCGGCCCAATCTGCACAGCAAGGATTTTGCGCAAGCCGAGCCAGCGGCGATGGCCGCTTTGCGTCAAAGATCCTCGAAGAAAAAAATTCTACTTTTTATCGCATCCAGGAACCATTTTGCTCCTTTTTGCGCTTTACAGCTTACTGGTGGAATGGTTTTTCGCTACATTCCAGGTCAGAGATTGGGCGCAATTTCACGGGCGAGCGCGATGCAGGCGGACGAAGCCTTCACCGATGTGATCATTGTTGGCGCGGGTCCGGTGGGCCTGTTTGCCGTGTTTCAGCTTGGCCTGGCCAAGCTGAAGGCGCATGTGGTCGACATTCTCGACCGGCCGGGCGGCCAATGCGCCGAGCTTTATCCGGAGAAGCCGATCTACGACATTCCGAGCGTGCCGGTCTGCACCGGCCAGGAACTGACCGACCGGCTGCTGGAACAGATCGAGCCGTTCGAGCCGGTATTCCATTTCGGCGAGATGGCCGCCTCGCTCGACAAGACCGCGGACGGCAAATGGCGGCTCACCACCGACACCGGCAAGGTGCTGATCGCGCCGGTGCTGGTCATCGCCGCGGGCGGCGGCAGCTTTGTGCCGAAGCGCCCGCCGATCCCCGGCATCGAGGCCTATGAGGGGACGGGCGTGTTCTACGCCGTGCGCAAGATCGATCAGTTCCGAGGGCGCCGCATCGTCATCGCCGGCGGCGGCGACTCGGCGCTCGACTGGACGGTCAATCTCGCGCCGATCGCGCAGAGCCTGACCCTGATCCATCGGCGCGCTGATTTTCGTGCGGCGCCGGATACGGTCTCAAAGATGCGGGCGCTCGAAGCGCAAGGTCTGGTGAAGTTCGAGATCGGCCAGCCGGCCGAGCTGAAAGGCAGCGACGGCAAGCTCGAAGCGGTTGTGGTCAAGCGGCAAGACGGCTCGACCTTCGACATCGAGACCGATGCGCTCTTGCCGTTCTATGGGCTCACCATGAAGCTTGGGCCGATCGCCAATTTCGGGCTCAATCTGCACGAGAACCTGATCCCGGTGGACACCGAGAAATTCGAGACCAGCACGCCCTCGATCTTCGCCATCGGCGACATCAACACCTATCCCGGCAAGCTGAAGCTGATCCTGTCCGGGTTCCACGAAGCGGCGCTGATGGCGCAGGCCGCGCATCGCTATGTGCATCCTGACAAGGTGCTGCGTTTCCAGTACACAACGTCGTCTTCCGAGCTGCAGCGTTTGTTGAAAGTAGCGTGACATGTTCCTGACCGTGCATATGCCCGATGGCAGCACCCACCGCCTCGAGGCGCTGGAGCGCTGGCGCGTGATGGAGGTGATCCGCGACTGGGGCCTGCCGATCAAGGCCGAGTGCGGCGGCGCCTGCGCCTGCGCCACCTGCCATGTGTGGGTCGGCGAAGGCTGGGTGGCGAAGCTGGTGCCGCCCTCCGCCGAAGAGCTGGAAATGCTCGACGGCGCCTTCAATGTCGATGAGCGGTCGAGGCTCTGCTGCCAGATCATCATGTCGCCGGAGCTGGACGGGCTCGAGATCGAGCTTGCGCCTGAGAGCTTGGCGGATGTGCCGGCCGAGCGCGTGGCGGTGGGAGGCTAGCCGCATGCGGACCTTTCCCATCCTGGTGAGCTTCGACGGCAAGCCGCCGCTGGTGACCGGCGGCGGCGAATTGGCGCTGATCAAGGCGCGGCTCTTGTTGAAGCGCGCGCCTTCGGTCGACATCGCCGCGGACGAGGTGACGGCGGAGTTCAAGGAACTCGCCGAGCAGGGCTTCGTGTCGCTGGTGCCGGCGCGGCCCGGCATCGATCAATTGCGCGGCCGGCCGCTGGTGATCGCCGCGACCGAGGACGACGAGGAAGATTCCCGGGTCTCGGCGATCGCGCGCGCCCTCGGCGTCCCGGTCAACGTGCCCGACCGGCCGGAGCTTTGCACTTTCGCGCTGCCGGCCATCGTCGATCGCGGCGAGGTCACCGTGGCGATCGGCACGTCAGGCGCATCGCCCGTGCTGGCGCAGCGCTTGCGCGCCTGGCTCGAACAGGAGCTGCATCCGCGGCTCGATTCGCTGGCCAAGCTGGCGGCGGAGTTCCGCAATCCGGTCGCCGAGCGGCTGCCGTCTGGTCCGCCGCGGCGGAAGTTCTGGGAGGCGGTGTTCGAGGGCGCCGCGGCCGAGGCGATGCTCGAAGGCGACGAGGACAGAGCGCGCGCGCTGATCTCCAAGGCGATCGACGAGGCGGCGGAGAGCCCAGCGCCGCGCGGCCGCGTGCTCTTGGTCGGCGCCGGGCCGGGCGACCCGGAACTGCTGACCATGAAGGCGATCCGCGCCCTGAAAGCCGCCGATGTCATCTTCTATGACCGCCTGGTGGGCGAGGGTGTGCTGGATCACGCAAGGCGCGAGGCCGAACTGATCGAGGTCGGCAAGGCCAAGGGCGCGCACAGTTTTTCCCAGGAAGACATCAATGCGCTGCTGGCCGAGCGCGCGCAGGGAGGCCAGACTGTGGTTCGCCTGAAGGGCGGCGATCCTTTCATCTTCGGCCGCGGTGGCGAGGAACTCGATGCGTTGCGCGAAGCTGGTGTCACCGTCGAGGTCATTCCCGGGGTCACCGCCGGTATCGCCGCTGCGGCGTCGTTGCAGATTCCGCTGACCCATCGCGACGTGTCGCATACCGTGACCTTCCTGTCCGGGCACGAGGCGGGCGGCGCGGAACCGTCCTTCGAGCATCTCGATCTCGCGGCGCTGGCCGGCGGCAAGAACACGCTGCTCGTCTATATGGGCGTGAGCACCGCAGGGCTGATCGCCAAGAAGCTGATCCAAGCCGGTTTCGAGCCGAAGCTTCCGGTGCTGGCGGTTGAGAACGCAAGCCGCGACGACGAGCGCCGCGTGCTTGCCACCATCGCCGAGCTTGCCGCCAACCCCGAGCGGCTCGGGCTGAAAAGTCCCGCGGTGCTGATTTTCGGCGAAGTGGCAGGCCTGCCCGCGTCAGGCATCGTCGAGGACATCCTCAGTTTGGAGGAGGTCGCCTGCTATGCCTAACGTCATTACCGCCAATCGCCTTACCGACGGCATCGTCGTCTATCTCGCGCCGGATGGACTTTGGATCGAGGACATTGCGCGTGCGCGTTTCGCGGAGAGCGAAGACGAGACGCAGGCGCTGGAACAGATCGGCGAGCAGGCGGTCAAGGACCGCATCGTCGTGGCGATGTACGCCATGCCGGTCGAGATCAAGGACGGCGCGGTCGATCCGCTCTCGGTGCGCGAGAAGATCCGCGCCTCGCACCGCACCACGCTGACGAAGGATTGGTACGATGTACCGCTATGACGAGTTCGACCACGCTTTCGTGCGCGAACGCGTGGCGGAGTTCAAGGATCAGGTCGAGCGGCGGCTGGCCGGGCTGCTGACCGAGGACGAGTTCCGTCCGCTGCGCTTGCGCAACGGGCTCTACCTCCAGCTGCACGCTTATATGCTGCGCATCGCCATCCCCTATGGCGTGCTGTCACCGCGGCAGTTGCGCCAGCTCGCCATGATCGGGCGGAAATGGGACCGCGGCTACGGTCATTTCACCACGCGGCAGAATTTGCAATTCAACTGGGTGAAGCTGGTCGACATTCCCGAGCTGCTGGCTGCGCTGGCCGAGGTCGAGATGCATTGCATCCAGACCAGCGGCAATTGCGTGCGCAACGTCACCGCCGACCCGTTTGCTGGTACCGCCAATGACGAGCTGGAGGACCCGCGCCCCTGGTGCGAGATCCTGCGGCAGTGGTCGACCCTGCATCCCGAATTCTCGTGGCTGCCGCGCAAATTCAAGATCGCCATATCCGGCGCGGCCGAGGATCGCGCGGCGATCGCCTTCCACGATATCGGCCTGAAGATCGTGCGGGGGCCGAACGGCGAGAACGGTTTCCGCGTGCTGGTCGGCGGCGGCATGGGCCGCACGCCCTATGTCGGCCAGGAGATCAGGGCGTTCCTGCCTAAGCAGCATCTGCTGTCCTACATCGAGTCTATCCTGCGCGTGTACAATCTGTTCGGCCGCCGCGACAACATCCACAAGGCGCGCATCAAGATCCTGGTCAATCAGCTCGGCATCGACAAATTCCGCGAGGAGGTCGAGGCCGATTGGGAAGCGACGCATCGGGACGCGATCGATCTGCCCGAGGACGAGCGCAAGCGGATCATGTCCTATTTCGCGCCGCCCGAGCTGCCATCGCGGCCAATCAAGGACGAGCGGCTCGATCAGCGCCGCAACACCGATCCCGTGTTCGCCAATTGGCTGAAGCACAATGTGCGGCCGCACCGCGTGCCGGGCTATTCCACGGTAGTCGTCTCGCTGAAGGAGCCGGGCCGCACGCCGGGCGATGCCTCGTCCGAGGCAATGGAGCTGGTCGCCGATCTCGCCGAGCGCTTCAGCCGGAACGAGGCGCGGGTCAACTACACGCAGAATCTGATCCTGCCGCATGTGGCGACCTCGGATGTGGTCGCGGTCTACGACATTCTGAAGGAGCACGGGCTCGCCACCGGCAATCACGATCTGCTTGGCGACATGATCTGCTGCCCGGGACTCGATTATTGCAATCTGGCCAATGCCCGCTCGATCCCTATCGCCAAGGAGATCGCCAAGCGCTTCGAGGACCCGAAGCGGCAAGAGGAGATCGGCCCGCTGCGGCTCAACATGTCGGGCTGCATCAATGCCTGCGGGCATCATCATTCGGGCAATATCGGCATTCTCGGCGTCGATAAGAAAGGCACCGAGCTCTACCAGATTTCGCTCGGCGGCAATCCGAAGGACGACGCCGCGATCGGCACGATCATCGGCCCCGGGTTCCGCGCGGAGGCGGTGCCGCAGGCGATCGACACCATCATCGACACTTATCTCGCCAAGCGCAGCGACGGGGAGAGCTTCCTCGACACCTGGCGGCGCATCGGCGCGCAGCCCTTCAAGGAGGCCCTTTATGGCGCTGGTTGATCTGGCAAGCGGGGCGCTGGTCGCGGATCCGGCCGAGGTCGCCACGGTGCTAGAGCCGACTGCCGACGCGGCGGCGCTCGCGGCGGCAGCCTCGGGCAATGCAGGTCCGATCGCCATTCGCTTTCCCGCGTTCGGCGACGGGCGCGGCATCAGCCTAGCGGTGCTGTTGCGCGAGCGGCACGGTTTCACCGGCGAGATCAGGGCGGTCGGCCATTTGATCCCCGATCTCGCACAATTTCTGCTGCGCTCGGGCTTCGACACGGCCGAGATCGACGATCCCGAGCATGCGACGATCTGGAAGGCGTCGGTGTCGCGCATCAAGCACAATTATCAGCGCGGCTACCGCAACTTGCTGCCGCTGCGCCGCGACGCGTCGCGCACAGAGGCGGAGTCGCTCGACGCGCGGCTGACGCGGGTCAAGAGCCTCACCGACCGCATCCGCGAGATGCGGCGGCGGATCGAAGGCCGCATCGTGTTCTCGACCAGCCTTCAGCTCGAGGACCAGGCGATCCTGCACGCCATCGCCGAGTCCGGTGCCGAGATCGACGTGTTCACCCTCGACACCGGGCGGCTGTTCCCGGAAGTGCTGGAGACGGTCGAATTGTCGGAAATCCGTTACGGCGTGCGCATCCGCCTGGTGGCGCCCGAAGCGCGCGAGGTGGAGGAACTGGTGGCGCGCGACGGCGTGTACGGCTTCCGCCATTCGATCGACAATCGCAAGGCCTGCTGCGAAATCCGCAAGGTGCGCCCGCTCAATCGCGAGCTGGAGGGCGCGCAAGGCTGGATCAGCGGTCTCCGGCGCGAGCACTCCGACGCGCGCGCCGAGGTGCCGCTGGCGGCCTGGGACGAGGCGCGCGGCCTGATCAAGGCCAATCCCGTCGCCGATTGGTCGACGCACGATCTCACCGCCTATGTCGCCGCCAATAATGTGCCGGTGAACCCGCTGCACGCGCGCGGCTTCGTGTCGATAGGCTGCGCGCCCTGCACGCGCGCGGTGCAGCCTGGCGAGCACCCGCGCGCCGGCCGCTGGTGGTGGGAAAACGAAGA